>JAQTRP010000002.1 GCA_028711765.1 Candidatus Omnitrophota bacterium | reverse complement strand
CGATCAAGCAGAAGTAATTGAATAAAGGCTACAAGTTTGTCGAGGTGAAATCCGAAGTCGACGTGAACGAGGAAACAAAGGAAGCCGTTGTCTATATCCTCATCAGCGAGGGCGAGGAATACAAGATCAACAAGATCAGCTTTGAAGGCGTGAAATCCTTCAAGGTGGGCGAGGTCAAGGCGCTACTCAAGACAAAACCGAAAGGGTGGATTTGGTTTCTACAGCCCGGCGTTTTTAAAGAAGACCAATTTCGCGAAGACCTCGATCGCGTCGAGGGGTTTTACCAAAAAAACGGTTTTCTCGACGTCAAGGTTGTTCCGCGGATGGATTACGACCGCGCGAAGAAGATGATCTTTATTACCATTCAGGTTGAGGAAGGCCACCAGTATATCGCCGGCGACGTCAAAATCTCAGGCAACGTCCTTTTCCCCGAGAGCGAGATTTGGCAGAATCTCGAGATGCTGCCGGGCAATGTCTATTCGCAATTTAACATGGCGAACGATATCGACGCGGTCAGAAAATATTATTTTGACCGCGGTTATATGGACTGTCAGGTTATGCCCGATGTCCGCCTGAACAAAGATACGGGCAAGGTCGACCTTGTTTATAATATTACCGAGGGCGATCTTTACTTTGTCGATAAGGTTAAGATCCGCGGTAACACCAAGACAAAAGATATCGTCATACGGCGCGAGCTTAGGATCCGTCCCGGAGAGCGGTTTGACGGCGGAAAACTCGACCGCTCAAAACAGCGCCTCGATAATTTGGGGTTTTTCGAAGAGGTTACATGGGATACGGAGCCTGGCACTGCCCCTAACCGCAGGAATCTTGTCTTCCGCGTCAAGGAGAAGCAGACGGGCGAGTTGTCGTTCGGCGCCGGCGTGAGTTCCGTCGATAAATTTATCGGATTCGCCGAAATTGCGCAAAGGAATTTTGACCTCATGCGCTGGCCCACATTTACCGGCGCGGGGCAGAGTTTTTCCCTGAGAGGTCGCCTCGGTTCGACTACGCGTGATTTGGACATGAGTTTTGTGGAGCCCTGGCTTTTTAACAAGCCCGTTTCTTTAGGTGTTAACCTGTATGCCGTCGACAACCTCAGGAACAACACCGATTTCGAAACACGCCGCTACGGTTTCAGCGTTAATTTTGGAAAGGCGTTTACGGAATATGTCCGCGCGGGAGTCGGCTACACACTTGAAGGCGTTAAGCTGAGAGACATATCCGAAAGCGCGGGAGAAGATGTCCGCGACACCGGCACTTCCAATACCTTGAGCCGCGCCCGTTTCTCGATAGGCAGGGATTCCCGTGATAACCTCTACAATCCTACAAAAGGCAGCGTGCTTGGTTTCTCGACCGAGCTTGTCGGAAGCATTCTTGGCGGCTCGAAGACATACTATATTTCGCAGGCGAGCGCGACAAAATACTGGAGTTTCAGGAAAGATCACGTGATTGAGTTCGACTTTAGGATCGGCGTAATGGACGCCTTCGGGAGCACTAAGAAAACTCCCGTCTTTGACAGGTTTTACGCGGGCGGTCTCGGCACCGTGCGCGGTTTCGGTTTCAGGCGTGTTGGTCCCAAGCAGAACGGGCAGGCTGTCGGCGGTAATACCTTGTGCGTCCAAAACATTGAGTATACCTGGCCGATAGTGAAGAATTTTAAGGGCATTGTCTTTGTCGATATCGGCGAGGTTGAGCTTAAAGCCTGGGACCTCAAGTGGGGTGACTTTGCGACGAGTATCGGCCCCGGTATTAAAGTGAATACTCCCGTCGGGCCCATGATTCTTTACTACGGTTTCCCGATCACTAACCGCGACAAGGAAAAGGATAAGAACGGCAAGTTCGAGTTCAGCTTTAGTAGAGGGTTCTAGAGGCGGTCGATAGTGAATAGGGAATAGTTGTTAGTAAAACAAAAACCAAACAGAAACCAAACAAAAACTTATAAAAGGAGGTAGTTATGAGAAGCCTGAAAGGGATTGTGGCAGTGCTCATTTGTGCGGCATTTGTTCTGAGCTCTGCGCCGATTTACGCCGCAGGACTTCAGAAGGTGGCTTATGTGGATGTCGCTAAGGTTTTTAACGAGTATGAAAGGACAAAGGATTCGGAGACAACCATCAACGCGAAGAGCAAGACAAAGCAGGAAGAGCGTGACGCCATCGTCCGCGATATCCGTTCCCTGAAAGACGAGCTTGTCCTTCTTTCCGACAGCGGCAAGGCGGAAAAGCAGAAGGCCATAGATGAGAAGATCAAAGCCCTCGATAATTTTGACAGGGAAGTAGGCAAGGCGTTGGGCCAGGAGCGCGATGAGGCTATACGGCAGATTTTCGAGTCCATCGATAAGGCCGTCAAAGATTACGGCAAGAAAAACGGTTACGACATGATCTTCAACGAGAGATTTCTCCTCTATTATCAGCCGGAGTACGATGTTACAAACGATATCCTTAATACGATAAACAAGGAATATCAGGCTACGAAGGGGAAGAAGAAGTAAAATAATTTGTGTTAGCCGGTAAGCCTGTGCGCCAGTGAGCGAGTTAGTATTTATTAACTCGCTCACTGGCTAACTAAGTTAACAACAGATTTAACAGGATAAAGTGATGGAATATCAAAAAACACTGCGTAGCGAAGTATCTTTTTCGGGCAAGGGCATTCATACGGGTTGCGACTGCTGCGTATGCCTGAAGCCGGCCGAGGCCGGGCGAGGCGTTCGTTTTGTCCGTACCGACTTGGTCTCATCCCCCGAGATTAAAGCCACGTTTGAAAATGTTAACACCGGAGGCCTCCACGGCAGACAGACTACGCTCGGCGCGGGTGAGAACACCGTCTCCACAGTCGAGCATTTGCTCGCGACTTTTATGGCACTCGGCGTAGACAATGCCGTTGTTTGTGTTTCAGGGCCAGAGCTTCCGGCCCTTGACGGCAGCGCGAAGGAATACGCGGAGAAAATTATGGCAGCCGGGCTTGTGGAGCAGCCCCTCGTGCGTAAAGGTTTCTCCTTGAAATCGCCCGTCTACTATACGGAAGATGGCGCGGGACTGGTAGCGCTTCCCTTTGAGGGAAAGAAGATTTCATACACCCTTAGCTATCAAGACGAGGGCCTGTCGGATCAGTTTGCCTCTTTTCCGATTACGCCGGAGGTTTTTATCAAAGAAATCGCGCCGGCAAGGACTTTTTGTCTTAAGAAGGAAGCAGAATTTCTTGTGAACTCGGGATACGGTAAAGGAGCCAACTTCGGAAATACGCTTGTGTTTGAGGATGGTCGCCCCATGAAAAATACCCTGCGCTTTAAAAACGAGGCCGCCCGGCACAAGATACTGGATCTTTTGGGCGATCTGTTCCTGTTGGGATGTTCTATTGAGGGGCATATCGTCTCTTTCAGGAGCGGTCATACACAGAACCTCGCAATGGTAAAGAAATTGGCCACGTACCTTTCGCAGGCGGGTGTCGGCAGGAACCCCGTGCCGTCTTCAACTACGGCCGGCACGGTCTACGATTACGAACAGATTAAGAAGATTCTCCCTCATCGGTATCCCTTCCTTTTGGTTGACAGGGTCACACAGCTTGACCCGGGTAAGCGCGCTGTCGGTATTAAGAGCGTTACGAGGAACGACTGGTATTTTAAGGGCCACTTTCCGGGGCATCCGATTATGCCGGGGGTCCTGATCGTCGAGGCGTTGGCGCAGGTGGGCGGCGTCATTATGTTGAATAAGCCCGAGAACCTGGGGAAACTCGCCTATTTTATGAGTATCGAGGAAGCGAAGTTCCGCCATGGCGTTTATCCGGGCGACGAGCTCAGGCTCGAAGTCGACATTATCCGTTTTAAATCAAGGACGGGGGAGTGTGCCGCCAAGGCGTACGTGGGCGAACAACTTGTGTGCGAGGCCGTGTTCCGTTTTGTTTTAGTGGAGAAGTCGAGATGACGCAAAAAACAGCCTTATGCAAAATTCATCCTACGGCGATTGTGGAAAGCAGCGTGGAGTTGGGCCGCGGTGTCGAAGTAGGTCCTTATTCCGTGATTAGGGAGGGCGTGGTCGTGGGAGATGAGACAAAGATCGGCTCCCACGTTGTGATCGAAGGCCACACCACCATCGGCTCCGAGAACGAGATCTTTACGGGGGCTGTGATCGGTTCCGTGACACAGGATAAAAAGTACGCCGGAGGGGTGAGCTTCCTTAAAATCGGAAACAAGAACCACATCCGGGAATACGCGACCGTTAATCCCGGCACAAAGGAGGGGGCGGAAACCGTAATCGGAGACGGCAACCTTCTTATGGCGTATTGCCACGTGGCCCACGATTGCATAGTAGGCAACGGTACGGTTCTCGCGAACGTCGCGACCCTGGCAGGCCATGTCACCGTCGAAGACAAGGCCATCATAGGGGGATTAAGCGCGGTTCACCAGTTTGTGAGAATCGGTACCCTCTCGATTGTGGGCGGATGTTCCAAAGTGGTTCAGGATATACCCCCTTATATGATGACGGACGGGCATCCCGTGCGTGCTTATGGCCTTAACGTTGTGGGCCTCGAGCGAGCGGGCGTGCCAAAGGAAGACAAAATTCTGCTTAAGCGGGCGTTTAAGATTATTTTCCGTTCGGAACTTTCCGTTAAAACGGCTATTCGACGCATCGAAGCCGAACTTGAACACACGCCAACCATCGTCAGACTTCTCGAGTTTCTTCGGCACTCAGAACGCGGTATCTGCGGTTGAGGATCACAGATGATCGCAGATGAGCGCTTGGAGCCTTAACCACGCAGATGAGCACAGATAAAAAGATCGGTATAATCGCGGGCGGGGGGAAGTATCCTTTCCTGATAGCCAAAGAGGCAATGGTGAAAGGTTATGAGGTGTGCGTCTGCGCGGTCGCGGGAGAGTGCGATCCCGACATTTCCGGAATTGTGAAGCGTCTTGCCTGGGTCAAACTCGGCGAATTGGGCAAGCTGATCAAATTTTTCAAGTCGGAAAATGTCCGTGACGTCTTCTTTGCCGGCAATATCACAAAGCCGTCTCTTTTCAGCGGCCGCGTAAAGCCGGATTTTGAGATGTTAAAGGTAGCATTTCGTCTTAAGGACAGAAAAGATATGACGCTCCTTGAATCTGTGGCTCATAGGCTAGAAGAAAAAGGTATGAGGTTTGTGGATCCCCTTCCTTTTATGGGAGACAGCCTCCCCGGAGCGGGTATTTTGACGAAACGCAAGCCGCTCGGGCGGGAGAGAGAGGATATCGAGTTCGGCTGGCCTGTGGCGAAGGAGCTTGCCCGGCTTGATATCGGCCAGACTATCGTTGTTAAGGAGAAGGCTGTACTTGCCGTTGAATCGATAGAAGGTACCGATGAAACAATCAGGCGGGGAGGGCGGCTCGGTTCCGGCGATGTTGTGGTTGTTAAAGCGGCGCGGCCCCGCCAGGATATGAGATTCGATGTCCCGGCCGTTGGTATAAATACGATCCGTGTCATGAAAGAATCAGGCGCTAAGGTTCTTGCTTTTGAAGCGGGCAAGACGATTTTTATAGATAAGGCCGATGTTGTTCAGGAGGCCGATAAAGCCGGAATTACGATTATCGGGAGATGAATTATGCCGAAAAAACTTTTATTGGCTGACGACGACAACGATTTGTGCGAGTTGATAAAGCTTAAACTCGAAGACTGTGATTGCGAAGTTACAGTTGTCAATAACGGCCTTGAGGTGCTGAATCTCGTGCGTAAAGGGTACCGCCCCAACGCGCTTGTCCTTGACCTTATGATGCCGGAGCGCAGCGGCATCGAACTTCTCGATAGTATAAAGAGTGCTTGGCCCCAAACTTACATTATCATATATACCGGCCGGCTTGATTTCGTTGCCGGTGCCTTGAAAGAATATGTGGATAAGGTTCTTTTTAAGTCGGCCAACGTGGACGAATTAGTTAAGGCAATCAAATCTTTTATCTGATAAGGCTTAAGCCGTAAGGTTGGTATGAATTTAAGGCGTAAACTCCTTCTTTTCTTTCTCCTCGTACTTATCATTCCCATTGTCCTCATTTTGCTGGTGTCAAGCAGCGTGGTTTTCAACGACGCCCGCGCCCGGACCCTAAAGCTGATGCAACGCGACCTCAAGCTCGCGCAGGCCGTTTATGAAAATAAACTCGACGACCTTGCCTTCAGACTTCTTCAGACGGCGAATATGTCCATAGGAGAGGCCTACCGGAATTACTACTATAATAAAAAGACCGAACCCCTCGCCGCCGAGCTCGAATCGCTCCAGAAAGAGTGGCGGACCACTTTTATTACGGTTATCGACACGGTAGAGCGCGTGGTCATACGTTCCGAAGGTGAATTTCAGGGCGATCTTTTCCCGCTTCGCTCGATATCAAGAGACGCACTCTACGGTAGTCTTGTGCGTTCGACGGAACTTATCCCTCTTGAAGACCTTGCCCGCGAGGCGCCCGAAGGCAAGTTCAAACTTGGCGGAGGGGAAGGCCGGTTTGTCTCCTCTGTTGAGGCGATGGTTCAGGTCGTGGCCTGTCCGCTTTACGATGAGGCGAAGGAGGCAATAATCGGCGCTGTCATTGCCGGGAGGGTTATAAATGGTACAACCGAGATAGTGGACCAAATCCGCGTTCAGACCGGTACCGACGCGGCGATTATAGGTAACGAGCGGTATGTTGCCACAACATTGCTCGGGTCCGACGGCTCAAGAGAGATGGAAAGCCCGGTGCCCGCGAAGATTATCGATAGGATTAAGGCCGAAAACTTCGCGAGGCTAAGGCTCTGGATCGGGAAAGAATGGCGCTGGTGTTCCTTTCTGCCTATTACAAATAAGGTCGGACGGACGATCGGCGTCCTTTCGATTTTTACATCCGAGCGCGAATTTACCAGTATCACCAACAAGAATATCATGGTCATTATCCTCGGCGCGGCGGGCGGCACTCTCATCGCTTTCATCCTTTCTTTTATCGCGACTGCCCACCTGACGAGCGCGCTTAAAAAGCTGGTCGAAGGGGCTCACAGCCTTGGGGAAGGCCGGCTCGATCACGTCGTAGAAGTTAAGACGGGCGATGAGGTCGAAGAGCTCGCCCGCGAGTTTAACCGTATGGCCGAAAAACTCAAGGATTCCTATGCCTCACTTGAGCAAAAGGCGCGCGTTAAGGCGGAAGAGCTCGCGCAGTCCGAGAAGCTCTATCAGGATTTGGTTAATAATTTAGATGATGTTATTTTTGCGCTTGACCAGAATGCCTGTTTCACCCAGATCAGCATGGGCGCCAAGCGTACTTTTGGATATAACCCCGGGGAGTGGATCGGGCGGCGCTTTAGCGATTTGTTCGTTTCCGAGACCGCGCATATCCCGATTGAAATTTTCAACAGGGAACTCCACGGTGAGTCTGAAAGCGATCGATTCAAGTTCAAGATATACGATTCCGCCGGTAAAGAACGCGACGTCCAGGTGTATTCGTCCGTTATCCGCTACGGTGCAGAGATTGTCGGCGTGCGCGGTGTCGCGCGCGACGTAACGGCGCAGGAAGAGTTTACGAGAAAAGAGGCGGAGTACGCCGCCGATCTTGAGCGTGAGGTTAAGAAACGCACTGAAGAACTTGAAGCAAAGCAGCAGGAGCTTATCCGCGCCAACATCGAACTCGAGAGGTTGAATCAAATGAAACTCGAATTTCTCTCGATGGTTTCCCATGAGCTCAATACGCCCCTGACTACCGTGCAGGGATATATCAGCCACATCTTGTCGGGGAAGGCGGGTCCCCTCACCGAACGGCAGGTTAAGGGACTTGAGATTTCACAGAACAAAATAGACCACCTGGCAAACCTGATAAAAGACCTGCTCGACCTCACGCGCATCGAGTCGGGCCGTTACCGCCTTAACCTTGAGGATGTTAACGCCTCGTTTATCGTAAGCGACTGCGTTCATTCCTTCGAGCCCCTTGCCTCTTCAAAAGGGATAAAACTTGAGAACCACATAACGCTGCCGCACCTTTATCTCAGGGCGGATTCGGTACGTCTTACCCAGGTGTTTACCAATTTACTCGGCAACGCGATTAAATTCACGCCGTCAAATGGAAAGATTAAAGTTTCCTGCAAAAAGGAGAGAGAAGGTCTTACCTTCTCGGTGGCCGATACCGGCGTCGGTATTTCTGAGCAGGACCTGCGTTACGTTTTAGAGCCATTTTATCAGGTCGACGGCTCGAGCCGCCGCCGTTACGGCGGCCTTGGCCTCGGCCTTACTATCACAAAGGAGATAGTCGAACTTCACGGCGGACGTATTTGGATACAGAGCAAGCTCGGTGAGGGGACACAGGTATTTTTCTTCCTTCCCTATAAGCCGAAGGAGGAGATTGCCGGCGTTCCTCACGCCCAGCGCCTTAAGCCTGTTGAACGGGGAGGCCGCGTAATTTCTCCCGAGAAATATACGGTTTTGGTAGTCGACGACGATCCCGATACCTTAGATTTTACAAAGATGATACTTGAGTCAGAGCACTTCCGCGTTCTGACGGCGCCGGACGGCCCACGCTGCCTTGAGCTTGTTTACCGCGAAAAAATCGATATCATAGTGCTTGATATGCTTATGCCGGGTATGGACGGTTTTGAGGCAGGCCGTATGATCCGCGCGAGCGAGCGTGGGAAGAAGGTGCCCATAATAATGTTTACCGCGTTGAAACAGGAAGAGATGGTTATGAGAGGTTTTAAGGAGTTTGCCAACGAGTACGTGGGAAAGCCGTTCAAGCCGCGTGAGCTTATTGATAAGGTGTTTAATCTACTGCACGTTAACGCTCAGAAACCGTGATTCGTGACCCGTGTCTCGTGCCCCGCCTTCGGGTCACAAGTCACGGTTTTTAAGAAAGTCGAGCACGGCTATCGCAGCCCGTTCCGAAGCCCCAGCCGGCCCCAGAGTTTCCTTGACCGCTTTTAAATATTCCTGCATCTTTTCCCTCGCGTCATCGTTCTTAAGGATAAAGGCTGTCTCGTGAGCGATTGTTACGGGATTGGCTTCGCGCTGGAGGAACTCCGGCACGATCTTCCGGTGGGCGATCACATTTACCATGCCGATATAGGGAAGTCTCACTAAGCGTTTGCCCACCCAGAAGGTGAGCCTTCCGGTTTTATAGAGGATAACAAAGGGAATCAGTGCCATGGCAGCCTCTAAAGTTGTCGTGCCGGAAGTAATCAGCGCGAAATCGCTCGCCATAAGAATGTCGTGGGTTCTGTTTAAGACAAGCTGAATATCGAGATCCGTCTCTTTCGCTTTTTCGTAATATTTTTCCTCTATGTTCGGAGAACGGGTGAGGACAAAACGCGCCTCGGGGAAAAATGTCCGGATCTTGGATGCGGTCTCGAGCATTGTCGGCAGTATGCGTTCCACTTCTTTAAGCCGTGAGCCGGGCAGTAGCGCGACGATCGGATGTTGTTTATCACCGCCGAATTCCTCGTGGAGCTTTGAGCGGCTTGCCGAAGGCTTAAAATCGTCAACAAGAGGGTGACCGACCCACTCGACGGGGATCTTCATCTTGTTATAGATTTTTTCCTCGAAATGGAAGAGTACCAACATTTTATCTACGACGCGACGTATCGTTTTGATTCGCCTTGCGCCCCAAGCCCAAACCTGCGGTGATATGTAATAGATTATGGGAAACGCGAATTTTTTCTTTATCTTCTTTGCAAGCCTGAGGTTGAATCCCGGATAGTCGATGAGTATGACAAGATCGGGCTTGAAGCGCTTTATCTCCCGCAGTGTCTTATGGAATATCCGGCGGAAGACGAAATATTTTTTAAGGACGTCGCATAGACCGACTACCGCGATCTGTGTCAGGTCTTCTAGAAGCTGCATTCCCGCGGCCCGCATCTCAACCCCGCCTAAACCGCGGATTTCTAAAGACGGGTCGCGCTTGAGAAGCTCTTCAATTAAGTGCGCGCCGTGGCGGTCGCCCGAAGCCTCGCCGGCCACCATGAATATTCTCTTCGTTTGCCCGTAAGGGCTATTTAGTTCTTTTCCTCTTGGAGTCATTTTCTAGGCTGGCTGTGACCAGAGACAGGTTTTTCTTGATGTTTTCGGTTATTTTAAGGGCGAGCTCCAAAGCGTTGCGCGCGCCTATGTCGGGTTTACCGAGACCGGTTTTATCCTTAATCGATTTCAGGAAATAGTCCAGTTCGTTTTTTAGAGGTTCTTCCTGCTGGATGTCGATCTCATTGCGTGTAATCGAGAGGCCCTCTTTACGGAAAATCGACGCCTTCTGCGTGCCGTAGTCGAGGGAGATATAGGCGTTTGGCTGGAAGATACGGATTTTTCTCTGCCGTTCCGGCGTGAGTCGTGAGGCCGTGAGATTGGCGATCGCGCCGTTTTTAAATTTAATCCTGACATTCGCAATATCTTCAAAGGGGGTGAGGACATGGATGCCGATAGCGTCGAATGTTTCGATTTCCGACTCGACCAGCGTAAGGAGTATGTCGAGGTCGTGGATCATAAGGTCAAGCACGACACCGCAATCGGATACCCTCGGTGTAAAGGGCCCAAGCCTGTGGATTTCGATGAAACGGATTTCTTTAGCCACTTTCTCGACTTCGCGGAAGCCGGCATTGTATCTTTCTATGTGGCCGACCTGGAGCGCGAGTTTCCTCTCGCGGGCGAGCTCGATCAGCTTGTCAGCTTCGTCTAGCCGATTGGTTATTGGTTTCTCAACGAGGACGTGTTTGCCGTGCTCAAGGAATACCTTCGCGATTTCGTAGTGTTTGGAGGTGGGGACGGCGATACTGACGGCTTCGATAAGGGGGAGGAGGTCTTCGTAAGACCTGAAGAATTTTGTCCCTAACTCTTTTGCCTTCTCGGACTTTGATTCGTCAATATCGCAAATCCCGGTGAGCTCTGCCAGCGGATTTTGAGAGTATATTCTGGCGTGTTCTTTCCCTAAATGACCAACACCGACTACTCCGACTTTTATTCGTTGCATTGCGTAACCCTTTTATCTATAATATTTTACGGTGGAAAACGGGTCAATTATACCAAATAGCTTGTTATAAGTCAACGAATATGGTAAAATCCGCACTTTTCCAGCTATAAGCTATAAGCTGTAAGCTGTAAGTAATACGCGAAAGAGCTTCTGTGCTCTAAAGTTTCCAGAAGTTACTTATAGCTTAAAGCTTATAGCTTAAAACTTCTATGAGAATTTACCCTCGATTACTTAGTTATATCAAGCCGTATAAGGGGCACCTCGCGGTGGCCTTTCTCGCCATGTTCTTTTTCTCCATATTCAACGCCCTTGTCTCGGCAACCCTCTATATAATTTTCAACGGTTTCTTCAATAAGGGCATGGTTATCATAAAAGACCTACCCTATGTTCCGATAGGCCGCCCCATAGTCTTTTCCGCCGGATGGATCCCGTTTATCATCATCTTCGTCTTCTTTTTTCGTGGGGTTTTTGATTACATCTCGCAGTATATGATGGCTAACGTGGGGCTTATGGCGATCCGCAACGTGCGCAATGATCTTTATACTCACATGAACCGGCTGTCGCTTGACTTTTATGCGCACGGCAGAACCGGAGACCTCATTTCCCGTATTATGAACGACGTGAACTATATTCAGGGCGCGATTACCGATGTTATCGTAGATCTCGTAAAGCAGCCGCTCATAATTCTTTTCAATCTTCCGATGACGATTATCTGGGGAGGAAAGCTCGCGATCATAGGCCTTACGCTTTTTCCCATGGTATCGATTCCCATAGTATTTCTCGGCAGAAAATTAAGAAAAGTAACGCGCAGCATGGCGGAACGTAACGCCGACATAACGAGCGTTCTTCAGGAGACGATTACGGGTGTCCGCATCGTTAAGGCTTTCAATATGGAAGAGCGCGAAGTGAGTAAGTTCCGGGCAGTGAACCAGAAAGTTTTCGATTACCTTAGAAAAATGGTGAAGATCACCATCGTTCAGCGTCCCTTAATTGAGATTCTCGGCGCTTTTGCCGCCGCCTTTGCCATATGGTTGGGAATTAAAATGCTGCCGGCAGACCGGTTTGTTGCCTTTATAGGTTCACTCTTTATTTTTTATGAGCCCTTGAAGAAAATTAGTAAGGTAAATGCCTCGATCCAGAGTTCGATTGCCGCGGGGACAAGGATATTTGAGATTATAGATAAAGAGGTCACGGTTAAGGAGAAACCCGACGCGAAACAGCTTTTTCCGCCCATCCATTCGGTTAATTTCTGTGATGTTTCATTCGAATACGATAAGGGAATTCCTGTGCTCCACGACATAAATCTTGACGTGCGAGCGGGCGAGATTGTCGCTATCGTGGGAGTGAGCGGTTCAGGGAAAACGTCTCTTGTGAATTTGATACCGCGATTCTACGATCCGGTTGGGGGAGCGATCAAAATAAACGGCGAGGATACCCGTAATTTCACTTTGAAATCTCTTAGGGACCAGATAGGAATAGTTACTCAAGAGACGATACTTTTCAACGATTCGATTCGCGACAATATCGCCTACGGTAAACCCGGCGCGAGCATCGAAGAAATAAAAGAAGCCGCCATAGCGGCCCAGGCCGATGAATTTATCAGAGAGATGCCGCACGGTTACGACACCATGATAGGGGAGCGTGGCGTTAAGCTCTCGGGTGGGCAGCGTCAGAGACTTTCTATCGCCCGCGCCATGCTGAAGAACCCGCCGATATTGATTTTAGACGAAGCCACTTCCCAGCTCGATACGGAAAGCGAAAGGCTTGTTCAGGAAGCGATCGAACGGCTTGTCCAAAAGAGGACAGTCTTTGTAATCGCTCACCGCCTCTCGACTGTTCAAAACGCGAGCCGCATCATAGTTTTGGAAGATGGGTGCGTTGTCGAGTCGGGCACAAACGATTCTCTCCTTAGGGAGGGTGGTTTGTATAGGCGTTTGTACGAGTTGCAGTTTAACATTTGAAAACACACCTGCCTGCCGGCAGGCAGGGATGATCACAGATATGGACTACACAGATTGGCGCAGATAAAATCTATCTGCGATCATCTGTGTGATTGTGGTTACAAATGTTCATCTGTGATTATCTGTGTTCCAAAAAATTCTTGCTCTTATAAGTCGATGTCGCTATAATGCAACACTATTGCCAATCTTATTTAAAACTTTAATGTGTGTAACTTACGTAATTTGAATATATTAGGAGGACGAGAAATTGGAAAACATTGATGTGAAGAAGCTCCTTGAGGCCGGTGTACATTTTGGTCACCAGACAAGGCGCTGGAATCCGAAAATGGCGCCCTATATTTACGGAGAGCGCAACGGGATTTACATTATCGATCTCGAGCGAGCCCTCGAGTGTCTCAAGCGGGCTTGCGAATTCGTGGAATCAATCACCGCCGAAGGCAGAAATCTGCTTTTTGTCGGAACCAAGAAACAGGCGCAGGAGGCGATAGACGAGGCGGCGAAGCAGTCTGAAATGCCGCATGTCAGCGTCCGGTGGCTGGGCGGTATGTTGACCAATTTCGAGACAGTCCGCAAGAGCGTCGAGAAATTAGATAATCTTGAAAAAATGGAACAGGAAGGCACGTACGCCTTCTATACCAAAAAGGAAGTCCTCTCCATGAGGAAGGAGCGCGAGAAGCTCGATAAGGTCCTCAGCGGCGTGAGAAAGATGAAGAAACTTCCGGGAGGCGTTTTTATAGTCGATCCCAAAAAGGAAATCAACGCCCTCAAGGAATGCGCCAAGTTGAATATTCCCTCTATCGCCCTCATTGATACGAATTCCGATCCCGATCTTGTGACCTACCCCATACCGGGCAACGACGACGCCCTTCGTTCGATTAAGCTTATCTGCGATGCTATTGCCGATGCCGCCTGCCGCGGAAGAGCGCGGTTTGACAAAACGGAGGCAAAGAGGCTGAAGGACGAAGAGGATAAGAAGGAAGCGGACACGGCGCATCGCCTGGCCGAAGAGGCTGAGGAAATCGAAGAGAAAGAGGCGGAGGCCCTCGGGAAAGCCAAACTTGAAGACAAGGCCAAGCCCCGGGTGAAGCCCAAGAAAGTGATAAGGGCGAAGTGATGACGAAACACGCGAGTAGTTCCGACAATATCAAGAAACTCCGCGAGCTTACGGGGGCGGGCATTATGGATTGCAAACAGGCCCTTGGGGATGCCCAGAATGATTTAGAGAAGGCCAAGGAGATTCTGCGTAAGAAAGGCCTGGACAAGGCCAAGAAGCGTTCCACGAGAGTCGCCCGCGAAGGCGCGGTTGTTTCATACGTTCATCATCACGGAAAAATAGGCGTCCTCGTCGAGGTCAATTGCGAGACGGATTTTGTGGCGCGGTGCGACGATTTTAAGGAATTTGCCAAAGACGTAGCCATGCAGGTTGCCGCCGCGAACCCCATTTATCTCGACAAAGAAAGTATCCCGCACAACGTCCTCGAGAAAGAGCGCGAAATCGCAAAATCCGAGGTGAAAGACAAGCCCGAGGCCATTCAGGAGAAAATCATTCAGGGTAAAATCGACAAATGGGCGGGCGAGGTATGCCTCGCCGAGCAGAAATTTATCCGCGACGATAAAAAAACCATCCGCGATTGTCTTGGCGCCGTTGCCGCGAAGACAGGCGAAAACATCGTCATTCGGCGGTTTGTCCGTTTCGAGCTGGGTGAGGAAACGGCATGATAAGTGCGAAAAAATCCAAGCCGGCTTATAAGCGCATCCTTCTGAAACTAAGCGGCGAGGCCCTTCAGGGTAAGCAAACTTACGGTATCGATCCCCTCGAAGCCTTTTCCATTGCATCCCAAGTCAAAGCGATAAAAGATCTCGGCGTCGACGTGGCCGTTGTTATAGGCGGCGGGAACATATTCCGCGGTCTCAAGGCCGCGGAGAGCGGCATGGACCGCTCCACGGCGGACTATATGGGCATGATCGCCACGGTGATCAACGCCTTAGCGCTTCAGGACGCCTTTGAGAAGGCCGGCGTTCATACGCGCGTCCTTACGGCAATCGAGATGCGTTCCATCGCCGAGCCCTATATACGGCGTCGCGCGATCCGCCATCTTGAGAAAGGGCGTATCGTAATTTTCGCGGGCGGCACCGGCAATCCGTATTTTACCACCGATACTACGGCGGCGCTCCGTGCGGTCGAGATCGGGGCCGAGGTGATTTTAAAGGCCACAAAAGTCGACGGCGTTTATTCCGACGACCCCAAGATAAACCGAAGCGCGAAGTTTTTCGATCACCTGACCTATATTCAGGTCTTGCAGAAGCGTCTTAAGGTGATGGATACGACCGCGGTTTCGCTTTGCATGGACAACAAGCTGCCCATCGTTGTGTTTAATTTCTGGAAGAAAGACAATATGGAAAAGGTAATTCTCGGCCAGAAAATAGGAACACTTGTAACAAAATAGATTACGTTAACAGATTGTAGGGGCCGTTCCCCGAACGGCCCAACGCGCGGCGGCGCGTTTGGGAAACGCGCCCTACATAGGTGGAGGGTGCAATCATGGCAGAACCTCAAGCAGTACGCGACATGGTCAATAACGGAAAAGCAAAAATGCAGAAAGCGTTTGACGCGGTAAAGCGCGAGTTCCAGAATATCCGCACGGGCCGTGCCTCAACGCATCTTGTGGAAGACGTAAAGGTCAGTTACTACGACACCCTCACGCCGCTTAAGGGCCTCGCGAATCTGAGCACGCCCGATCCGCGCAACATACTGATTCTGCCTTGGGATGTGACTGTGCTTAAGGATATCGAGCGAGCCATTCAGGCGTCGGGCCTGGGCCTCACGCCGGCAAATGACGGAAAATCCATCCGGATACAGGTGCCGCCCCTTACCGAAGAGAGACGAGTCGAGCTTAAGAAGATTGTCCACCGCCTCGCGGAGGAGGGGAAGGTATCTGTCCGCAATTCGCGCCATGAGATCAACGAGCATTTGAAAAAGCTCGAAAAGGATAAGCAGATTCCCGAGGATGAAGCTTTTAAACTCCAGAAGGAATCGCAGAAGTTTACCGACCAGTTCATAGAAGAAATCGATAAGCTCGTTAAAACCAAAGAGCAGGAAATTCAGCAAATATAGCTATAAGCTTTAAGTTGTAAGTGAAATTAGCGCTGTTTATCTTATAGCTTATTCCATATCTTCTTCGCCCACCATAGGTTACAACAAGGACTAAATCTGCACCTCCATTTGCCTTCCCGTAATTTGTGTGTTATAATTAACTCTGAATAGCTGTAACCCTTATATTATCCTAGTGTTAAGTCAGGATGAGGGTATTTCTATATCTTCAATGTAAAATACTTTAATAAAGTATTACCACTTAGACAAATGGCTAAAAGAAGTATGGTTCTCAAAATAATATCCCTCGTTGTCTGCATCGCGTTCACGACGACTAATATCGCATGGTCGGCGCCGAATACAGGTGTTTCTTTTGAGGCAAACCTGCCTGTTGAGCAGCCCACGGGTCTTTATGATTTGGCCTCCGGCGTAATCAACCTGAAGGATATTCTGCCGATTGATTGCGCGCGGGTGGACGATTCCTATCTTACCGACAGTTTTCTCGAGTCCTCCTCCGCGAATTCTCCCGCGAGGAAAGAGCCTTTTGTAATATATATTCAGGACCTCCACTGTAATACCGCCGCCCAGAAAAATATCGCCCGCGCGATCGATATCCTCTCCCAAAGATTTAATATCCGCACTATCGCCCTGGAAGGAGGATGGGGGAAGGCCGACCTCACGCCTACGAGAGACTATCCTCACCGCGGCGCGCTTAAGAGAGTCTCGGACTTTTACCTTAACGAGGCGTTGATGAACGGCGCCGAGTATGAGGCCATTCTTTCGAAAGACGATTGGGAGGTAATCGGTGTCGAAGAGAGAAAGCTTTATGAGAAAAACCGCAGGCAGTATGTCAAGCTTCTCAAGGCGAGGTCCGAAATAGACGGGCTCATCAGCGCCCTCGAAGCGCAATTTAAGTCAAAGACAAAAGAAATTTTCTCAAGCGAACTTGCCGGGTTCCTCTCTGATACCGAAACGCTTGAGGGCGCCAAGGATTTTATGAAGCCGCTTTCCCGGTTTCTCGCTTACGCGGAGCGTTTTAGGATTAATATTTCAGGCTTCTCCGAGATTAAACGCTTAGGCCTTATTATGAGCCTCTGGGATAACGTGAAGCAGGAAAGACTTAGCGGCGAGATAAAATCGTTCTTAGGGAAGCATCCCGAATATGCCGCGAATCTTGAAAAAAGTGATATAGAATCGGGTTGGAAGGCCAAAGAAATGCCGTCTATTTCGCCGATATTCCTCCTCGATTACCCCGCCCTTAACCATTTCCTCGAATATTGGGAGAAGCGCAGGGCCATAAACGAGACGGCGCTATTCGCTGAAATAGAAGAGCTCGCTTCACAAATAGAATCCCGCCTCGCGAAGACCGAGGACGAGAAACAGTTTATCGATGAGCTTAAATCTTTCCGGGTGATACGGCGCATCCTAAGGTGCGAAGCCACCCGCAAGGATTTAAAGGTATATCGCGAGGCCACGTTTCACCCCGTTGGAAATCAAGCAGCATATGCAAAGAAATCGTTTTCGCAGAAACAAATTGGCGATATTAAAACCAATATGTTGCGACGTGTGCATATTTCCAACGGGGCCGCCTTACACCGTCATCTTAAATCCGCCCTTCGCTTTTATCGCTTCGCCGGAATGCGCGATAAGGTCATAGCGCGGAATTTCATCGCTTTCCTAAAAGACAATCCCCAGTCATTCCTTCTCACCGGCGGTTTTCACACCGAAGCAGTTAAGAGCGTCCTGAAAGAAGGGAATATATCCTACCTCGTCATTTCTCCCGCCGCGGATAACTTTGAATTAGGAGATAAGCTTTACGCCAAGCGCATCCAAAACGACTTTAGCGTAGCGAAAGAGACTATGTCGCCCGAGGCACATGTCTGCGACGGCCTGCCGGTGGATATTGTGATAAACGCGGAGCTTTCGCGGCTTGCCTCTGTCGGCGCCGGCGTAATGGGATCTAGCTTGGGTAAATCGGAAGACACGATGTGGGATTATCGCCACCTAAGGGATGCGCTTATCGGTATCGCTGATGAGTGCTCGTGTAAATGTGATTCTGGAGGGGAAGAAGATCGTAGAAAAGCGCTCGCTATTGTAGAGGGAATAAGAGCACAGCTTATCCCAACTCTTAGAAGGTTGGCTCCTTTGGCTATGACTGAGGATAGAGGAGCAAAGGAGAAATGCATCTCAGATCTTTCCAGGACTTTCGAGGATCTTGAGACGAGACTCGGACAGAAACTAGGCATTCAAACCGGCGAAGACAAATCGAACACAGCCGACCCTTCCAAGCCGGTTCAGGCCGGCAGAACAGACACTGTTACGCGTGAAATTATCGGCGGGAAGAAAACGCTTACCCCCAAGAAATTGTTGCCAAGAACCGGAGAAGACAAACCGCAGGATGTGGCCGCCGGCGCTTTACCGGCTGAATCGGTTAAAGTGATTAAAGAAAAAATCCCCCAAAATGAGCAACCGGCTGAGAAGCGAATTAGGAGAAGAGCCCTTTCTGAAATAAGCAAGGCACCGACTGTGGAGCCCCTCAGGCGCATATTTGATATAAGCAAGCTTGCTTCAGGAAGCGGAAGTGCTGCGCAGTGCTCGTCCGGCGATTTCGGATATCGTGCGAGTATGACGCCATGGTCTGGCAGAGAACTTATTTTGGAAATATACGGCGTCGCGAGGAGTAGCAAATGGCATAGGGCCGATTTTGTTGTTCTGCCGGTCGAGGATAGATTCTGCGTGGCTGTGGCTGAAGGGCGAAATACCGGAAAGTTTATGTGGGATGATCATAAAACAATGTATGTGCCTCGATATAAGAACAGGCATCCTGATTTCATCCGTGGGAGACTTGACGACTCGTCAGAGCCGAAGGAAAGGGGACTTGTGCTTGCCCTTCCTCTCTCGTTGAATGAGCAGAGCGCACCCGACTTGAAGCGAAAGGTGCTTGATGATCTTGTTACTTTGGCAGGCACGTTGATAGATTCCGGTATTTATGAAGGTGCCCCGCTTCGAGTCGAAGGCACCGATTTGCTTAAAGGGCTTGCCGATTTTAGCGGAGTCGATACAGTGGGCAAATTAGCCAAACTCAAACCCTCAGGCTCGTCGCTCGGCGAGACGAGTTTGTTTGATCCGGAAGCTGCCGTAGAACTTTTAGCGAATGATATTTGTGAAGTAAACGGTATTGTTGAGAAAATGAACGTGGCTAGCGATGCAATGGACAAGATATTTTGGTGTGTGTTTTTCGACAAAAGGGTTGTTAATGAAGGATTAAGGACGGAACTGAAAGATGAAGCGTTGAAGATAAACCTTCGTGATCTGGCAAGAGCCCTCAGGGGGCTTTGCAGTCAATTTTATGATATTAAGTACACCAGCAAAACATTTAGAGAATGGTTTAAGGGATTAGACGCTTGGCTGGACAAATTTGAACTCTTGCGCCTGCAGCTAAGGGATGCCGTAGAGAGACTATCCTCCGTTGAGGAGAAACAAAAGATATTAATCAAGGCCTTAGAATGTAACAAGGCTTTGCTGGGCAGAATAGAGGTGATAATCGAGGCCCGAAAAAGTATTCCTCGTTTTAATGAAAGCATGGATAACGGAATGATCGAAAATTTTGTTAAAAAGTATTGCTCATTGCTTACACCGGCAGGGGGCACAGAAGAAGAGAGGAAAGTCGAAGCCATCAGGCAATTCTTTAGAGGTTCGTATGCTAAGGCCGGTTATAGTCTTAGTAAAAGAACAGTGAATGGCAGCAAATTCGAAATGTCGCGCATAAGAAGCATTCTTGATATTAAAGATGAACTTGAGATTGATGGAAATACGCGGGTGTTAGATTTAGGCCATGGCAATGGTCAAACTGCTATGATTTTCTCCTTGTGGGCGGGTCATGTAACGGGTCGGGAATTAGATGATGAGCTTTTTAACGCAAGTAAATGGGCGCAACTAAATCACGATATGATTCACGGCGTCGTAGATACCAAAAAGATTGATTTTCAACACGGAGATTTTCTTGAGATGGTCGATTACGGAGATTACGATATTATATTCTCCTATTTCGCTGCCCCTAAGGGACAGGCAGAGGATTTTGCCACAAAACTTGAGGATAAACTTCTCCGCGAGCTTAAGGTAGGCGCTAAGTTTGTTTTGTTGGGCAATCGGGAGTTTCCAAGACTTACGAAAATTAGCGAAGGCATATCTGGTTACTCGGTTTATGTAAAGCCCGCTGGTGAGGCAAGCCCCGTAGATAAAACCTTCGGAAAATCTATCGACGGGGCAAGCCCTTCGACAGGCTCAGGGCGCAGCCTCGGAGATGAAAGAGGCAGCGTGGGGCTCGAGCGGTGGTTTCCCGATAGCTGGGCTTATCGCTCAAGGTGCATTCGGCATTGGTTTACAAAGAAGATTGCTATGCCGGTTGATAATTTATTTCACTCCCGCTCCCGCAAAGCGAAACGCCTCCTTTCCCGCCTAAGCTGGGTCTTAAGCCGCGATTACTTTCAACATTACAAATTAGCGAAGCTTATAAAAGATTATCTCGGCGATAGTTTCGAGAAGCTCGTAGACTCCGAAGACAAGATGCCGATTTCATATTTTTATGATCTAGTTTTCGAAGATGGAAAAACGCTGCCTATAGCGATAGAAAAGCAAAGCTTTTACACAGGACGCGAAGAAAGAAAGCGCACGCTTACCAGCCGGATATTAAAGCAGCTTGGTCTTCCGGTCTGCGATATTGCCCGCCGCGGCCGTTTTGTCGTTCGCGAAAAGCTCGATGCGTATGCCCTTAGTGACGAACGCTTGGATCGCGAACTTTCCGGTGAAGCCGCGCTTAACTTTGCGCGCGATTTGGGAAGGCTTGCCCGTCTAAGCGGTTGGTTCCTTCCCAATGCTTCAATTCTTGAGTCCAAACCGGAAACGGTATTTGTTGACGCGAAAACGGGCAAGGTTATCTTTTTTAATCTCAACGGCCTCGACATTATCGATACGCTCTACGATACATCCAACCAGTTTAGTTATAAATCCTGGCTGGTTGATTTTATTCACGGATTTTCGAGGCGCTATCTTGACAGGCTGCGCAAGATGAAATCGTGGGAAAGGGGTACTGAGGGGACAAGATTAGAAATCGCGTCGGCTTTCGAGAAAGGGTTCGAAGACACATGCAAAAGTTTACAGACTACGAGCGTTAGACTCAATATTTCAGCGGTATTAAAAAGGCTTGCCGAGGTTCAAGGCTACGGCAGTTTGTTCGAACGGTTGGCCAATCATTTTTGCAAGGCATGCGTTCCCGACTCTCACACTCTCCTCGCCCGCCTTTTTAGTGAAGAGCCCGCCGTAGGCGGAAGCGGCGCATCGCTGGGCCGTGCGGCGGAGCCGCAGTTCATAGTTCATAGTTCACAGTTCATAGTTAGCGGTGTCATTGCGAGGCTGCCAGAAGCAGCCGTGGCAATCTCAGGGCCTAACGGTGCACTGGCTGACTCGTTCACAGGCTTACCGGCTAACCGGACTACCGGCGCGTCGCTGGGCCGTGCGGCGGAGCCGCAGTTCATAGTTCATAGTTCACAGTTCATAGTTAGCGGTGTCATTGCGAGGCTGCCAGAAGCAGCCGTGGCAATCTCAGGACCTAACGGTGCACTGGCTGACTCGCTCACAGGCTTACCGGCTAACCGGACTACCGGCTCGTCGCTGGGGGAGGAAAATAGCGCGGGAGCGGCAGCTGCTTTAGCTGATGAGCTGGCTTCCAAGATGTCCGAATGTTCGTTTTCAGAGTTGGTCGAGGCGTTAAAGAGCGAAGATTCACACATTGCCGATGCTGCCTCACGCGCTTTGGTAGAAATGGAAAAGCCTGCCGTTCGGTTTCTTTCGAAATGCCTGAGGGGTTATCGAGGCTGGTTTAATCCTTTACTGCGAGAGCGCGCCGCAGAAACTTTAGGCAAGATCGGCGATCTCTCGGCAGGAGGGCCGCTTTTCAAGGCGTTGAAAAGCGGCGGGGATCGCAATGTGGTTTTAGCAGTCCTTGAGGCCTTGGAAAGTTTGCGTTATGAGCCCGCTTTTGAGTATATAGCCGATGGAGGATTAGAGCGGATGGATCGAGAATTTCCACGTGAAAGGACCGTATTGTCTTTAGCGAGGATAGGCAGAGAGAGGGCGCTTCCTTACGCGTTGCGTTGTCTGGAGAAAGCCCCTTATTATGAGTGGGATTGTTATAGGACGTCTAAACATAGTGGTTGGTGTAGTAGTTACGGGCGGTTTCAAAAGGTTGATAACTTAGTCGATGTCTTTAAGGAGATCGGTCCTTCCTCTGTGCCGGTTCTAATCAAAGAGCTAAACAATAACTCGAAAAATGTGCAAGCTAACGCGGCTAACATTCTTGGCGAGATCCGCGATCCTTCTGCGATAGGACCTCTTATTGCTTGTCTGGAAAGTGACAATTACTATGAAGAGAACTTGAAGGAGCCCGAGTATCGTCGTTCAAGCGATCATTCCTGTTTTATTGATGCTATCGTTGAATTTAAACGTGCTGCCGTTCGGCCCCTGATTCAAGCGCTGAGAGGCGAACCATCGAATAAAACGGTGAGTGCGGCCATCGCTCTAGGTGAAATCGGGGACCCTTCCGCCGCAGAACCGCTCATCGACCTTTTGGAAAACGGCGATTATGTTAAATGCTTGTTTGCCGCTAGGGCGTTATGCGGTATTGATGATCCACGTTCGACAAAGGCGCTCATCGATTTGTTATGCAGTAAGAGCGACGGTTGCTCCTATGAGACCGTTGCAAAAGCATTGGTTGGAAGGGGCAAGCCTGCCGCCAAGGTTGTGGCTGAAAAAGCGGTAAATGTAGCAAGCCTTATTAAAGCCTTATCTCCGCTTTTTGACCCAAATATCAACATAATGATTACGCACAAATGTCCGCTCAATTGCCCCATGTGTTGCATCGAGGATGTTAGGCGTGCTGCACCCGAAGCGGATATACCACTTGAAATTCTAAAAAGGGTGCTTGAGGAGATGGACGGTTATCCCAGCATATATTTTACGGGAGGAGAGCCCTTTTACTACTATAAGAGAGATTTTGAGACACGAGAACCTGTACCGGAATTTTATGACTTAATTAACTTTGCCTCGCGGCACGTTAAAAAAGTTCACATAGACACCAACGCTTATTGTTTTCCCGAAGACCAAAGCAAACTTGATGGTTTCTTGGACAAACTGCCCGATAATGTTACGTTGGTAATCTCGGTAGATAAGTGGCACGAGAAGGAAGAATCGGAAAAGGGAGTAGATTTAAAAAAGATTGTTCGTGGCGTTCAGGATTATGTTGCTCGGAAGAAGCGGCTGGCTATCGGGTACAACGTTCGGCTGGCTTCCGCACCTGGCCATGGAGGCGAAGAGCGCAAGCATATTTTCGAACGGTACCATTTGAATCCCTCGACAGACGAAGTGTACGTGAATCATCTTATCGCGCAGGGCGGCGCCAAAGACTTTGATAAAGAGGAAGGGATATTTGCGAGAACATTGAATCCTTTTGATGTAACGACAGGGCATCGTGCAGCCGGTAGAATCTTTCTGTTTGTCGGAGCCGATGGAAAGCTTTTTACGTGCGACCATGCCGCATTAATGACCAATCCGCCTCCTGAAGCGATATTGGGAGACATTAAAACGGAGAGCATCACCCAAATACTCGCAAGATGGTATGCGAAAGAAGGCGGGTCCGAATTTCGGCATTATGATAATCGTAAAAGATTCTTCAAATATGTTAGCCGATACGCACAACTCGGGAGCGGCGCCTCGCTGGGCCGGACAGAGGAAGAAGCAGGAGGCATGTACTTTAACAGCATGACGCTTAGGGGTATGTTTGATTTTTTAAAGAGAAGAGACGCCGGGGTAGCAGAAGAGGCTCCCAGTGTTGTTAGTCAGGACCTATGGCACGCCATACATGAAAATCCGGACATTCAATTATCCGATAAAGGTTTTGCGGATCTCTTGATTTTATACAGGAAAGGAATTTTTAGTTATCGGGTTCGCAAAAATCTCTGCCTCGCTGCTGCGAAGGCCATTAGTAACAAGCCGTCTCTTTACGAAGTACTCTTCGACCATTTACGCGACGAGGTCGACATAGAGCAGATTCTGAGGTTGCTTGATGTTGTATCTTCCTATTTTAGCGACCCAAGAGTCAAACGTGAGCCTGTCCAGTCCGATCTGGACTTAATGCGTTTGCTATTTTCTAAAAACCTCGTGCCAAAAGCTTCTATGCTGTACATCCTTGACATATTTTGCGAAAGGAATCCCAAGCTCCAATTGTTGCCCGGCGAAATAAAATTATTCAGAGAAGAGCTGTTTGATAGAGATAATGCCACCGCCATTCTCGTTTGGCGGAGGATGGCGAAGAGGATGGATATCCTTCCTCTTCTTGCGACGGAAGGCATGCCCGATCTTGAAGCAAAACCGGATTGTGAGCCGGCCGGTATACGCGCATTCGACGGCGCTAAAGAAAGGCTCATGGCAGGCGACCCTGCGATGTACAACCTTCTCTTTAACCCGGAGAATGTCAGAAAACTTCTCTGCATACTGACGACGTTAAGAGAGATATACAGAGAGTGCGGCGGCGTTCTGGCGGATTGCATCAGAGAAGGAACGTATTTCCATCTGGGCGGCGGGATATATGTAACGCCGTCTCCGAATTCATTCAGAAGACATGTAATATTCAGGATGGACGAAACCAAACGCGTGAGTTTCGCGCTCGAAATAAAGATTCCCGGCGAGGAAGACCACGATGAGTACGCGAGACACATAGTAAGCCCCAATGATTTCGAGATACCAAACCAAATATTGGAGCGCTTTCCCAATGCGTCGCTTGTCCGCCCCGTGGCTTTTTACTCACTGCCGTATAACGAGCTCGAAATCTACGGAAAGACGACGGCCTTCGATATGAGCAACCTGGAAGAATCCGCCAATATAGCCATCTTCGAATACGAGGACGGTTCGCGCCTCGAAGATATAGGTCCGGATCAGTTGGAAAAGATCGCGAAAGAATACGCTTGCTATGGAGGCGATGCGCGGAAACTCGGCGAGGCAATAGCCCGGCAGGTGTTGGGCATCATCGCGATATTCCATTTCCTTGGGTACTACGGCGAGGCTCCCGACACCTCCGATATGCACCTTGGGAATTTTAAGTTGGTAAGACGTAAGGACGACATAGTGGTCCTGTTCGTGGATGATTTTGGTAGTTTCTCCGACAAACCGTCGAATAGGAAGGTGGCCCAAGCCAAAGACCTTGAATCGATCATAGAGGTTTCCGTTTCCAACGGCCTTTCTAATATATTCGGGACGCACAGCCCGTCTATCGAAGAATGCTACGTAATGTACCGCAATGCGCTCGATTTGACAACGAGATCTGTTTGGAGCTCTTCGCTTAGCCCTACGGGCGCATCGCTGGGCGGGAAAACAGTCGCCAGTCCCTCCTTCGCCAAGGCTACGGAGGGCAGGCGTCAGTCGTCAGACGTCAGTGATCAATTTATAACAAAAGACAGAATGCGGACGACGGACGACGAGTCACGGACGACGGATTTTAACGGCTCGTCGCTTGGTGAGGGCAGGAGCGCGGCGGAGACGGATAAAATACGACGGTCGCTCGGCTTCATCAAAACCATAAAGGAGCCGGTCACGGTGGCGTTGGTTATGCCTATGTATAACGAAGAAGCGAGGCTTAAACCGCGGAGCGCCGATAATCCGGAGGGCGAAGACGCGTTAAGGCTTAAGGTGGCCCAGCTTCAGGAATTGACTAAAGCGAACCCTAATTTTAAGTGGAAACTGATCGCGGTTGACGATGGTAGTCCGGACGCCGCTTCGGCTAAATACATAGAGAAACTTTGGCGGGAAATCCTGAGAGAGTACGGGGAAAAAGGAGAACGCCTTTTTTCTGAGCAGCTTTCAGTCGAGGTGGTTACCCCCGAAGAGAAGAAAGCCTTGGGCGGCAAAAAAGGCGGGGCCGTGCACTTTGGCCTAGGGGCGGCGTTGTTAGAGAATAAAGCCGACTATATCGGCTATACCGATGTCGATACCTCAGTCGACCTCCGCGAGATCGGCCTATTGCTCAGGCCGCTTTATCGTAAGAAGGCGGATGTCGCGATTGGTTCCCGCTGGACGGCTGGTGCTAGTCGTGAGGGTATGTCGCTTCAGGGGATTCTATCGAGTAAAATTTACAGCTTTTGCGTGCGGATTATCCTGCCGGAACTCCGGAGCGTTCAAGACACCCAGCGGGGATTTAAACTATTCAAGAGGGAAGCGCTTTATGGGATCCTTCCTTTCGTAAAAGACAAATCGCCCGCTTTCGATACCGAATTACTTCTTTTGGCAAAACCCGCCGGTTATAAAATCCGCGAAGTCGGCATCCATTGGTTCGAATCCGAGCGGGAAAGCAAGATAGGCGGCCTTTCCGACAGCCTCAAAATGGTGAGAAGGCTCATCGACCAACGCAAGCGCGTTTCCGAAGGAAAATCGCTGGGGAGAAAAGTTATATTTGAAGAAATTATCCCAGTTGCTGTTTCTGGAGAGAAAGAGGCAGCCTTCAGGAAACATTTGGAAACGAAGCGCGATCGCATTGCCGAAAGACTATTCGGCGAGGAGGCGATTCGCGTGATTTTCAACAGCAAAGGTTTTGAAATAAGCGCTTACGACGCTTGGATTATAGGAAATTTGTTTTTCCATCTTACCGAGAACGCTATCGATGCCATTGCCAAAGCAAAAATCGAAGGAAAGCTTAGAGGCAATGAAGGCAAATTGCGCTTGGCCATCGCAAAAGAAGGCGAACATTTAGTGATTGAAGTTGAGGACAACGGTATAGGCATAGACAAAGAATCGCTGGGCAGGATTTTTGAAAGGGCCTACAGCACAAAGTCTGGCGAGAAGTATCTTACCGGCGGCGCCGGTTGGGGTTTAAATCTCACGCTTCAGGAGATGTATGATTTGAAGGCCAGCCTCATCGAAGCCGAGACTAAGGCGTCCGGCTCGCCGGCAAAGAAGATATCATGCAAACTGCCTTATGAGGTTGAGATTCGAGACGGGATAAGAGGGGAAAATGGGACGTTGTTTAGGATTTTTGTTCCGGCATCTGTCATTGCGCGCAAAATCGAACAGGAAAAAGCGCTGTGGTATGACATATGGTCTGACGAGAAAGCAGGCCGTCTTCCCGTAGGCATCACGGGTAGGTCGCTGGGGGTATGGAAAAAATACTTTCCTAGCGTCGACAAAGAGGCGCTGGACCGCGTCGCGAAAAAGGTATTACGGAAGGGCTTGCTTGAGGGAATCAAGCCTACCCAAAGTCCACGCGCGCGGAGCGAAATGGAGTTATCCCGCGAAGAGGTTGACTATGTCGACTGGTCGCAGGGCGTTGCTTGCAATGTGAAGGATAAGCGTTATATAGCGACAGATAACGTATCTGTTTGCATCGCTTTGGTTTTGTATGATGCGAAGAATAAAAGCGGCTGCTTTTTACATCTTATGCCCGTAGCAGATATCGAGGCCGCGATTGCGGACGCTGTAACCGAATTGAAGAAGCGGAACTGCGGGCCGGAAAATTTGGTCGCGAAAGTCTACAGCGGTTCCATTCCGGATCCGGATAGAGAATATAATAAATATAGCATTTTCCGAGTGTACCAGACCTTAGATGGTCTTGGAATCCCGGTTGTTGAAGAGGACATCTACGGCGGCAATATGCTCAATTTGGTTTTAGATTTGGAAACCGGCGAGGTCTTCAACTGGGCGCTTCCAAACGGTTCACTGTTTACCATTCCCGCCCGGCGGCAGACAGGGAACCATCCACAGGTTTTAGGAAGGTCGCTGGGGAAGGAAGGTGAAGTCAAAAGTCAGAAGTCAGAAGTTAAAAGTAATCAACCGGCACACCGGCTGACCCGCGCACAGGCTCACTGGACTGCGGGCTCGTCACTTGGCACAAACGCTAATGAGATCTTAAACGCGGTCGCGAGGTGGTGGGAGCAGGACGCGCGGATAGAAAAGAGTGGGGATTGGGAAAGAATGTCGGCAGCAACACTGAAGGAGGGAGAGAGAAAATCAGCAGCGACACTGAAGGATTTGTTGTCGGAACTGGCAAGCCCACTGTCGCGCGATGACATTCCGGGTATCAATAGCGCCGTGGCGGTACTCGCGACTAATCCGGACAAGAAGCATAAAGACGGCGAGTTGACTATAGGTTTAGTTATAGATTACAGGCAGGCGGCGGAGGTGAGAAAACCGAAAGCCGGAGAACCGGTTAAAACAATCACCTTTCTCTCGCAGTTGTTAGAAGAGCACATGATAAATTTTGAAAAACCGGGCGCGCTGAAAAAGGACACAAGCGTGTGCGATCTTCCGATTGAGGTTTTGATATTTGAGGAAGGTCTTCCCCGTGATTTAACAAGGCTGGGCATCAAGAAAATCAGAGTGGAATTCCTGCCTCTCCGCGATTTTAGAGAAGGCGCAAAAGAGAAGGATATCCGGTCGAACGACCTTTTGAATCTCGCGAGGTTTTATCTTGCCTATTTTCCCCATATTGATTCGATAAGTTGTTACGTCGGCAGCTTTGCGGAGGGGATTAAATCACACTACGGAAGCCATAATGCCGAGTCGTCGTTCAAGTTCTTTAAGGGATTGTACGGAGAAAGGATTTTATTAAATTTCGGCTGGGATCCGAAGATACTCTTAAGCAACGCGGCCACTTTTTTGGGCAGGTTGCGGGAAGCGTTTAAGTATGCCTTAAGTCCGGATCGGAATTTTGTATGCAATCGTTCTATAAGCTGGTCTATCGGCTTGGCATTAGCGGCAGGGCTCGCCACATTTATGTGGACTTACCGGATATCGAAGCCCGTCCACTCCGAGATTGTTTTGCATTTTATGGGCGCGAGCATAGTTGCCTTCTTCGTGGGCGTTATTTCGTTTTTATCTATTCTCATTATCAAAGCCTATGTAAGCCTGTCCCCTCCGGCCCATCCTTACGGGTTCGAGTTCCTGCGTGATGATAGACCTCCGGCTGAACAATCCGGCTCTTCGCTGGGGGAAAAGACTGAACGGGAAGATGACGGCGTCGATCTATCAAGGCATCCAAAAACAATTGCGGTCCAAAAAGCATCCGACTTGCAGAAATTAAGAGAACGGATAGGAATTACCAAAAGTCCGAAGTTAGGAAGAAAATTAAGAAAGGAATTTGAAAAACTGCAGAAGGAAATTAGGGCATTTGACTTATGCCGATTTCCCGGACTCTGGGTATTTTCAGGTAAGGAAGAGTTGGATTGCGCAAGGCGCGTATCAAAAATGACAAACCCTGAGCTTGCGGCGGAAATCTGCAATGTGGGGGCTGATTTTGGTTTTATTTATCCTGATGCCTCAGTCGATGTCCTGAAAGATATAATCGAAGGGTCTAAGGATTCTTGGGATTACATCTGCGATGTCTTATTCTGCGGGCCGGTACTTGAGAGGGAAGCCCTCTCTCAATTAAGCAAAAAGGATTTAACCGCTGATGAAAGAATACTCTGGACAGGACGGCTTCACGGTGCGTGGAAAATTTATGCCCTTATCCGCGAACTTTATTACAGATGGGGGAATTCGCACGGGCCCTCTCACGAACAGTTCGACAATACTTACGAAGAATATCCGCCTTGCGACCCGAATCTGCCGGTCGAAATAAAACTTGGTCTGCATCCTTTTATCGAGCTCAAAGTTGCCGGTTCTTTATTGATAAAGCTGGGCGCTGGCCATGATTTAAAAGGCAAGTTGGAAACATTCAAAGTTGGACTCGATAATATTTACACTTTTGCAGCTGATAACGGGGGATTAATCGAGAAAGTGTTTTCTTTGATACAACATGTTAACTCGATTGCAAAGAAATCTGGTGTTTTACTCTTGAGGGCAAACGGTTATTCAAAGCTTAGTGATTCTGTAAGCTCATATGGTGAGCTAGCCGCGTTAAGTCTTAGGGTGAAAGAGTGCGCGGAAGCTTGCTCAAATGAAAATATGGTCAAGGTTTCGCAGCTTGTACATGATGTCTCAGTAAAAGCTATAGAGGTAATTGCAGAATGCCTTGAGCGCGCGGATAGAGGCGAAGATATTACGCGGTTAGTCGACGCTTACAAACCGCTGAGTAACGGCAAAGTCGCAGAAGACAAATCCGGTTCATCGCTGGGGGCAATGGCAGTGCAGGGCGAGAAGCTATGCCGGGTTTTGGTACAGCGAAGTACCGAAGAACAACAGTATCTGCGGAAACTTACGGGAACTCGAGTACAGATAGAGAGAGCGCTTCAGAACAAGAAGCGCGTTCCGCTCAGCAGGAGGGGTACGGTATTTACAAATGTTTTTATGGCTAAGGGGACAAATTTAGTTGAGAAGGTTCTAGAGAGCGGAAAGCTAATCAAGGATTTCAGGAAGAGGATAAGCTTTGTAAGACGAAGGTTGAACGGCTTAGTGGCAAAGATGCATGTATCAGGCCAGGGTAATCTTATCCAGGAGTATGTCGATATTCTGGTTTCGCTTGATGAGAAAGAGAAAGGTTTATTATGGCGTATTCCGGAGGAAGTCGGCCGCCGGCTTATTATGGGTTACTGCACTTTGTGTTATAGGGTGTGGCAGAGGGGCATCTTCGACATTGATTTTGGAATTTTTAATGTGGGGGTAAATATTGCCGGCGATCTCGTGACTGTGGATTGGGACAAGATGCAGGATTTTTATCCGGGTTCTATGCACGGAGACGTCGGTGCCGAACTCGGCCTTTTAAGGAATGTCGTCAGATACGGTGTGAATTTTGTCCCAGCCCGTCTTGCAGATTTTTACTCGAAGGTAACAGAAGGGCTGATTACGGATGCCTATGACCTGTTTTACTCAAGTCCTTATAGTGAAAATTACTATTGGGAGAAAGACTTGAAAAAAGGTGCAGGGTTTGATGTTCTGGGCTTGCCGCATCCTTTCCCGCTTAGGGCCTTGGAAAATAGTTTAAAGGAGAAAAGAGTCGCTAAGTCGGGCAAGTCACTGGGGAGTAATTCTAACCCATTTATCCTGCCGGAATTGATAAAGACGAAAGATAGCAGCAAGTCCTATTATGAGGTCTCAACTTTGCTCGAGCAAATCGGTCCTAAAGAAAAGGAATTCCTGCAGAACCTGAGGGGAGGAAAAGCACACATAACGCATGGCGCCAAAGGCAGGCGTAGGCTGCTTCTTAGTACAATGGGGACAGTTTTTACAAACGTTTACATTATAGAAGGTATGTACCTGGTCGAGAAAATCCTCCAAAAGGAAACTCTAATTAAATCTCTTGCAGAAAATCTGGTAATGGCTCAGAAAAGGCTAAACGGTTTGGCTGCTAAGAGCTATATAATCAGCCGAGGCAAGCAGGTTGGTGTGATACAGGAATATGTTGATGTCCTTGCCTGCAAGGAAGATCCGAAGAGGGGGCTTCTCTGGAATGTTTCTAATATAGAGGGGCGCAGGCTTATATTTGATTACTGCAGTTTATTCTATCAGTTGTGGATGCGCGGTGTTTTTGATGTTGATTTTACGATCTTTAATGCCGGCAGAAACATTGCCGGCGATGTTGTCAGCTTCGATTTCGACAAGATGTCCTTTTCGCATCCGGCAGCCTTTGGTGACGTTGGCGCAGTCCTCGCCGTGTTAAGAGATATAATCAGAGATTGCGTAAAGCTTGTGCCGCCATCTCTCGCGGGTTTCTATGAAGATCAAATTGAGGGCTTGATCAGTGATATGTATGACATTTTATATTCTAACACCGAAAATGACGAACTTTGGGAGAAAGAGCTTGCCGAGGGTAAGGACTTTGGCAGATTGGGCCTTCCTCATCCGGATCCTTTTAAAGCCCTGAACGACTGGCGCGGCAGAATGGCCAGTGAATCCGGCCGCGGCAAATCACTGGGTAGCTCGTTAGGCGTACGTCTTGCGGGTTTGTGGGCGGCTATCAGGGACAGCGCGGTATTGAATAATAATCCCATCACGGTTGTCGCGAGGACAATTCGCGCGAAGCTGCGGCTTTACGAGTATCTGGCGGAAACGGATTTTGAGAAGAAGAAGGAACTCAAAAAAAGGTTTGGGATTACAGAAGAAGAAGGCTGCGACTCGATAGGAATAGTTCCGGGAGTCAGAGTATTCAGCAGGAAGCATTCGGGAGAATATATACGCACAGAGGTATTATTTAGGGTTTGCAGGGTGTCTTGGCGCAACTTTCCGGCGGTTGTTTTAATAAAGGCAGGACAAAATTTATCGGATTGTCTTCGGGCTATTTGGGGATGGATCAAAAAGGTATTTTCTTGGAGAGTTAAGCCGACTCCCCCGAAATATTCAGCGCCTATTTCCGGTATTGCGCGCAGCGATGACGAGGCAAAGAACCAAAAACCCGCCGGAAACGACAACGGCAAATCGCTCGGGACCGGGGATTTTATGCGCGCTTATGATAAGTTTATCAAAGACAAAGGTTATCCTCCTTCGGTAGACGAACTCGCGCGGCTTCTCGGCTTGACAAAGCCGGGCGCAAAAGGGGTTAAAGGAGATATCAATAAAGAACGCGCCAAAAAAGGACTACTTCCTTTTGTTACTGCGGAGGATTTGGAAATCCACGGGAGTGCCGGTGCGAAACCAAGCGACGCCGAGAAGAAAGATATATATAAGGAGGTTTGGGTGAAGCTGGTATTTCTCAAGCTTGAAGCGGAGGATTTGTTGAGGGACATTCGGGACAAGGATGCCGATGGCGCAGAAAAGGTCCTGACCCGGCTCAATAAAGAGTTCGAAGCCTGTCAACGGAAGGTTGATAAATATAAGATAAAGAGCGGGTTTGTTAAGGCTGCGCTTGAGTTGATAGACGAGCGTTTTAAGGAAATAAAAGTTTGCTTGAGTGCCGGCCTTGAAACAGAAGATGAGGCCGAAAATCGCTTTGAAGAGAACCTGTTGGAGAAGGGAAAGCTTATCCTTAAGATAAATCACGGCGGCGAGGTAGTTTTTTGCTATGAAACCAGATCTCCCGATAGTTACGATAAATATTCGGACCGGCACATAATTACGGCGGAATACGGCGGCATCGAAGTAGGATTCATACATTTTAAGATAAGCAGGCCGGGTAGCGTTATGGACATATATAACCGGTTTCGTTCGTCAGACGATCTTGGCAATATAGATGCGGGCGTTGACAGCGAGGATCTTACGCCAAGAACCGTAGCGGCGGGGGAGGCGCTTTATGTCGATCCTAAATTTGAGGTATTGTTCAAGGGCCTGAAGGAGACTCTGCTCGATTTCGCCCTGAGAATCGGCAGGCAAAAGGGTGTTACGCTCGTCAACGCTTGGATAAACGGTTCAAAGCCCGAAATATTTTTTACCGACGATGTTCCTTCCGATTATGACTCTTCCGGCATCAAAGCGACCGATGTTTACTGCGACTACGCCTCGGCGACCGAGAGCGCCATGTCCCTTAGCCGTGTTTTCAAGAGCCTCTTCCGCGCCCTAAGAGGCAGGAGTTTTGAGTTTGAGGATTATCTGAAAGCCGCGAAACTTCCGGCCGAGGCCGCATTTGAGGATTTTGAGATTCTCGAGCTTGCCGGTTTGATAGTTCCTGCCAAAGGCAATAAATACAGGCTTGCCGTATCGGACGCCGAAGGGGCGGAGGCGCTCTGCAAAATTCTGCCTCAGGATAAAGAAATTTCCAATGTTCCCAAGGTAATCCGCGAGGCGCGCGGATATTTGGCCGGTGAGAAAACGGATTTCAGGGCGCCGCCTTTGTCCGTTCGGCTTCGCCGCGTCATCGAAAAAAGGCTTGCGGGTGTCCGCAAAAACGGCCTTCTTTCCCTTAATCTGCTCGACAGTAAAAATATTCCTCATATACCGTCCGGTGACCGCTACGCGGAAAATTTCGTTGCGGGTTTCTTGCTCAATCCCCAAATAACTCCCCAAATTGAACGCGAAGACACAGTCTTGGTCGCGCCGTTCGTCGAGGATCTGAGTTATATCAAGGCTGGCGAGGTCGACCTTGACGTCGATCCGAGACTGTTGCGTCACTTTAGGGCTATCGTGAGTCCCGAAGAGCGTGTCCGCGAACTAAACGAATGGTACTTCAATCAGGTTTTCCACCATCCTAAAACCGGCCTTTTCAGCATAGCGAAGGAGCGGCCGCGTTCTTATGGGGTGAAGATTGATCCTGCCGAGGCCAAGCGCCAGAGCATTATTTTCGTTGTGCCGCGCGAGAAACTCAAGCTCGGGGTGGTTCCCCACGGCGCGACTGTCCTTGGTGAGTGGGGGGCAGAGCCTGCAGTTAAGGCCGAAGACATGGTGGCGATCATCGCGCCGGAGCATCTTGCGCCGATCGCGGAAAAAGTGTTTTCCGGCCTTAAAGCGCTTGTGGTGCCCGCCGGTTATATCAGATACAACGGCGAAGACATTTCCGATTATGAGTCCGCGGTTAGGAAAATATTGGAGGATAACCCCGACGGCCGGTATTTCGCTCACATCATGCGCCTCCCGACTGAACGCGAGGTCAAGTCTGGATCGTCACTGGGCCGAAAGGCAGGGTCAGGTAGCAAGGGTCAAGTAGCAAGGGAAGCCTTGACTCTTGACCCTTGGCACTTGCCCCTTGATTTTACCGGCTCGTCGCTGGGGGGGGATAAGTGGCAAAACCATTCAGCCCAAGATGTAACAAAAAGTGAAATCCTTAATCTCTTTACAAGGGGTACTGTGTATAGGATATGGCAGCGGGCAACAAAAAAGGCGAAGCTGCGTATGGTAAATTTGCTCGCTAAGGCAGTCAGGAAAGAGCCGGGCGCTTTGATCGCACATGACTTTTATAAACCTATACCCAAGTTTAACAATAAGGTGTTGGCGGGCCTCTTGCTATGGGTAATGGGGGAATTTCATTGTGTTAGGCCAAGTGAAGCCGTAAGAGAACTAAAGAAATATTTTGGCATAGAGGAGATTGCGCGACAGGATATAAAACGAGATATAAGACAAGACATAACGGAGAGAAATGTGCTGCGCCTGTTCAAAGAGGGCACACGCAATACATGGCAGCGGGCAACAAAAAAGGCGAAGCTGCGTATGGTAAATTTGCTCGCTAAAGCACGTAGAAAAAAGCCGGGTGCTTTGACTACCTCTGACTTTTATAAACCTATACCCAAGTTTAACAATAAGAAGTTGACGGGTTTCTTGGCATGGGCAATGAGAGAATTTCATTGTGTTGGGCCAAGTGAAGCCGTAAGAGAACTAAAAAAGTACCTTGGCATAGAGGAGATTGCGCGACAGGATATAAAACAAGATATAACGGAGAAAAACATGCTGCGCCTGTTTAAAAAAGGCATGCGCCATCATATATGGCAGCGGGCAACAAAAAAGGCGAAGCTGTATATAGTAAATTTGCTCGCTAAGGCAGTCAGGAAAGATCCGGGCGCTTTGATCCCTCTCGATTTTCACAAATCCACACCCGAATTTAATGGTAGGTCGTTAATAGGTCTTTTACACTGGGCTGTAGCGAAATTTCACTGCAATAGCTTGACCGAGGGATCGAAGGCGCTTAAACAGCATTTGGGCATAAAGGACTTGGTTGTTGTTAAGCCCGTTCTTAATTTTAAGAACGAAGACTGGTTTAAGAACGAAGACTGGGGAAGGACAAAGGCTATCTTGTATAGGCACAAAGGATGTGAACAGTTGCCGGATGTAATAGATAGTATCTTAAACCAGAAATTAGCGGAAAAGGAGATGAACGAGTTAGCCGAAGATGCCCAGTTTGGCAACCTTGCAAGTTATTATGTCCTACGCAGTTTAGCAGAAAGACTATTTAGGTATCGGGCCTATTATACGGCGAAAAAGGTCGGCATATCATGTGATAAATTTGAAGAATTCTCCTGGGAAGAAAGGCTTAAGACATGTGTTACAAGGTATAAACAAGGAAAGCCATTTCATGCGTATCTTTCAAAAAGCATTGGACTTGCCCTGTGGGCATATTTTAATAGAAAAGTGAAGCGTCAAATATCTATAATTACCGGTGATAGAAATGAGGAACCGCTTAAACGGAGAGAAATTGACGAACTAGGCTTGGGGCTAAACCGCCGTTCAAGGGACGAAAAGGCACTTTTTTTAAACGACTTGGAGATAGAAGATTTGATGTCTTTATTAAAGAGTGTTCTTGGTAGTGGGATAGAAGATAGGGATGTAAAAATCTTCGCGGAACGCCTTAGCGGTAAAACACTTAAGGAAATAGGAAAACAATTTAGTTTAACAAGGGAGCGAATTCGACAGATAACAAATGAAATAAAGAGACAAATAGCAGAGAATCCAAGATTAATAGCGGCCTTTAGCGGGAGCGGTTTTAACATAGCAAATCACTCTCACTTAAGCGGCTGGTCGTCCTCCGGCTCATCTCTCGAGGTGCGCTATCAAGCGGCGCTTGCGAAATTAAAGGAATTTGGGCAGGAGCATTTGCTCGCGGGCTGGGATGGGCTTACCGATGCCGAAAGAGGGAACCTCCTCGGCGATATCGAGGGTGTTGATTGGGCCGAAGTAACAGCGCTCTACGAGAAGCTCGTCGTAAGGAAAGAGAAACTTTCGATTGATACGAAAGGTTTTATTCCTTCAAAACCTATTTTGGAAAGAAGGCCTGAAGCGGCGGCTAAAGGCGAAGAAGTTTTACGTTGGGGCGCGGATGAAGGTAAAGCGAAGTTCGCGGGCATCGTAGTCGCGGGCGGCACCGGCTCAGGGCTTAAGTACGATCATCCCAAAGGTATGTTCCCGGCAACGCCGTTGAGCGGAGAGAGTCTTTATCAAGCCTTGATTCATAAGCTGCAAGCGGCGGCACAGACTTACGGCCATAAGAAAATGTATCCTTTTGTCTTTATGTTGAGTGAGCAGACAGAGAAAGAGACAATCGAATATTTGATGAGCCTGAAGGAATGGCAGGATATTAAGGACAGGGTCATTTTTGTTCGCCAGAAGGGTTTACCGGGCCTAATCAGAAAGCCGGGCGAGAAGAATGACGGCAAGGCATTCTTAGCGAAAAAAGACCGCCTCAACCTCGGCGGAGCGGGACACGGTGACGCGTTCGATTATGTTTTGAATCCCGACGTACGCCTAAAGGGCAAGGTCTGGTCGGATGAGGCGGGTAATTTTGTAGAGGCCGAGGCCGTCAAGTGGCTTGAGGATCTCGGCGTCGAGCATGTCCAATATATGAACGTCGATAATCTGCTTACGCCGCTTGCGGATAGGTATTTTGTCGGTGAGCACGCCTTAAGCCGTGACCTTGAAAACGAAAAAGAGGGCAGGGCGCACATCTCGCTCGCGATGATAAGGAAAACTCAGCGGGACGATGCCAAAAAGACTTTTAAGGATAGGCTCGGCAATGTCATTGTTGTTAATGGCAGAAAGGAATCTATCGATTACGGCGACGCGGCGCCCGAAATCAACGCCTGCGAATACGGAGATCCGAGTATAAGGTTAGTCACGATTAGAAGTCTCAAGAGTTCCGCTCCGATAGAATATTCCATTGCCGAGAAGACGGACAAGGATAAGGACGGCAATGCCGTGCCTATATACAAATTTGAGCGCTCAAGCGGCAACAAGAAGCGCTACGGCGCCGAAGTCGGTTATGAGGGCGATGACATATTCGCCGCGATAAAGAAACGTGATGAGGACGCGAGAGTAGAGACGCCGGCTACTGCGAAGAAGCTCCAGTCCGACTACTGGAAAAAACTAATCAAGCAGGCATTGCCGGACATCCGGATTCCCGAGTCAACTATCGTCGAGTTACCCTGGAGCGCGGATTACATAAGCGCGGACGATCTCAGAAAGAAGCTCGCGGTGATTAATTTCTCATCTTATTTGCGCGAAAATGTTGGTTTGCTTGTCCCGCCCGATTATTCCCGCGTTGAAGCCCAGTCCATAGTCCACAGTCCACAGTCTAAAGAAGGTAGGTCATTAGGAAAGCTGATACGTCATTGCGAGGAGGCCATAAGGCCGACGAAGCCTGCCTTGCCGGCAGGCAGGCAATCTCTAAGCAATGGCTCTGAGATTGCTTCGCTTCGTCCGCCTTCGGCGCCTGCCTGCCGGCCAGGCAGGGACTCCGCTCGCAATGACAGTTTTGGCAAGTCGTTAGGTGAAGAGCGCTTTGTCAAGGTTGGCGGGCGCAAAGTCGCGGTGCCGGACGGTTATTACATAATTCCGGATAGCATAGTTCTGCTTGGTCTTGAGAATTTTAATGAGCAAGTCGAGTACTTGAAGGGTTATGTCAAAAAGGCCATTGACGCGGGCCTTATTCCTCTTCTTGCGTGCAAAAATCATCATCCTTCGCTGGCGCTTTTAAAGGCGGTGGAAGACGTGACAGGAATCCGGCCCCTCGCGGTGTCTTTTTATGACCATTTAGACACATATTTTTACAGCGCGAACGCAAGAGATCGCCGTTATAACCCGGCGTGCTTCTGGCGTTACGGTTTCGAGGAGAAAAAGATTAGAGGAAAGGACCTTATACTTGTTGTTGAAAGCGCTAGTTCTTTACTCGCGGCCTATGAGAAAAAATACGGTAAGGATGTGCTTGGAAAGTTGAAGGAAGCGGCCTCCGCGGTTTCCGTGATGAACTATGCGGGCAGCCTTAGGACGGATGTGGTTCACGATAATAATTACAACAAGTTTATCGCTCAATATCCGCTCGACGGTTATGATTCACCTTCGTGCGCGGCCGATCTTTTCTATCTGCTTAGAATGGGCGTTTGTATTTCACCTAAAATACTTGATGAAGCATTGCTCGATAAGGCAAGGCCCAATCTTATTTCGTATGATTCGGACGTGGTACACACAAAGGATGATGTCGGAAAGAACGGAGAAATCCTGAGTAATTACGGAACAGCCGCGGTTCATCTTAACAACGACAGGCCGTCCAAAAATTTCAGCCCTAGGACAATGACAAAGTTCCTGAGAAAGCTCGCCGGCTCCTCGTCCTTCGACAAGCTCAGGCCTCCCCGCCGGCCTTCGGTGGGCTCGTCGCTCGGCGCGAAGCAAGTCATTTTCAAACTCACCGGCATTACGGACGAACTCAGGCTCAACGAGGTTGCGTTCTTCGCGTTCCGCATTCCGTTCATTCTGTCTGTGTTTGCGGCGGCTCTCTTTGTGCCGGGCCAGCAAGGGATTTTAGTCAGCTTCGCGACCGGCGCGCTGTGTATGCATATCGCCGATAGATTCGGCCAGCATTATTCCGGCTCATTCTCAAATCGTCTCCAGAAAGCGAGTGTCCTTCTTGGGACTTGGAACGCGGCCTACTACAGTGTCGCTTACTATTTGCTCAAGGCCGTGTTCACAGGAAGCGCCGCCCTCTGGATGGCTTATACCTTCACGCCGCCTCCTTATTTGCTCGCCCTTTTGGCGAAGGCGTTGTGCGTCAGCGCCGTAGGCTTGAAAATGGGCAAGCAGTATCCGGAACTTTCGGCATATTATCAGCGCCAAGACAAGAGGGAGAGAATAGTCTACTACATCCCTGAAATGCAGAAAACACTGGCCGAAAGGTTTAATTTTAAGATTTCGGTTCCGTATTATGCCGCCAACGTCTTCATTGCTTGGATTGGCGCGCCTTTATATCAGACCATTTTCAGCATTATAAGATCGACAGTGTCGGAATCAGCCCGCGCGCGGCGGGTATTCATGCTTAGGAAATACGATAAGAATATGACCGCCCTCGGGCTGGCCGAGCTCTCGAAACCCGTTATTGACGCGCGTTACAATTTACTAACAGCCTTGAGGGAAAGGTGTGTCGCGGCGGCTAAGCTGGATAAATTATCAGAGATTGTGCGCAAACCCAAGGCAAAAGGCGGGAAAATCGAGAAGGCCGTTATAGAGGTTGTAGGGCGCCTCGAGAGGGCGAAGACCAAACAGAAGAAGGCGTCGCTTGCGCGCAGGGCGGCGGAGGCGCAGTTTATACTCAGCGTTTTCCGGGATCTCGGCCATATTGTTGTGGAATACCACGACCTCTATGACCGGTTTATGGAATACCTTTATGGGGTCGACTCCGGAATAGACAAAGGCATCCGCAGGGTTTATCAGCCGGACATGGCGGAATTCGAAAAAGCCTTTAGGGAGTTAAATAAAGAAGGCGTAAAAGACCAAGACATCGTGTTGCGCGGCCGCGCGGAGTTGAAAAAGTTCACGACGGCAAAACCCGCGTTCAGCCAGAGCTATTTTTCGTTTCTTCTTAATATGAGCAAACTGCTGACCGAGGAGAAAGACGGGAAGAAAGTAGACGAGAAGAAAATCAATAAAAGAATCGTTACCGATCCTCAAATCCAGAGGAACTATCTGCAGAGGATGTACTTCCTCTTCCGCGAGTTTGCCCAGATTATCAACCACGCCAACGAACTCATTAAGGCGGATATCAAGCCTTATCGGAATCGCCGCTTTGAAGAGCATAAGAGACATAGTGAGAAATCCCTAGAGCCCCACGCCGTCGGCGTTCTCGAAAGCTTTGATGCAGCGCGGGAGTTTGCGAGAAGGGTTTTATTGTGGAGATGGTATACGCCTATCGACCATTCAAATATTGCGATCGGTTATAAAGGCGAGCGCGAGATAAAAAATATCGACTGGGGAAATATTAAGATTCAAAAGAATCTGGCGAGGAAAGAAGTTTACAAGCTTGCCCGCAAGAGAATCGATGAGATTTTTGGAATTAAGAAAAATGCTCTTCTTAAAGGCCATAAGGAAATATCCCTTAGGTGGGCGAACAGAAATTACCTGAGGCGCGCCACAAGGGAGGCGCTCGAGGACTGCATCTGGCGGCTTGGCGGAACAAGCGGCAGAGTGGAGCTTGATGCCGCCGAGACCAAGGATGAAATCGTCCTTAGTTTCAAGGGCAGCGGCGCCGGAATGAGTTCATACAAACGCGATCATTTCTTCGACGTCGGTGTTAGCGAACATGTTTCCGTTGAAGACGCGCCTGCCGAGGGCGGCACGGGAACGGGTATTTCGCTTATGCGCGATGCGCTCGAGAGCCACGGCGGCAGTATGGTCATTATTACAAAAGTAGGTTCAGGCTGGTACGGCATCAAGTACGAGGACGGCTCAACCCTCGCCGAAAAAATTGATCCGGCCGTCCTTAGCAGGGAAGATAGTAAATTAGGGACCATCCAAATCGTGACCTTGTCCAAGAGGCAGTGCCCTCCCGCCGATATGTTCCGCTATGCCGCGGCATCAGCCGGCGCACCCGGTAGCGGTTTGGATGAGGGAATGAGGCAATTCTGGATGGACGAGGCCATTTCCGAGCTAGGCGATCATACGGCAAGTAAACCGAAATTCGGAAAGGGGCTCAAGGAATTGGTAAGGAGTCTTATGTCTTCGTTTGGTTTCAAGTCGAAGAAAGACGCGCGGAAAGCCATTGAAGATGAGCTCAGGCGCCGCGAAGAAGAGAAAAAGGATAGCAAAGAGGATGGAACTAAGGGTTCGAGCTTGGGCGCTATGATAAATAAATTTTCGATCAAGATTCTGATTGCCGAAGATGACGAGAACCATTCAGAGGCGTTGCGTGAAGTGTTGGAACGTTTGGGAGTGGCTGAGGAAAATATTATCTCGGCTTCGAATAATGTCGATGTTTACGCCGAATTCAAATCGCCGGGCATCCATATAGTAGTTCTTGATCTCGGAAAGGAAGGATGCGGAGGTCGTGAGCGTATTGACGGGCGGGCTGTTTTAAGGTTCATCAGAGAACGTTGTGCCGTAAAGCCGGTTGTGATTGTTAACTCAACGCAAACCGAAAACGGCGAGGAATCGCTCGCGTCTCAGTTGACGGCCTTGGGCGCGGATCTTATCACTCCCGGCAAGTTGCGCGACCGCGATTCAATCGAGGACTTTTTTAATCAGGCGTTGTCTATTTTAATAAAGCGTCTCGGCGGCGGCCGTTCGCTCGGCGATCGGGCGGGCCCCGTAGGCAAAACTCCCGAGAAATCTGCCAACCCTTCGACATCGCTCAGGGCAGGCGGGGCGGAGCAGCCGGAGGATAACAAACTTCCTGTTCAAAATGACCGTACGAAATTGATAAAACACCTTGAGAATCCGTCTGCTAGGATTAGTGCCATTAACCACATGAGGCAGAATGTGAAGTGGTATAAGCCTGAAATAGCCAGATTTCTCGCAGATATGATGCTTTTCAAGTATTCGTACGATGAGCAAAACGTTGTGAAGCAACATCCTGACGGAAAATTGTTTTCAAACCCCACTTATAACGAGGAAGATTTTGTAGGCCGGAGGGCAGCTTTAGTTACTCTCATAACTATGGCGAAGCATAATGAGGAGGCATCTGTTGACGATCGCCGTAAAGCCCTTATCGCGCGCAAGCTTATTAAGTATGAACACGACGCCAATTGTTGCTTTACGCGCGGAGCGGACGGAAAGCCGATTGCGAATCCTGAGTATGAAACGGATGCTGTAAATAGGGATAGGATCCGCGAGCTTTTCTCGATTATGGGCGGCACAGCTATCCAGGATCTCGCGCCGCGTTTTGCCGTGAGGCTTGTGCCTAATGTTTACGGGCCGGACGGAACGTCTATCGTTCAGAATACCGTGTATGAGCAGAATGCCGCCATGCGTATGGCGATTCTCGAAGTCCTCGCGGAGCTTAGGGACGCGGGTGTTGTTCCTTGGGTTCAATGTTCCGCAAACGCTGATTACGAGCCGGACGCAAAGGTCCGCGAGAAAGCGGGTGAGGTGCTGAAAGCGCTTCAGTCGAAGGGCGCATCGCTGGGCCGTGTTGGTGCGCCGGTTAGTGAGTTCGCCAGTGAGCGGGTTGGGCCCATAACTGTCCAACCGGCTAACACGCTAACAGGCTCACCGGCTAACTGGGCTACGGGCGCGTCGCCCTTCGACTCGTCCGCCAAAACTGCGGCGGATTCGCTCAGGACTCCTCACGACAAAAAAGAGGGTGGTTCGTCGCTGGGGGAGGGAGATTCAGTTATAAGTTCTAAGTTATTAGTTGTAAGTAAACCATTACAGAATGAGCAACTTAAAACTTATAACTTACAACTTACAACCGGTACTGCCGGCGCGTCGTTGGGGCGGTCTGGTGAGCCGGTTAGCCGGTCAGCCGGTAAGCTGGTTAACCCGCAACCCAAAAGTACCTATAAATATTTGAGAGGTTTATGGGATAAACTTGGCGTGGTGCCGGTATCTTCCGCAGAGATAATGGCCACTATCTATAGCCCCGGAGTAGCCGAGATAGCTAAGTTGGCCGCGGAAAATGAAGAATATTTCAAGGAATTCGTTCACATTCAAAACGACCCAAGCCACAAGCTCTGGATTGTAACAGATGGTTCAGCTGTTTTGGGTTTGGGCAATATCGGGTTCATGGGCGCGGGCCCGGTTATGGAAGGCAAACAAGCGCTGCTTAAATGGTTTGGCAATGTAGATGCCAATATCTTGTTAGTTGATACGCGGCGAGAGTGGAAGAATAAAGATTTGGCCGGCGTGGAGAGGAAGGTAATAAAAGAGGTTGAGAAGCTTAAAAAGGAGTATGGGGACGTCCTCATAATGCTTGAAGATATCGCGAGCCCCGTATGTTTTAAGATCGAGAGGCACCTGAATGAAAAGCTTAAAATACCTACTATGCATGACGATCAGCACGGCACCGCTATTACTATATGCGCGGCGGTAATCAATGCGCTGAAGATTTCCGGCCGTCCGTTGGAAGAGGCAAAGATTGTGATTAACGGAGCGGGTGCGTCAGCCGTTGCATCCGCTCATCTTCTTCATAGGCTGGGGGTCGAGCATATTATTGTTTTTGATTCCAAAGGCGTGATTCATAGTGGAAGAAGGGATTTAACCCCTGTCAAAAAGGGTCTTTTAGACTATAACAAAGACTTCTCCGGCGACCTCAAAGGGGCGCTTAGTGGCGCGGATGGTTTCATAGGGCTTTCTCAGCCGAAGGCTCTTTGGGGGAGAGAGGAAAAGCTTCTTTCGGGGATGAGGGACGGCGCTTTTGTTTTTGCCTGCGCCAATCCCGACCCTGAGTTTGATATAGGGGAGATTATGAAGCAAAAGAAAGAGGGTAAATTCAATAATATATCGGTGGCCGCCTGCGGCAGATTCGGCATTCCCGGAATTACCACCATAAATAATTGTTATGCCTTTCCCGGTGTATTCCGCGCCTTAGCGGATGCCTTAGAAAAAGGACTTTTAACGGACGGTATTGATATCGAAGAAGTATCTGCCCAAGCCAGCCTCGCTTTAGCCTCTATGGTTTCCGAAGAGCAATTGAAAAAGGGCCTAGTCCTGCCTCCCGTATTCAACGAAGAAGGGTATGATTCCCGCATTACTAAGGCAATGGCGGAAGCGGTTTACTATTCTCTTAGAGGAGAAAAAGTTCCATCCGGCAGTAGCAGTAGATATTCTACCCTGCCCGAAGATCTGGCAAAGATGCATCAAGAAATCGAAAAGCGTATCACCGCGGACGGCTCGTCGCTGGGCCGTGTTGGTGCGCCGGTTAGTGAGTTCGCCAGTGAGCGGGTTGGGCCCATAACTGTCCAACCGGCTAACACGCTAACAAGCTTACTGGCTAACCGGACTACCGGCTCGTCATTAGGGATAAATACTGATGGATTTCCGGATCTGGATACGTACAAAATTAAAACTTGGAAAAGAAGGCTTGTAGCATACGCCCTTATGTTAGCTTCGAAGGATGGGAAATTAAACAGAGGAGAGATGGCGTTGCGCTTAGGGATGAGTAAGACTACTATTTATAGATTAATGCGCAGCATGAGAGTTAAAGGCAATATTCAGGAAATAGCGAAAGAATGGCCGCTTCAGACAATAATTACGGTGAGTTCATTGGAAAAAGTTCTTGTTAGGCGGGCGCTCGCTGCATGTTCCGGCGATAAGGCTAGGGCCGCGAAACTGCTCGGAATCAGCACGAGGACGCTTTATTTAAAAGACATTGAAGGATTTAATATCGATCGCCCAATTTTTAGGAGCTCACCCCCAACGGCGAGCAAAAAGAGAAAAGATATCTTTAGGGATCCTGACTTCAAAGCATACAACATTGCGGCATGGACAAGAAAGCTTGTAGCATACGCCCTGAAAGAAACTTCAGAAAACGGTAAATTTAACAGGCGTAAGGCAGCGTGCCATTTGGGGATATGCCTATCGGCTCTTAATGAATGGATGATAAAGATGAGATTAGGCAAGGACAGCGTATTGGAAATTGCAAGACAATGGCCGTACGTGGAGATAATCACAATAAGTACTCTGAGGAGAGTCCTTACCGTGTGGGCGCTCACCGCGTGTTCCGGCAATAAGTCTAGGGCTGCGAAACTGCTCGGGATCGGCCGGTTAGCACTTCGCGAGAGATTAAAAATATTTAACGTTGAAGGTTCAAACTTTAGGCCATTATTGGAAGAGGTTGCCCCAATAATTAACGCGTTAGCCGTGGATGTTGCGGTGGAATATGTTCTGGCGGTTTTTAGAAAGAATCCCGCGAGAAGGCGCCTCCCCTTCCGCACGGAGATTGCCTGGAAGATAGGAATAGATATTATGGTGCTAAAGTCATGTTTTTGGGTTGTACTGCGTCGCCTCGCAAAAATGCGGGATGAAAAGGCGCTAACCATACCGGGAATACCCGAATTTTTATCCGGAAGAAGTCATTATGAAACACTCGGAGTTTCATTTGATGCTGCCCCGCAAGAAATAAAAAAGGCGTATCGAGGACTGGCAGCGAGGTATCATCCGGACCATCGCGGCGGAGAAAGTAGCGAAATGTTTGTCCGGATAACACGCGCCCGCGAAGTATTAACCGATCCCGAAAAAAGAAAAAACTATGACAGGGCGCTTTTAAGATCCGTGAATGCGGACTATGTCAAAACGTGTATGGGGCGGTTAGAAAACTTAGGCGACAAAACGGTTCCCAGCGTTAATTATGAAAAGAGATTAATAAAACTGAGTTCCACCGAATTGGCGGAACTGCTTGAGTGCTCTCACGTCTTGCTTCCCGCGGTATTGATGCGGGTGAATCGGGAGTTAGTCAAAGACGGTTTAAATCCTTTTGAGCTTGCCGCTCAGCGCAAGCTTCCTTTCCAAGGTTCGTCACTGGGCCGTGAAGCAGTCCATGATCCAGAGTCCATAGTCAATAGTCAAGAGAAGCCGGAAGCCTGCCTTGCCGGCAGGCAGGCAGAGAGGCAAGCCGGACGGTTGTTGGGTGCGGACAAAAGGCAAAACCGTTCAGCGCAAGATATAACAGAAGAAAACATACTGCCCCTATTCAAACTTGGAAAAGGTGTCGTGCGCTGTATATGGCAACGGGCTACAAGGAAAGCGAAACTGCATATGGTAGGACTGCTTGCCGAGGCCTTGAAGGAAAAGCCGGGCGCTTTAGTTGTTTTTGATTTTAGTAAACCTGTGCCCAAGTTTAACAATAAGGGTTTAGGAGGTATTTTAGCGTGGGCAAATAGAAAATTCCGTTGCGACAGCATGGCTAACGCATTGAAAGCGTTAAAACGGTATTTAGGGATAGAAGATTTGGTTGTAGACCCGCCCGTCCTTAATCTTACTTATGAAGATTGGGAAAGTGCAAGGTCTATATTGGGGGAGCACGAGGGACACGAACGTCTGCCGGATACTATAGATGATATCTTAAAACAGGGGTTGACAGACGAAGAGGAGAATAAATTGACCGTAGATGCCCAGCAAGGCAATCGCGCCAGTTACTATGTGTTACGCGGTTTGGCGGAGAGATTGTTTAGATATTGGGCCGCTTGCCTGGTGCATGTAAACGGTACGCCGGTTAATTTAGATGAGTCTAAATGGGAAGATAGGCTTAGGACATGTATCGCGAAATATATACAAGGAAAACCATTTCATGCGTATCTTTCAACAAGCATTAGACTCAGCTTATTGAGACGTAGCAACGGAAAAAGACAGCTTCAAATATCTATAGTCCCGGACAATGAAAGGTTGAAGCGGAGAGAGGTTCACGAATCAAGTTTGGTGTTAAGAATAGATTCACGGCGAAAAGAGCCTCTTTCATTAGGCAAGTTAGATATAGAAGAGCTGAAGTCTTTGTTAAAAGGTATCCTTCGCAAAATGGTGAGTGCTAGGAATGTAGATATTTTTGCGGAACGCCTCAAGGGCAAAACTCTTAATGCAATCGGGTTACAGTTTGGTTTAACAAGAGAACGAGTTCGGCGGATAGTAAATAGAGTATGGGTAGAAATAGTAAAGAGTCCGAGACTGGCGAAGGCTTTTGAGGCGGCCGGATTCAATATGGTGTATCTATCTCGTCTATATGGCTACCAGCCGGAAGGCGGCGCATCGCTTGGGAAGCTTAATCAAGAGATCAAATTGGAACTGTTAGAATTCAGCAAACATTATACAGCTGATGGACTAATAGAGATGTTGCAAAAGAAAAATCCGGATGAGGTAAAGTGGTATTTCCGTACAGCGACCATAGAATTAGATAGTGGTATTGTAGCAGCGTTCAAGTTTTTGAAGAAAGACGAAGACAAAACAACGTTTGAAGATGAAGCTAAAACGATGCAGGATTTGGCAAATGCAGGCGTTGAATCGCTGCTTCCTCTTAAAACGAAAGCAGGCTACTTATCCCAATGCGATGGAACTCTTCCTGCTAATGCGCCTCTTGATATCGACCCCTCCAATAAGTGCATCATATACATAAC
>JAQTRP010000062.1 GCA_028711765.1 Candidatus Omnitrophota bacterium | reverse complement strand
ATGATATTTCCGGCCCTACGCACCATTCGCTCGAGGATCTCGCGATCATGAGGCTTCTACCGAACGTCATGGTATTTTCACCCAGCGACTGGGTGGTTGCTTCGAGCTACCTGGATGTGCTCATCAAATGCAAAAAGCCAAAGTACATCCGGCTGGATGGCAAGCCCGTAGACAGGATTTATCAAACACTCAGCCCTGCAGATATCGACAACGGTTTTTGCGCGCTTAAGGAAGGAAAAGATGTTTGCCTGGCGACAACCGGTTATATGACCCATAAGGCCTTAAGGATTGCGAGGGGCAACCCCGCGCTAAAGATCGGGGTGGTTGATATTTTTGCGCTTAAGCCGGTCAACGGGGGCAATCTCTGCAAGGCCTTATCGAGATACAAGCATGTTATAACGATCGAAGAAGGTTTCATCAATAACGGGGGGCTGGATACGTTGATTTCTGTGACACTAAGGGATGGAAAATCGAATACGGAGGTAAAGAGCCTGGGGTTTGCGGATAAGTATATGTTCAGGCCGGGGAACAGGGAACACTTGCATTCTTTAGCGGGTTTAGACGAGAAGAACATTATCCAAATTGTAAACGAAGTTATTTCGTGAAAACAAAGAGGGAGATTATGAATATTCTGGTTACTGGCGGCGCGGGGTATATCGGGTCTATTTTGGTGCCAACACTTTTAGCGGAAGGGCATAAGGTTACCGTTATTGATAATTTTATGTACAACCAGACCCCATTACTGGATTGTTGTTGGAACCCGGGACTGACGATCATAAGGGGGGATGTCCGCGATACGAAATTGTTGGCCGAACAGATGAAGAAAGCGGATGTCATTCTTCCTCTGGCGTGCCTGACAGGCGCGCCGCTATGCGTCCGAGAACCGCATAACGCCCGGGCGATTAATTACGATGCGGTCAAGACAATCTCGGATATGAAGTCGGCCTCCCAGCTTATGATCTTTCCTAGCACCAATAGCGGCTATGGAATCGGACAGGAGGGCATCCATTGCGACGAGGATACACCCCTTTGCCCTGTGTCGATGTACGGCAAGTTAAAGGTAGATATAGAAAAGTATATCCTTGATAAAGGGGCTGCCGTCACGTTCCGCTTTGCCACGGTTTTTGGCATCAGTCCGAGGATGCGTCTTGATCTTCTCGTCAATGATTTTACATACCGCGCAGTCGTTGACCGCGCTATGGTCATTTTTGAGCCTCATTTCAAGCGGAATTATCTGCATGTCCGCGATGCGGCAAGGGTGTTTATCCACGCTATACGCAATTATGACAAGATGAAGGGGAAGCCGTACAATGTCGGGCTTTCTGACGCCAATCTGAACAAAGAGGAGCTTTGCAAAGTCATCCAGAAGCATATACCTCAGTTTACGTTTGTTGTCTCACCCATCGGAGAGGATCCCGACAAAAGGAATTATGTAGTAAGTAACAAGAAAATCGAAGCAACCGGCTATAAGACGACAGTTTCTCTGGATGAAGGCATAAAGGAATTGATCAAGGGATATCAGGTAATTCGGAGGAATCAGTTCGCTAATGTATAAGGAAGACTTAACGTATCACAAAACGCTCGAGATCGGTTCACCTAAGAAGAGCCGGGTTCTGCTTGTTGTAGCCGTCCACAATCGCCCGGAAGACCTAAAGAGGCTTCTTGAAAGCCTTGGGCGTCTCGAGACGGATACGATCGATCTGCGTACTTGCATTGTTGATGACGGAAGCAATTTTGCAATTCAACCCGAAATCGAAAAGCGTTTTTCGCGTCTTGAACCTTATTTTATTCGGAATATAAGCCCCAAGGGACCCGCGTATTCGCGTAATCGCGGCGCAAGGGTGATCGAAAGCGATTATATCTGGTTCCTTGACAGCGATACCGAGATCGTTAATTCCGGTACCCTTGTCCGCATGATCGAAACCTTGGATTCGGACCCGCGCGTTGTGGGCGTGGGTGGTGTGTTGGAGGATTGCGCCGGCGAACGGAAACTCCTTGAACTGGATATTCTTGGCAATCTTTTATTCCTCTACCGGCCGTTTGAGCCTAACGAATATAAGCAGGTTTATGTCGATGGGCTCGCTACTGCTAACCTGTTTCTCAGGCGGGAGGCGTTTGAGGCCGCAGGCGGTTTTCTTGAGAACCTGAGACGGGATGAGGATAACGACATGTGTCTTACGCTGCGCCGAAAGGGATATCGGTTCTGCCAGAACAGAGAGACGGTTGTGTGGCATATGGTCAGCAACGCCGGCCGCAAGAGCGGTGCCTTCGCGCATTTTGCCGATCCCAAGCGTTATCTTAGAGATCTTATGGAGACACGAACAACGCTGCTTGCCCGGCATGCGCCGTGGCGTTTACCGGTGCTGCCTCTATTTGATGTCGCGCTCGCCCCGGTTGTACTTTACGGGATCAAAAGCGGCAAGTACGTATCGTCTCGTTTTGAGAAGGCGGTTCCTGAATCGCGTTTCTTGCTAATGTGGTTTTTTATCGTTACTTATATCCGTTGTTATTTTTTAGGATGGGAACTTCTATTCGGCAAGTTCTTTGGTGGTTTGCCGTCAAGAAAAACACCATAAATTTATGAAAAACCTGTTTCTTAAAAACCTGACGTTGTTCGATAAGCTTTTTCCTATTATTGCGCGTATGCCGCGTTTTGCGCGTAGAAATGGCGCGATGGCGGTAGCGTGGTTTATGAGAAGGCGTTTTATGAAAAGAGGGATGCCTGACCGCTTGACAATTTTTCTGACAGAACGGTGCAACCTGCGCTGTCCCCATTGTTTTATTGATGCCCAAAGCCGCGCGGGGGGCCGAGAGATGGGGCTTGACGAATATGTAACGTTGTTCCGTAAAGCGCGAGGCATGTTTTCGCAGATTCTTTTTACCGGCGGCGAGCCGACGCTCAGGGAAGATCTGGGGGATATTCTCGTAAGCGCTTGCCGGGAAGGTAGTGTTTCGTATGCCACGCTTTTTTCCAACGGTATCCTTGAGGATCGCCTTGTTCAAGCCGTGAGGTATGCTTTTAACAATAGCGCTATCCGGCTCAGTTTTCAAGTTTCGCTCGATGGTTTGGAGCCGTTTCATGATGACAGCCGGGGGGTTGACGGCGCCTACGGGAAGACGATTCATACGATGGAGGCCCTTAAGGGTCTTAAGCGCGAATTTCCCGACCGTATCGGGCGCTTGGCGGTCGCTACGGTTATTTCAAAACGGAATCTTCGGGAGCTTCAGGCCATCATCTCGATGGTGCGCGCGACGGGGTTTTTGCATTCTTTTACTTTCGTGAGGTCTAGCAAGTCTGGCCTTTTTAACGTGTCTTCCGCAAAGGCAGCGTCGGAGTTTGCTCCCTCGGGTTTTAATGATTATGTAAGCCCCGAAGAGATGGAAGAGGCCCTGCGTATACTTGAAGAGCACCTGTGGCGCCGCGAGCCGGGAGACCTCTATTACGCGACTAATCGCGTCATCCTGAGGACTATCGCGGAAAGTCTTAAAAGGAAGGCGCCTCAGGTCGCGTGCTTCTCAGGTTTATCCGAGCTTGTACTTTTATCTAACGGAGATGTTGCGCGGTGCGAAATGCTTCGTAGTTTTGCCAATATACGTGATTACGACTGGGACTTCAGGCAGCTCCTCGGTTCCGAGGTTTTCCAAAGGCATCTTAACGAGACCCGTGGCTGCTGGTGCGTCCATGATTGTTCGGTAGGGCTTGCGATTATGCATAACGAGAAAGCGCTTTCCAGTCTTTTAAGCGCATGAGGTCTGTATGAAAGTTACGCTTATTGTGTGCACGTTAAATGAAATCGATGGCATGAAGGCCATTATGCCGCGCATCAGGCGCGAGTGGTGCGACCAGATTATTATCCTGGACGGTGGTTCCACCGACGGCACCATAGAATATGCCCGTGAGCACGGCTATTTTGTTTATATACAGAAGAAACGCGGATTCCGGAATGGGTACCGCGAGGTCCTGCCGTATATCAAGGGGGATACGGTGATTACCTTTAGCCCCGATGGGAACTCGATTCCGGAATTGATTCCGGAGCTCATCGCGAAAATGAAAGAGGGTTATGATATGGTTATCGCCTCGCGCTATTATGGCAACGCCCGGAGCGAAGACGATGATTTCGTAACAAAATTTGGAAACTGGCTTTTTACAAAGACAGTCAACTTTTTGTATGGCAGCCGCTATACGGATGTGATGGTTATTTTCCGCGCTTATAAGACGCGTTTAATTTACGATCTGGAGCTTGAAAAAGACGATGGTTACAGAATGGCCGAGCGGCTGTTTCAGACAAAGATCAGCTGGGAGCCGCTTTTGAGCGTCAGGGCCGCTAAAAAGAAATTGAACGTTGCCGAGATTCCGGGTGACGAGCCGCCGCGTATCGGGGGGAAGCGAAAGCTTAAAATAATAAAATGGGGCGCGGCTTACTTTTTTCAGTTTCTCAGAGAGCTATTTGCGTGGCGATAGTCCGCTTAATGTTTATCAAAGCAAACTTTTACGAAAGAATGAAATTATCACGTTCAGTCGTAACTTTTTATGAACGAAATCCGTATAGTTTTTTAACCATAATCAAGGGAGGGTTATAAAGTGAGAATTGATGAAAACGAGGTTTACACAACACAAGAAACGCAGCAGATCCTAAAGGTGAGCTCAAGCACGATGATGCGGTTTATAAAAAAGGGCGTCATACATGCCGCGAAGGTTGGAAAGCAGTACCGCATAATGGGGAAAGAGATTCTGCGTCTCGTTTCTCCCGAGCTGGAAGACACCGTGGGTAAGATCTACAATAAGGGCAGGCACTGGCTTCACGAAGAAGTGGATGTGTGATTAAGGTTGCGGGAGGCCGTGTCGGACCTCAGCCCTTATCATTGTTTGCTCAAATGCGTGAAAGCATCGGGAAAACTTTGTGAGGAACTTTAACGTAACAGGACCACATAATAACGTAATAAAAGGAGAGGTATATTGCTATGGACTGGAAAAATAAAACAGTATTAGTGACCGGTGGCACGGGATCTTTTGGGCGAAAGTTTGTCGAAACAATGCTTAAAAAACATAAACCCAAAAAACTCATCGTTTTTAGCCGTGACGAACTCAAGCAATTTGAGATGCAGCAGGTGTTTAATGATCCCTGCATGCGTTATTTCGTCGGGGACATACGGGATTCCGAAAGGCTACACCGCGCCTTTATGGGTGTCGATATCGTTGTCCATGCCGCGGCGTTAAAACAGGTCCCTACGGCCGAATACAATCCCACAGAGGCGGTCAAGACCAATGTTTTGGGGGCGGCCAATATAATCAATGCGGCAATCGACAATGAGGTCAAAAAGGTAATCGCGCTCAGTACCGACAAGGCGGTAAATCCGATAAATCTTTATGGGGCAACCAAACTTTGCTCGGATAAGCTTTTTGTCGCCGGTAACTCGTATTCTACGCTCGGCAGGACAATATTCAGCGTTGTCCGCTACGGTAATGTTGTGGGCTCTAGGGGAAGCGTCATCCCGTTTTTCGCCGCGCAGAGAAAGACGGGAAAGATTACCATTACCGACAAACGGATGACGCGGTTTTGGATCACGCTGGAACAGGGGGTTAATTTTGTCATCAAATGTTTTGACATTATGAAGGGAGGGGAAATATTCGTACCCAAACTTCCCAGTATGAACATAATGGATCTGGCTGAGGTGATAGCGCCTAATTGCAAATATGAATCCGTGGGTATCAGGCCCGGCGAAAAACTGCATGAGTTATTGGTTCCTCGGGATGAGGCGTGGCACGCCCTGGAGCTTGACGATATGTATGTTATCGAGCCCGACTTTCACTGGTGGACAGAAAATGTCAATTTTAAGAATAGGAAAAGACTTCCCGACCGGTTTGAATTCTCGAGCGATACCAATCCCAAACGGTTATCCAAAGAAGAACTGGCGAAAATGATAAAAAGCACAGGGTGCGGATATTAAATGAAAAGCTATATACCGTACGGATATCACTGTCTGGACAGTTCGGATATCGACGCGGTCGTTGCCGCGCTCAAGAGTGATTTTATAACCCAAGGTCCCACGGTACAAAAATTCGAAGATGCCTTTAAGAAAAAAGTCGGGGCACGATTTGCCGTGGCTGTATCTAACGGGACGGCGGCGCTTCATCTCGCTTCTTTAGCCCTCGGTCTCAAAGAGAACGACGAAATCATAACAACCCCCATCAGCTTTGTCGCGACCGCGAACGCGGCCCTTTATTGCGGGGCGCGGCCTGTCTTTGTCGATATAGAAAAAGATACCGTAAATATCGACCCTTCCAAAATAGAGCGGGCCATCACCCGAAGGACGAAGGCGATTTATCCTGTGCATTTCGCGGGCCTGCCTGCCGATCTTAGGGCTATCGCCCGCATAGCGAAAAAACACAATCTGGCAGTAGTAGAAGATGCCGCCCACTCACTCGGCGCGAAATATTTGGGGACACCAACTGGCAATTGCCGTTTCAGCGATATGACCATTTTCAGTTTCCATCCCGTTAAACACATAACTACCGGCGAAGGCGGAATGATTGTCACAAACAATGAGCCGCTGGCAAAAAAGCTGCGTCTCTTGCGCACTCACGGAATTACGAGCGATGATGAGAGCATGGTTTTAAAAGACCAGGCCGCCGATAACGAAAATACCCATTCAGCTAGGCGCAACTTGAAGTCAAGGTCTCCATGGTATTACGAGATGCAGGTATTGGGGTACAACTACCGTATCACCGATATTCAATGTGCGCTGGGGTTGAGCCAATTGAAGAAACTGGATCGATTTATTTCCCGTCGGCGCAAGATTGCCGAACGTTACAACCAGGCATTTGCCCGATCCCCATACCTTATTATTCCCAGCGAGCCGGCGGGTTGCAAAAGTGCCTGGCACCTGTATATGCTACGCCTCAGGCTTGACAGGATAAAGAAGACACGGCGGCAAGTTTTTGAAGAGTTGCGCGCGAAGGGAATCGGTGTCCATGTGCACTATATACCGCTGCACCTCCAGCCGTATTATAGGGAACGTTTCGGATATAAACGTGGCGATTTCCCGGAGGCGGAGGCCTTCTATGATTCCGCGCTTACCATACCTTTATTTCCGGGGTTAAGGGATGCGGATTGCACGAGAGTTATAAACGCTGTTTTAAAGACGGTCAGGTAGTTTATGGCGGAGAGAAAAGTTATCGCGATTGTTCAGGCCCGTATGGGATCAACGCGGTTACCCGGAAAGGTATTGATAGATATCGCCGAGAAACCGATGCTTTGGCATGTGCTTGACCGCTTAAGGCATGCCCATTTTGTCCATGACGTTATGGTAGCGACAAGCATAAACAAGAAAGATAACGCGATTGAAAGATTTTGCCGGGTGAATAATTTAAATTGCTATAGAGGAAGCGAAGAAGATGTCTTGGACAGGTATTATCAAGCGGCTCGGGTGGAGAAGGCCGATATAGTAGTAAGGATTACGGCAGATTGTCCTTTAACCGATCCAAAAATAGTGGATAAGGTGATTTCTGCCTATGTGAAAAACGCGGGCAGTTTTCAGGGCTCGAGCAATGTGATCAACCGCACCTATCCGAGGGGGCTCGATACGGAGGTAATTTCTTTTTCTGCGTTAGAGCAAGCATGGGGAAAAGCCAAGAAGCCCTACCAGAGAGAACATGCCACGACTTATATTTATGAACATCCTGAGGAGTTTAAAATGTACAGCGTGGAAAACGGCGAAGATTTATCGCTATTGCGCTGGACCGTCGATGAGGAATCGGATTTATGTTTTGTGAGGGAAATTTACAAGCGGTTATGGCGAGAAGGTAAGGTATTTCTAATACGGGATGTGCTCGCCGCTTTAGAAAAGGAGCCTTACCTTAAAGAGATAAACAGCCGCATAAAGCAGAAGAAGGTAGGCGTATGAAGGTTTTGTTTCTGACTGAGGGAGGTAGAAAGATCGGTTTTGGGCATCTCACGCGGTGTCTCGCGCTTGCCAGGGCATTGAAACGGTTTGATGCCAAAGCCAGGGTAACGTTTGTCGTCGACGGCGACAGGCATGCTGAAAAATTTCTGAAGGCCAACGGTCAGGCATCGCGCGGTTTTGCCTGGCGTGACAAGATAGAAAAAACACTGGCCTTGGTAAGGGCGAATGAGTTTACCGTTATTGATTCGTATCTTGCGGAGAAACCGTTGTACGAAGCCGTTTCCGATACTGCTTGCGGGTGTTTATTAATGATAGATGATTATAGCCGCGTAGAGTATCCGCGAGGGATTGTTGTCAACCCTGCTCTGGCCGGAGACAAATTTTCTTATAGCCGCAAAGATGGGACGGATTACCTTTTGGGGAAGAAATATACGATCGTACGGAACGAATTCTTGAAGCTGCCCCGAAAGGTTATAAAAAAAGAGGCCAAAGATATTTTGGTGACATTTGGCGGAAAAGACTATGGAACGTTACTCAGAAAGTTAACCATATTCTTCCTTTCCCGTTACAGCTTTAAGATCCACATAGTGATTTCTGACAGAAAGCGCGTAAGGCCTTCGCTTATCGGAGGAAACCGGCAAAGGGTGCGTATCTATTCTGGCATTTCCGCCGAAAAGATGCGCAGCTTGATGCTCAGATGCGATATCGCCGTCTCCGGCGGCGGACAAACACTTTACGAGCTCGCGCGATGCGGAATTCCGGCTATAGGAATTTGTCTTTCGGAAAATCAGGTTGAGAATTTAAGGGCTTTCCAGAAGTCCCGTTTTTTGGAATATACGGGATGGTATTACAGCGGTTCCTTATTGAAAAATCTTGCCGGCGCAGTCCAAAGATTGTTGCCCTATGAGGCGCGGACGAGAAAGAGCGCGATTGGGAAAAAGCTGATCGACGGCAAGGGGACTGAGAGAATAGTTAAATATATGATAGAGAAGCGGAAGCCGCAAAAGACTTCCGGAAAGGTATTGTTGCGGAAAGCCGCCGTGAACGACTGCCGCGACCTTTGGCTCTGGAGAAACAACCCTACCGTGAGGAGATGGTGTTTCCAAACAGGGGAAATCGCATACGCCGGGCATAAGAAATGGTTCCTGCAAAAACTTAATGGCAACAAGGCATGGATATATATTGCTGAAGATGGGAACGGAAACAAGATCGGCCAGGCGCGGTTCGAGAAAAACGGCAACGCGGTCTTTATAAACGTTAACTTGAACCCGGTATTTATCGGCAAGGGCCTCGGGGCGGGAATCATACGGGAGGCCACGAAGCGTTTTTTTCGAGAGGGAACGTCGGTCGACAGGGTTGTTGCCGAGATTGTCGGCGGAAACGCGGCTTCCAAGAGAGCTTTTCAGAAAGCCGGATACATTTTCTCGCGTAAGATAGCGGACGGGAATAAAGCAATAACGGTTTTTACCGCGAAAAGGCAGCGCGGTGTTGAACTGAATAAAGGGAAATGCCTGACAGTATAAGATCATGGCAAAACAAAACTTGAAAGTATTGTTAATCAATCCTCCGGGTGAGCATACGATAACGGCGGATAACCCCGCGTTCATCGACGAGGAGAGGGGTTTTACGCCTCCTTTAGGCCTTCTCTATGTTGCCGCTTATGCCGAGAAACATAGCCCGCACAAGATTGAGATTCTCGATATGCCGGTCGAAGGCATAAGGTACGAAGACCTCGGCCGTATTATTGAAGAGAAAAGACCCGATATCGTCGGGATGACGGCGCTGACGTTCACCATAGTTGATGTCCTCAGGGCGGCGGAAATCGTGAAGAAAACCTCAAAGGACATACAAGTTGTTCTGGGCGGTGTCCATCCGTATATTTATCCCCACGAGACATTGGAACTCGGCGTGGTTGATTTTCTGATTCTCGGTGAAGGGGAGCGGGCGTTTGTCGAGTTCCTGAACAATCGGTTTAATCCGGAGCGGTGGCAGTCTATCGAGGGTCTCGCCTTCAGGAGTGACGGCAAGGTTGTTACGAACTATCCGGCCAAGTTTATTGAAGACCTTGATGAGCTGCCTTTCCCGGCGCGGCATCTCACGCCGTATACGAAATACTCTTCTGTCATCGCGAAGCGGCATCCGATCACCACTATGATTACGAGCCGCGGCTGCCCATATGCCTGCAGTTTTTGCGCGCGGCCCCACCTCGGACGCGGTTTCAGGTACCGCGAGGCGAAGCGGGTTGTCGATGAGATGGAAGCATGCGTTCGTATGGGCATTAAGGAGTTTCTGCTTTATGATGATACCTTCACCGTCAACCACAAGAGGGTGTTTGAGGTCTGTGATGAGATTATACGGAGAAAACTGGATATCGGGTGGGATATCCGCGCCCGCGTCGATTGTATGGATGAGGAGATGTTAGAGAAACTCAAGGCCGCGCGCTGTGAGAGGATTCACTACGGTGTCGAGGCCGGGACGGAGCGCGTAATAAAGGTGCTCGCGAAAAATATCAGCCTGGATCAGGTAAAGAGGATTTTTAAATTGACCAAGAAATACGGTATCGCCACGCTGGCATATTTCATGATAGGTTCGCCGACAGAGACGAAGGAAGAAATCGAGGAGACGATCCGTTTCGCACGGGCGCTTAACCCCGATTACACCCACATCACGTTTACGACGCCGTTTCCCGCAACAGAGATGTACGATGATTATCTCCGCTCAGGAAAGATAAAAGTTGATTACTGGCGCGAGTTCGCGCGGAGGCCGCAAGCGGGGTTTGCCGCTCCTTATTGTCCGGATACTGTTTCACGGGATGAACTTATGCGGCTATCCCATAAGGCGTACAGGTCTTTTTATTTCAGGCCGTCGTACATTATCAAGAATGTGGTAAAAGTAAGATCGCTTAGCGAGTTTACGAATAAGGCCAAGATGGCAACGAAGATATTGGTGGGAAAATGAAAATATTACTTTTAAACCCGCCGTTCACGAGATACGGCGGAGTCGAAGGGCACGGCGGAAAATCAGCGCCGCTTAACCTTTGTTATCTCCTTGCGTATGCGCGCCGGCACTTGAACGATGAGATGCGTATCCTCGATTGTGAGGGGCTCGAGCTCTCCTTCGATGATATACGAAACGAGCTTGAAAAGAATACGCCCGATCTTCTGGCGATTACCATGCCGACGCCGGCCTATACTCAGGTTCTTGAGGTGGCGAAAATAGCTAAAGATATAAGCAAAGAGATCCTTGTCG
>JAQTRP010000061.1 GCA_028711765.1 Candidatus Omnitrophota bacterium | reverse complement strand
CTGATGGGAGGCTTTAGAGAGGCCGCGAGGAGGCCGTGGTAGGCCCGTGTGTTGGCGCCGGAAACAGTTGAGGAGGCATAACCCCCTAAACCGTTAGTGAGGAGCCACTCTACATTCTGAGATTTATCAAAGTCCTGGCAGAAATCCGCGTCAAAATTAAACGAAGTTGTTGCACCAGACTGATGGTTCATAAGTTATGATGTGATTCCGTCATTGCGAGCAACTTTGCGGGGTCAGGAGACCCCGCCTATTCACGTGGATTGCTTCTGAATTTACTTACGACTTACGACTTACCACTTACAACTTAAAACTTTCCTATTTCGCCGCCTTCAACGTCTCTAGCTTCTCGACAAACTGGCGGACGCGCTCTTTTACGCCGCCCCAGTCGTCGCTGCGGATAAGCGAACGGTCGTATATCGCACCGCCCAAAGCCACCGCGACAGCGCCGGCCTTCAAATATTCAAGCACGTTATCCAGACTAACCCCGCCCGAAGGCATAAGCTTAAGAAAATGTATCGGACGGTGGAGCTGCTTTATAAAAGACGGCCCTCCGACCGTATCCGCCGGAAACACCTTTATAATCTGGGCGCCCAAACTGTGCGCCAGCATCGCCTCCGTCGGCGTCGCCGCGCCCTGAATGCACAAAACCCGATTGTATTTGCAAACGGTGATCACTTCCTTCTCCGTATACGGGCTCATTACAAAGCGCGCGCCGGCGTTGATCGCCTTCTGCGCCGATTCGCCGTCCAGGACAGTGCCCGCGCCTACCATAACACCGGCCGTATCCTTAAATTTCTCGATCACCTTAAGCGCGTTCGGAGTGCTCATCGAAATGCTGAGCAGTTTAAGACCACTGTCTATAGACGCCTTGACGAGCACTTCCGCGTCTTCCGCCGTCCCGGTCCTGATGATTCCCATCAATTTATTTTCTTCGATAAATTTCAGCGTCTCTTCCATTTTCTACTTTCCTCGCAAAAAAGTTATAAGTTGTAAGTTATAAGTTTTAAGTTTCAAGCGACCGCATAGAACAACTTAATACAACTGCGCCCGTTCGTCAAATAAAATTTCAGATTTTTTATTGTTTAATCTCTTTCTTGAGGCGATTTATCTCATCTCTGAAGCGGGCGGCACGTTCGAAATCAAGCGCGTGCGCCGCGCGCTCCATCCTTTCCTCAAGATACGAGAGGTATGATCTCATCTCATGCTCGCTCTTTGTCTCGCCCGCTGCGTCAAGAACGACTTTTTCCGCTTCCTTCATCTTCTCGATGCCTTCCCGGATCGCCTTTTTAATCGACTGCGGCTTGATCTTGTTTTCTTTGTTAAAATCAAGCTGCTTTTTACGCCGGCGCGCGGTCTCTTCGATACAGGCCTTCATCGACCGGGTAACGGTATCTCCGTACATAATGACTTTACCGTTTATGTGGCGCGCGGCGCGGCCTGATGTCTGGATAAGCGAGACTTCGCTGCGGAGAAACCCTTCTTTGTCCGCGTCGAGGATAACGACCAACGACACCTCGGGAAGATCGAGGCCCTCCCGCAAAAGGTTTACCCCGATTACGCAATCGTATTTCTCGAGCCTGAGGTCCTTCAATATTTCGACGCGCTCAAAGGCGTCGAATTCCGAATGGAGATAGTGGACCTTAAGGCCGGCCTCCTTGAGATAGCGCGAAAGGTCTTCCGCCATCCGCTTGGTTAATGTCGTAACGAGCACCCTTTCTTTCTTTTTGGCGCGTGAATTTATCTCTTTGATCAGGTCGTCGATCTGCCCTTTTGTGGGCCTTATCTCGATCGCGGGGTCTACGATGCCCGTGGGGCGAATGACCTGCTCGACTATCTGTTTGCTCCTCGAGCGCTCAAATTCGGAGGGCGTCGCCGAGACATAGATGCGTTCTTTCGTAACGCCGTCGAACTCGTCAAACCTGAGCGGCCGGTTATCGAGGGCGGACGGCAGGCGGAAACCGTATTTGACAAGAGTCTCCTTCCTCGCCCTGTCGCCTTCATACATACCGCGGAGCTGGGGGATTGTAACGTGGGACTCGTCAATAACGGTGAGGAAACCTTCGGGAAAATAATCGATCAACGTGTAAGGGCGGGATCCCGGCGCGCGGCCCGAAAGGTGCCGCGAATAATTCTCAATCCCCGAGCAATAGCCGACCTCCCGCAGCATCTCAAGGTCGTAGCGCGTGCGTGATTCAATACGCTTCGCCTCAAGCGGCTTCCCCGCTTTTTCAAACTCTTTTATGCGCTCTTTTAGCTCCGCCTCGATTGATTTAAGCGCGGCCTCAAATTTATCCGAAGGCGTTACAAAATGTTTCGCCGGATAAATCGCCGCGCCATCAAGTTCTGCTATCGGCCTGTGGGTCTTCGCGTCCAAGCGGGAAATTCTCGCAACCTTATCAGTAGCGAACTCAATTCTGATAGGCTCAAGCGCGTAACTCGGGAATATATCGACTGTATCGCCGCGCACGCGCAGCGAGCCGCGTCCGAAGGCCTCGTCACGGCGCTCATACTGGATCTTTACAAGGTCGCGCAGGAGATCATCGCGCTCCAGCGTCCCGCCCCGAGTGATTTTGACGATCAGGCCCTGCCAATCTTCGGGCGAGCCGAGGCCATAGATGCAGGAGACGCTCGCTACGATAATCGTATCGCGCCTCGAAAGAAGCGAGCTTGTCGCCGAAAGCCTCAGCCTGTCCAAATCCTCGTTGATAGAGGCGTCCTTTTCGATATAGGTATCGGTATGCGGAACATAAGCTTCGGGCTGGTAATAATCATAATAGGAGACAAAATACTCAACGGCGTTCTCAGGGAAGAATTCCTTAAGCTCGGAATAAAGCTGGGCGGCAAGGGTTTTATTGTGAGAGATGACAAGGACGGGGCGCGAACATCGCTCAATTACATTCGCGATCGTGAAGGTCTTGCCCGAGCCGGTAACACCGAGAAGGACTTGCTCCTTCAGGCCGCGAGCGATACCGTCGGTCAAAAGCTTAATCGCCTGCGGCTGATCTCCGCAGGGTTTATAAGGCGATACGAGTTTAAAATTTCCCACGCCTGAAATAATACCACAATGCAAAGCTAAAGCAACGCCAAAGACCGCGATATAGCAAGCGTCCCCTCCCTAGGTTGTGCCGGTGTGGTTTACTTTTCTCAGGGACGCCCGCCGATAGTCAGCTTGGTTTGTTCCTTGCAGGGACGTTCGCAATTCCCCAGCGAGGAATTGCTCACTCGGTTCCGGCCCCTCGCCTTGACCGACCGTGCAGTCTCGGGGCCTCCACACGCCCTGCTACGGAACAAACCAAGCCGCCTGTTTTTTCAGACCGGATATTTTTTAGGGATGAAGGAAAAATCGGGACATCGAGTCCCCGCCACAAACCGTTGTCGGGCAGGCCGATTTTTCCTGGGGGAGCAATAGGTATTTACGGATGGGCAACACGATGAATAATTTCGGATATAAAGGTTTGGTAAGGAACGCCGAGCTTTTTCGCTTTTTTCTTCACGCCCTCGAGGTCTAAGCTGTTTACGCGGATATTCAGAACCGCATCCTTCCTTCTGCGGGCGATAGAACTTGCTATAGTCTCCATCTCCTGCCTGCTGGCGTTGACGTATTCCCCTTTTAGCAAGGCTATCTCTATTTCTTTTTCTTTTCTTGTAAGTTTAACTCGCTTCATCGTAGGCTTCCTTTTCTGTATAATTTTGTATATTTCCTGCTGGGATACAGCGTTTTCAGAAATATTTCGCTCTCCGTTTCCGAATAAGGAACTACCCAGATATAACGATTGTGCTCAAAGAGCATTATATCTTGGTGCTCCTTTTTGTGGTGCTTCTTTGCCGCAATAAACTTCGAGTTAATAATGTCCTCGAAAGAAGCGCCCCTAACCTTCTTTAATCTTTGGCTCTTCAGTAAATTCCACTTAATTTCCTTCATATAATACCACACCTATTTTGTATATACAAGTGTATATTCGTTAACAATAGTTCTCCTTAAGCACGCTTCTCTGAGGTGGTCGCAAACTGTGGACTTCCCCCGATTTAATGGACACCCAAATGTAGTATAATACTACAGGGAGGTGTCCGATGACAATCAAAGATCGAAAGCGTTACAGCCGCGAGTTTAAGCTTGAGGCTGTAAGGCGTTCTTATGAATCAGGAAAGCCGGTTACCGAAGTAGCTCGTGAGCTGGATATAAGTGTTCATCACTTGTACCGTTGGAGAGATCAGGTTACGAAACAGGGTGAGAATGTATGGCCCGGCTATGGCAGCGGTAAGAAATCGTCAAATAATGAGCTTGAAGATTTAAGACGTGAGAATGAAAAGCTCCGCGAGGAGCGCGATATTTTAAAAAAAGCCACTACGTTCTTTGCCAAGGAGTCGGAGCGAAATATCGCTTCATTGACGCGCACAGAGAAGAATTTAGGCTAAAATCTATGTGCAGAGTGCTTGAAGTATCAAGGAGCGGATATTACAGCTGGAAAAGGCGGCCAGAAAGCCAGAGAGCGAAGGAAAATAACCGGCTTCTGGATGAGATCTATAAAGTGCATGCAGAAAGCAGGCGCACATACGGTTCTCCCCGCATCCATAAGACGTTACAAAGGCAAGGTATTAATTGCGGCAGGAACCGTGTTGCGCGTCTTATGCGCTTAAACGGCATTATTGCGCAGAGACAGCTACGCTATAAGCGTTCTACTGCAACTAAGTCTGGAAGGACCTTTGCCGTAGATCTTGTGAAGCGGCAGTTTAATATCACTGTTCCAAATCGCATTTGGGCAGGCGATTTAACCTGTTTCTGGACGGGATCCGGTTGGTTGCACTTAGCCGTTGTAATGGACCTTTATTCTCGGAGAGTAATCGGTTGGGCCATGAGTAATCGTATGACGGAAGGATTAACGATAGACGCTGTAAATATGGCCGTAATGAGCCGCAGACCTAAGGGTTTCTTGGTTCATCATTCGGACCAAGGCAGTCAGTATTCAAGCCAAACATTTAGGAATCTGCTTGCTCACCATGGGATTCAATGCAGCATGAATCGTTTGGGAAATTGTTACGACAACGCCGTGGTCGAAAGCTTCTTCAAAACCTTAAAGATTGAGCTCGTCAAGGAGAAGAAGTTTAAAACCCGGGAAGAAGGGAAATCTGCTCTTTTCGAATATATCGAAGTGTTCTATAATAGAAAACGTCTTCACTCAACTTTGGGATACATGAGCCCAACAGAATTCGAAGCTGAGAATTTACCTTAACTACGTGTCCATTTTATTGGGGCAAGTCCACCCTGACCCCACAACCTACAGTGGCACTTTGTTTATTTTGAGATAATCTGAAATTCCCTTAATCTCTGCCTTATTCAAATCATATAAACTATAAACTATTTCATCAATTTTGAAATCAAGAGAAGTTAGCAAGTTATTATATCTTTCATTTGCACTGCTGTTATTACTTTTTTCTCGTTCATTTAACACCGTTAATAACGTGGATACGTTTTTTTCTAGTTGTCTAATCAGTTTTAATTTTCTAATATCTCTACTAGTAATTATTGGCACTGGTATTTTATCAATAAAATGCTTGTCTATACCAACCCAGCCCCCGCTAAATGGCGAGCCCTTTTTTAAAATAAAGTAGCTCATTAAGTTTGAATTTAGTACGCCTAGCAGACTTAAATAATTATACTGTGATTTAGGATGTCTGCTTGCAATTATTCCGTAACCTCCTCCACCGCCAATCCCACTGCCTACAAAATAATATTTGCCTGATTCATCAAATGCAAACCTACTTGTGCTGCATAATGATGATGTGACTAACTTTTGCTGTTCAAACCGTGAATGATTTTTCTTGTAAATGTAGCCATACCAATTATTCTTTTTTAATTTCCCCTTATTTCTACGTCGCAATCTTTTTTCGCATAACTTGATGTATTTCCACGTCAAAGGATATTTTTTTTTGTATGTAGGCGCTTTTATTAAAGGCGGCCTATCTGAACCTAACTCGTACGGAAAAATGATACGCCTTTTCTTGTTAAAAATATAGCGGCTAATGTCTAGGGAACCTTTCAGGACTCGTTTTAAATGATTTGCCTCAAAAGGATGCACTTGGTCAGTATAGTCAGATTTACAGTAAACAATCTTGCCTTTGCGTGAAACCTCTTCTAATAAGTAAACTTGATCACAATCTGTTTGAAGCCCAACGAATATTCTTTCACAAACCCTAGTCAACGGTACGCATATTTTCGATAATTTTTTTTCGAGAGTTTCGAAATTATCTGTAGAAAAATACCATGGTGTTTTATCAAGTTTCGAGGTAGCCATTTTTATAAAATTGCCTCGTTCTCCAGATTTCCATTTTTCAATATCGGTAACTTTCATAAATTCATATTCTTTCAAAGGCTTTTTCTGTAAGAACAGTAAGCATGTATAAGTAGTTGACCCTGAAAATATCTGTTGGTCAGTAAAGTGCACAACTTTGTACAAATACTTACGAGATGAAATAATATCTCTAAAACCTTCTCCATATTCACTTGTAAGTAATTTATTTGGGACAATAAATCCCATAATACCATCTTTCTTAAGTAGGCTCAGGGCTTTTTCAATAAATACTACTGAGATGTCAAAGTTCCCGTACCTAGATGACTCATATTTATCGTTAATATATTTTTTTGCAAGCCGGGAATATATTTTTTCAAAAGTTTGTATTCTAATATACGGCGGATTACCTATTATGCAATCAAACCCATTTTTAACAATCTTTCCGAAATTTACACACCAGTCAAAAGCGTATATCTTGGAATCGTATTTATAATTTGTAAAATAATCTGTGTCTATTATTGAATTCCCACATTTAATGTTGTTTGCTAAGTCTGGTAGAATCGGTTGAGGTGTAGTGCCAGTATTACCATCCTCTAACATTGTTATATAGAGACTCATTTTTGATACTTCAACAGCTTGAGGGTCTATGTCCACACCATAGATATGTTTTTCCAATATCTTTTTCTTACAAGTAGACGTTAACTGAACGCCGCTCTTCCCATAAAATATCTCTTTAGCTCTAAGAGCTGCTTTCGTTGCCGTGCGGTCAGAATATTGCTTTTCATAATATTTAATCAAGGCTTTATAGGCACTTATCAAAAAACTTCCGGATCCGCAAGTAATATCAATTACTTTATAATTGCTGATATTCTTGTTTGTCAAAAAGGTGCTGACCGTAGCCTTTACAATTTCATCGACAATCTCCTGCGGTGTACAATAGACACCCCCTCCTTTTCTTAGCTCGGGCTTTAGCTCTAAAAAAACGGATTTCTTTTTTATTGTGATAGTAACACCAAGATATTGCTCAAATATTCGTCCTAGTATCTCTGTGCTGATTTCTTTAAAATTATAAGGAGAGACTGGATAATACAAGCCGCCGATAATACGAGTTAAAACGTCATTACTGATAATAGTCTTATTAGATAACCCATGTGAATGAAACAACAAACCGTTATATTTTTTATTTAGGCTTTCATATAGGCCATCTAAATATTGTTTTAAATTCTTTATATTATTATTCTTTAATTTCCAAAGGGCTTCTCTTAATAATTCTTTGCATTCTATGCCCCTGTCCTCCAATATTCTAAGAAATATTATTCTATCTAACGTTCTCTGTACAACTTCGTTAATGTCTTGAGAGGATAAGCCTCTATTATATCGAAAGATGTTATTTGCTAACAACCGTCTCCATCGTAATAAATCTTTTAAAAATTCATCATTTAATAAAGAGCTACCTTTAATGCATGCATAATTCAAATCGCCTATAATTTTGCTGACAGTCCCTTTTAATTTTAAATATAACTTTATCAATGACCCATTTTTAACATTATCTCTATGAAAAGTGCCCCACAGCAAATCAAATGAACTCAAAATATCCGAATACGCTATATCAAAGTTTCTGACCAAATCTGTGTCGGGTTGATTTAAGAGAGGCTTAACTTTTATATTAAATAGACGGAATTCTCTAAAATTTGTCAAAATAACAAACGGTATACCAGCGGAAAATGCGTAATACTTTGCTTGGAAGACATGTTCTTTATTGGTTAATTTCTCGTAAGGTTTTTTTGCTTCAACTAAAAATTGAGCTTTTCCATTTATTCTAAATGTATAGTCAACAAATTTTTTATTTGTTTCGTTTTCCACACTTTTTTCTATTATTACATCTCTTTCTTCGGGGCTTATTAATTTTCTACTATCGACATCCCACCCTAATTGTCTAAAGAAATTATCGATAAATGAAAGTCGTACCTCTGCTTCTTTATATTCTTTTGATGTATAGTAAGATTCATGTTTATGAAATTTGAGTACTAAATCACGTATATTTCTTTTAGCTTTTTCTTTTGCTTTGGTTATCATATATTTAACTCATTAAATTAAACAATTTCAGCTTGGCTTAACTTTATTCTTTGTAACAACTCAAATAGAATTTTTAACTCATTTGTTGATACTTGGTTTGTATGACATATGGCATTTATCAACGTATTAAAGTCTTTGCTCATTAAAAAACCCATTACTTGGTTCAGTTCTTTTTTACCGTTATTGTTTGTAATTATATTTACATGATTTTCAACAACATACTCCTTTGCAACACCGTTGTGCATCATAGCCGCTATCATTCTTCTCGAGTTTCCGATAGGAGACATGCGTCTGCATAAAATAGCTGCCCCGCTTTTAATGTATTTCTTCTTATTCGGGCGACAATATGAAACTTTTTCCGACTTCTTTACACCTAACTTAATACCCCTTAGTGTAATGTTTGGACCATTTATTAAGGGATAGGAGCCAGATCTGTAATTTTTAAAACATCTTTTTTTATTTTGATTCCAAACGAAATTTCCAGTTCCAAGATTTAGCCTACTTAGAATCGGCACAACCCTGCTTGTTGAAAGGCCACGCAATGTATTATATTGTAACTTATTTTTAAAAATAGGAATTATGCAGAGGTCGTTTTCCATGAGTTTCGTTGGCAGCCGAAATGTTCTTACCGTGGAAAAATCACTTGAAGACGTGCCTACATTGAAATATTCTTTTGAGAGATGGCTCTTTGTTGCAATTAATATCATAATATCTTGCTGAACAAAAAAGGAGCCCTCGTGCTCCTTATTAGTAATAATCAAGTCTATTGAACACTCGTTTATTAATTGTTTTCTAAGTTTTTGATAGTAATAACCTGATAGAATAGATTGGGGTAAGAATAAACACAATTTACCATTCTCTTTTAAATACTGAATGCTCCAATGCAAAAATAAACTATGAGAATAGTTGTGCCCATAACTTATGCATGAACAGATTCTATTATCATTATTTGGGTCAATTCTAAAAAATGGGGGATTGCCTATAATCAGGTCAAATTTCACAGCTGAGTACTTTTTTGATTTACATTTTAGCGTATGCAATGTATTAGCAATTTTAATATTCTTAAACTTAAAGATTCCGTTTTTTAAGTTAAAAATATCTGACAAAATATGCCCAGCTAAAAATTTAGTTATGATAACTGGAAAAGGGAAAATATCATAACCATATAAGTTATTTTTAAAAGAGCACAAGTCCTGCTTATTTCTAAGCAAGGCCGATTCATACAATTTTTCAATATATGCATATATAAAAAAACCGCATCCGCACGATGGATCAACAACCTTGTTGCTAATATCAAAATCAATATTTTTAAAAGAAAGTCGTACTAATTCTAATGGCGTATAGTACTCACCGTAGCGTCGTTGATTTATCACACTGAAAAACTCTGTTAACCATTTTTTAAGGCTAATTATAAATGATGATTGAGGTGTGCTTTCTTGGAAAGAATTCTTAAAACTGCGTAGCCAAGGATAATAGGTAGCTAATTCAGGTATTTCTTTATAAATGTTTGATAAGATGAATCCGCTACTACACAGATGATTTAGGCAAAGATAGATAGTAAAAGCTTCTTCTTTGTATCTTTCAAAAAAATCTACTTCATCAACATAGATATTCTTTGGCGTTATATCACAAGTTTTCTTATATCTACTGAGAACGCTTTGACCTTCGCTGGTGTATAGGTATTCAGAGATTAGCTTTTTAAAATCTGTTTTGTTAAGCACGGCTTTCTAGATGTTACTTTCGGGGACGGAGTCAACTTATCAACTTAATAGGCTTCCTATCCCCCAACTGGATTTAAAAACAACAAGCCCGACTGCCATTCGGCAGCCGGGCTTGACATTTTACGACTATTGGGCTTGTTTATTTGGGTATTTGTCGGGTTTCATGGTAGAGCGCATTATATCAGGTTTTAGACGGATTTTCGAGGTATTTAAAAGCAGCCCTCCTACACCTATGTTAGGCGGCTCTTTGCGGCGCCCTTCGGTCCCCCTGGGAAAAATCGGGGACTCGATGTCCCGATTTTTCCTTCATCTATTTTGTATTACTTCCCAATATTGATATTACCAACAGGCGGTATATAAGCCGGCTTGGTTTGCTTCGAGCGCGGCGTCTCGAAGCGCCGAGCAGCACGGTCGGTCAGGCACAGGCGCTGAGAGCGAGCCGATTTTTCCTCGCTGGGGAAAAATCGGCGTCCGCGCGAGAAATAAACCAAGCTGACAGAATATCTGTCCCTTGTTGCCTTACAATAACCGATGGATAATTGCGGGACAGCCTGCCTGCCGGTAGGCAGGGAATGTCCCGCCTATCCCTTTATCTATGGCGGATCGCAATGACGATAATCTTTACGTACCAGGTACCGGATTAACGGAACGCGGTACCAGGTACGTAAAGATTATAACGGTGAGACTTCGAGCGAGAAATCGAGCGCGGGAGCAGAATGAGTGAGGGCGCCAATTGATATGCGGTCGATACCTGAGGCGGCAATGCGGCGCACATTTTCTAGCGTAACGCCGCCTGAGACTTCGATCTGGGGGCGCGACGGGCGGGATTTGACGATTCGGACCGCCTTGCGCAAATTCTTTAAAGACATGTTATCAAGAAGAACTATATGCGGACGGACTTCGAGCACTTTCTTGAGCCTTGCTATGGAATCTGCTTCTATTTCCAATTTCACTTTCTTCGCGGCGCGAATAAGCCTCCGATGACACGCATCTTTTTCACCGTATTTAACCGCCGCTATATGATTATCCTTGACCAGAATGAAACTATCGAGCCCCATCCTATGGTTAAATCCCCCACCCGAGCGGACAGCGTATTTCTCGAGTGAACGCAGTAAAGGAGTTGTTTTGCGGGTATCCAATATTTTGACGCGATAGGGCTTTACTTTATCGACAAATCTTCTCGTCAGGGTGGCGATACCCGAAAGATGGCAGAGGAAATTGAGCGCCGTGCGCTCGGCGGCGAGGACATCGTGAATCTCGCTCATACCCCTCGCGACCACCATGCCCTTTTTCACCTTCGAGCCGTCACGCTTTAAAACGTGGAAGGACGTGCGGCCACAACCTCTAAAAACCTCA
>JAQTRP010000143.1 GCA_028711765.1 Candidatus Omnitrophota bacterium | reverse complement strand
TGTGTTCGTCAAGGGCGACCGCTTGGCGGATAATTGGGCAAAAACCCACGTTGTAGAAGCATAATCGAGTTTGGCATAGGTTAAGGCCGGGGCTAAGGTTTAGGCAAACCAAAAGTCAAGAGTAGGTCGACAGAGGTTTTTCCTAAATCTTAGCCTTTTCTATAAGTACATTCACTCCAATAGTTTATAAACTTCCTGGTAACGTCCGATAAAATCAAATCTTTCCTTTACATCCGCAAGTTTTTATTTTACAATACGTTACTTATTTGGCATAAAGGGTCAAGGGGCAAGGGTCATGGGTCAAGGTTAGAATTTTCATGACCCTTGCTACCTGCCTGCCGGCGAGGCAGGCTTGACCCTTGACCCTTTTTACTATGAATATTACCTTAAACGGCAAGAATGAACAGGTTAGAGACGGACTGAGCTTGTTTAAGCTCATAGAGCTTTTTCATTTACGTCCCGAGAGGGTTGCCGTGGAGCTTAATAAGAAGGTAATCGGGCGGGAAGAGTACACATCTCGCCGCGTCAGCGAAGGTGATACTATCGAAATCGTTCATATGGTGGGAGGAGGGGCATTTTGACAGCCCAAAAATCCAAGCCGCTAAAAACCCTTATCCCCATAACACAGATTACGTAGATTTAAAAGCAAGATTACACAGATCTTTTAATCTGTGTAATCTTTATTTGCGGCAGGAAGTGGTATTTCAATCTGTGTAATCTTCGATTAGAAAGCAGGCAGAATTTATGACAGCAGCTAAAAATCTCGTTATAGTTGAGTCACCGGCGAAGGCCAAGACTATCCACAAATATCTCGGTAAAGACTTCATTGTGGAGGCATCGATGGGGCACGTGCGCGATCTTCCCAAAAGCGAAATGGGTATCGACATAGAAAATGGTTTTACGCCCCGCTATATTATAATGTCAAAATCCCGCAAGGTTGTTAATAAACTGAAGAAAGCGGCAAAAGGCAAGGAGGTCATTTTTCTCGCGGCCGACCCTGACCGTGAGGGCGAGGCTATTTGCTGGCATCTCGCGTGCATTTTCAAAGGGAGTAGTTCCCGCCTGAAGCGCGTCACTTTCAACGAAATTACGCTGGAGGCGATACACGAAGCCTTCCGCCATCCCCGCGATATAGACATGAAGTTAGTCGACGCCCAGCAGGCCCGCCGTATGCTCGACCGCATTGTCGGTTACAACCTTAGCCCTCTTCTTTGGAAGAAGGTGAGGCGGGGCCTCAGCGCGGGCCGGGTCCAGTCGGTAGCCCTCAGGCTTATAGCGGAACGCGAAAAGGAAGTAAAAGCATTTAAACCCACGGAATATTGGACGATAGACGCCAAGCTTGAATCGGGCCGCCACGAAGAGAAAGGTCAAATCTTTCTTTCCGCCCTTGAGAAGATAAGGCATAAAAAGGCCGAGATCGGCCACAAGAAACAGGCGGAGGATTTGAAGAATATCCTCGAGAAACTGCCTTTTCATGTCAAGGACATAGAGCTTAAACGCCGGACCCGCCGCCCACAGCCTCCTTACACCACTTCAAAGATGCAGCAGGAGGCCTACAACCGCTTGCGTTTTCCCGCGGCAAAGACGATGAGCGTCGCCCAGAAACTCTACGAGGGCGTTGAATTGGGGGAGGAAGGAAGCGTCGGTCTTATCAGTTATATGCGTACGGATGCCGTCCATGTGGCGCGCTCCGCTCAGGCCCAGACCTTAAGGTTCATCCGTGAAAAGTACGGGGCTAAATACGCGCCGAGGTCTGCCCACCAGTACCGCTCGAGAAAGGGGGCGCAGGCTGCTCACGAAGCGATACGGCCCATGTCGGTATACCGCGAGCCTGAGGCGATAAAATCTTTTCTTACAGAAGATGAATTTAAGCTCTACGACCTAATCTGGCGGAAATTCGTTGCCTCGCAGATGACGGTGGCCGTAGAAGAGGTAATTTCCATCACGATTTTGGCGGGCGATGATTATCTGTTTAAAACAACGGGGAAAAAGACGGTCTTCCCGGGTTTCCTCAAGGTGCTTGGTAATCACGAAGACGAGAAAGAACTACCTAGGCTTATTAAAGGCGAGAAACTGATTCTCCATGAGATTATACCCGCACAGCATTTTACAAAACCGCCCGCCCGCTATAACGATGCCTCTTTAGTGAAGACACTCGAAGAGATGGGGATAGGGCGCCCCAGCACCTACGCGCCGACGATCAATACCCTTCTCGCGCGCGATTACGTTGAAAGGCATTCCGGCGCCCTCATTCCTACCGAGCTTGCCCAGATTGTTGTCGATTTGCTGATGGAGCATTTCCCGAATATCATGGATTATAAATTCACGGCCGACATGGAAGAAGAGCTCGATGAAATTGAGGAAGGTAAGTTAGACTGGCTCAAAGTGGTGCGGGATTTCTTCGGGCCTTTTAACGAAAAGTTATCTCACGCGAAAGACAAGATGAAGGACATGAAGAAAGAATTGATCGAAACCGAATACCACTGTGACGTATGCGGCAAACCCTTGGTTATAAGGTGGGGGAGGTTCGGAAAGTTCCTCGCCTGTTCCGGTTTCCCCGAGTGCAAGTATACGCGGTCTATCCCCACGGGTTTCCGATGTCCGCAGGAAGGATGCGACGGAGAGCTCGTAAGGCGCCAGAGCGGAAGACGGAGGATCTTTTACGGGTGCTCGCGCTATCCTGATTGCAAATATACGACGAATCGGCTGCCTACCAAGCCCGAAGAACATCCCCCGGAAGATCCCGCCAAACCTGGTACGGAAGCGAGGCCCGAAGAACCTTCGAACGAGGAAACTGGCGAATAAGAGGTGATTCAGCCGATGGAACAGTTCGTTGATCAGTTTTTGACATTTCTTGACGCCGAGCGGCACGCCTCTGGGCACACCATAAAGAAC
>JAQTRP010000142.1 GCA_028711765.1 Candidatus Omnitrophota bacterium | reverse complement strand
GGTCATGGGTAAAGACAGCCACCGTAGGCCAAATCCTAGGCGAGCTTGGTATTTCAAGAAAGCAAGGGCATAAAGATCCATTTTCTGCCGGAGAAAAAGATAAACCCGCCGGCGGAGGCAAATCACTGGGAGATAACAAGATGGACCCGGCCAGAATCAGCCGCATCCTTGGGAAGTATAAGAATCTTGCGGGATTAGGCATCGGCGAAGACGGAAAAGTCCAGCCCGATAAGGAATTCTATAGAGAAGTTTTGGTATACGCGCTCGAGGTCTATGACAATTTAATGGCCGAGGCTAACGAGCGTTTAGACCGGTATGTGGATAGACTAAAGCACTTAAACAAGGTTCCGAGCCCTTATGATGAGAGCAATCCAAACCATCCCCGCCTCGCGAAATGGGGCGAAGTAAAGGTTTCGCTTGCCATTAACCAGCTCGGGTCCGAGCGTCTTGGCGTAGATCTTATCGCGAGCAAGGCCATCAAGAGATTGGTCGATTACTTCCTCATCTTGACTAACGGGCCTGCTGATGCCGATCCCAATCGCGTCTTGTCGATTATAGAAGCCTACTACGAAGATATGCGCAGTCCGGTTGGTTTTGTGACTCTTGACGGTTTGTTAGGGGAGAGCATGGAAAAGAGCCATCTCAACGCGTTGTTTGTGAAGGAGCTTGTGCGCAGGGCAAAGCTCATCTACGCGCTTTTCTTATTCGGAGAAGACATCGCCCGCTACACTCATCATTTGCAGAATTCGAGAGTGGAAACTCGCGACGTTATTCGCGATGAGATAGAACTGCACGACCGGATTCGCGAGATGCATATGGATCCCAAGGCGGAGGAAGCGGTACGCTTTATTGTTGATAATCTCCTTCGGCACGGCCTCATCAGGAAATTTGTCGATATTTTGGTTCCGGAGCTGGAGAGAATTTATCCGGCTGAGGCACGGCAGGAAGTAACATTCCACGGCAGGAAGCGTGAGGCAGAATTTTTCCTGAAAAGTCTGCCCGAGCGTTTCTGTGATCACACGCAAGCCGTGATGCCGGATTTACAGAAGTTTCTTGAGCCGCGTGTGGAAATGGAAACGAATTTAGCAGGCACCGAAGACGAAGATGAACGCGCAAGCCTGAGAAAATCACTCGGCGATTTGGACAAACAGCTTGCCGACGTGCTTCAATCGGCAAACAAATTTACAAGGTTTGGTCCCGAAGATACGCAAGCCGCCGAGGTTATTTCGGTAGAGAATCTTCTCGCGAGCGAAAAACTCGCGGCGTTTGAAAAAGAAAAAGATATCGCGTCTTTATTTAGAGAGGGCAAGATAGCGTTTGAAATCTTCGCGGCAGGTAAAGCAACCCGCTTGGGCGAGGGCGCTATGTGCCGGGTCGATTTCTGGAGACTTGTTGATAAATATAATGAGCGCAGGGCAAGGCTTCTAACCCGCTTAGAGGATGCTGTTCAGGGCAAATCGCTTATGTTGGCTGACGAGTTTGCGATCATCCTTTCTGATCTGACATCTGAGGCTAAAAATAAGCGTTTCGCGTTGACCAAAAAAGCTATGAAGGCGGTCAAGGCAAAATTTGAAGGCACATACAAAAACACAGGCATCGTGGAAAAAACCGCCAAGTTGCTTGAGATGCTCAGGGACTTTGCTGAGAAAGAAGAATTTGTTGTGCCCTCACACGCCAAGCGCGGCGTAACTCTCGGCCAGAGGTATATTCGCGAGCTGAGCGATTACATCCTAAGCCGTTACGGCGAAGAAGCGCGGAAAAAGGTTAAATTGATTATTCACGTCAGCACCGAGACTTTCAAGCTGAGCCGCGACGTTACGTCATCGGTTGAGATGGAAGTTAATACCGACTGGGTTGAGAATAATTTCTACAAATTTACTCCCGACAACGTTCTTTTCATAAGACAGCCTGAACTGCCGGGCTACCGCCTTACGGAAGAAGGCGCTTATGCCGTTGATCTTACGAGCAAAAACTATCCCTATAATCACGGCTACGCTACTATGCAGGCCGGATGGGAGGGCGAGGCCTATACGTTGGACAGGAATGGGAAAAGGAATTATCTCGACAGGACCGCTGTCGGCGAAATAATTAAGCTCGGCGCGGAAATTTTGAAGACGGGCAGGATTAACGACAGCACTGCTTATAGTGATACGGTCGATAAGGACAGTGGCGCCAAATACAGCGTCACGACTGTTGACGAAGACATACTGCGCGCGGCCCGCTATCTAGTCAAGCAGGAAGGCTATGATATTGTGGTCGAACTTGTTGCCAATCCCGATGGACAGAAAGGAGGCTTAGGATTGCAGGCGGTCGATCAGACAACCGGCAGAAAAGTTAATTTCCTCCTCGAGGGCCTTAACGCGGGCACTGAAGATTGGAAGAAGAGGCTTAATGAAATTAGCGCCGGCGCGCCGGATAAGAAAGTCGGCATTCCCTATAACGCCTTCAGGTTAGTTTACAATGCCGAGAGCTTCAGAAGTTTCCTGCATCAGGAAGGCCTTCCCATCTCAATCCGTATGCGCGATGGCAGATTCTATCTCGAGCCTCCTACCGGCGACATCACGCAGATAAAAGGCGCCAAAGTGGCATTTATCATGAAAGCCGGGAATGAGATCCACGACTTTAAGGCACCGCACGATATTCTCGAGGCCATTGAATATTTCGGCAAGCAGGATTTGAACGGCGCGACAAAAGACTTATCACAGCAGGGTAAATCATTGGGAGAAAAACGATCCCCGGTCGAAGATGTCATTGCGAGCTTTGCGAAGCAAAGCGTGGCAATCTCCGGTCCCGTTGGTGTTGCTTTTGACGCAATACGCGAACTCGGCGCATCGCTCGGAGAAAGAGTCTATAGTCTAAAGTCTAGAGTCCAAAGCGAAACCGCACGGTTTTCACTATCCACTGTCCGCCATAGACTACTTGCTCTCGCACTGCGCATATTC
>JAQTRP010000060.1 GCA_028711765.1 Candidatus Omnitrophota bacterium | reverse complement strand
CCCGCGTAACGGACGGAACACAGATTGCGGAGCTCTTGTGGCAGCGCCCGAGGGATTTCTTTTTCGACGAAGACGGCAGTTTTGATCTTATTTATTCGCCCGGTCTTAGACGGTGGGAGGGCATGGATGGTTTAGTACTTGAAGTGAAAGACCTTAGGTACGTCAGACAGCCTTCTTAATTTTCCCCGCCTGGATACAGCTTGTACACACCCTAATCCGCTTAACGGTACCGTTCGGAAGGATAACCTTTATCTTTTGGAGGTTGGGGAGGAAACGGCGGCGCGTTATGCCGGTAGTTTTCTTTCCGACGCCGCCTTTGGCTTTCGCCATACCGCGGCGGGCGATTTTATTGCCTACAAGGGGTTTTTTCCCGCAAATTTCGCATGTTTTCATAGGTTTTACCTCGAAGAACCGCATTATAAGGAAAATCCCGACGAAAGCAAGGCTTTTTTAAAGGTCAAAGCCCGCTCGTGTACCATGTACCGGATACTGACATACGGTACCTGGTACACGATCTTGTCCAGTTCATCTGGTACCAGGAAGCGGTTTCATAAGTATCTGCAAATGCCTTTGGGGGGGTAACTTTATGTACCTGGTACCGTATTTGCGGAACCGGTACCAGGTACATAAAGGTGTGCAAGTACTTATGAAACCAGTTCCATGCACCTGGGCTTAGACCCTTAAATCCCTTGCATTTTCAATACCTTTATTATATACTCCGAATTCCAAAGCCATATTAAACCATTTCATTATTATATGGAAAGGAGGATGAGTTATGGCTAAGCAGAGCTTGTTTTCATCCGGCAAGACGGCAACAAAGCTGGGGGCGTCGAAAGACGTAACCTTCAGTTTTTATGCCCCTCTTGCTAAGGAAGTCCTTATCGGGGGGACATTTAATGAGTGGAATCCGTCCAAGGGACGCCTCAAGAAGTCCTCTGACGGGACATGGAAGGGCATTTTCAACCTGAAGCCCGGCCGTTATGAGTATCGCTATCGTATCGACGGCAAATGGGAGAACGACCAGGGCCGTGTGCCGACAGTAGCGAATCCTTTTGGCAGCTTGAACAATATTATCGAGGTAAAGTAGTTCCTTCGTATTTTCCCGGATAATTTTTTCAACTCGTCGCCTTTAAAACCCTAAGGGGAGCGGTGTGACTATGAAAATCGTTTTTTGCACCTCCGAAATGGTGCCGTACGCGAAGACCGGCGGTCTTGCAGATGTGTGCGGTTCGCTTCCGGCGGAGCTTGCCCTCCTCGGCCACGACGTGAAGGTTATCCTTCCGAGATACCGCCAGACTAATCAGCTCAAATTTAATTTTAAGAAGCTCGGCGATTATATCGAGGTGCCGTTGGGGAATAAGACTATAACGGGCAATATTTATTCCACCGTGGGCGAGAGCGGCATTGAAGTCCTTGCGATTGATAATCCCGACTTCTTTGACCGCGAGCAGCTTTACGGCACGCCGCAGGGCGATTATCCGGATAACGACAAGCGCTTTATATTTTTCCAGCGCGCCGCGTTGGAAACACTGAAAAAATTAAAGTTTAAGCCCGATATAATGCACTGCCACGACTGGCAGACGGGGCTTATCCCCGTGTACCTCAAGACGATTTACGCGGGGGAGCCGCTCTTTAAGAAGGCAAAAGTTTTCTTTACGATTCACAACCTTGCTTTTCAGGGTAATTTCCCTCCGGATACCTTGCCCACGACGGGCCTCGGCTGGGCAGAATTTACTATGGAGAAGCTTGAATTTTACGGTAAGGCGAGCTTTCTTAAAGGCGGGCTTGTTTATTCGGATATGCTGACAACCGTGAGCGAACGCTACGCCCAGGAAATTCAGACCGAGACCTACGGATGCGGGATGGACGGTATCCTGAAGACCCGCACCGGAGACCTTCACGGCGTTGTCAACGGCATCGACCAGAAAGAGTGGAATTCCGAGACCGATCCTGATTTGGCCGCTACCTATACGGTTAAGACTCTGGATAAGAAGTTAATTAACAAGGGAATCCTTCAGAAAGAAAACGGCCTTTCCGTGGATTCTGAGCTTCCGCTCTTTGGGCTGATCTCGCGGCTCGCGGATCAGAAGGGGCTCGATATCCTTGCGCCGGCGATGGAAAGCCTTGCCCATATGGATATTCAGTTTGTCCTGCTCGGGACGGGCGAGGAAAAATACAACTCGATGTTCCGCGACCTCGGGAAACGCTATCCGAAGAAATTCGGTATAAACATAATGTTCGATGCGAAGATGGCGAAGCGTATTTATGGAGGCGTGGATGTTTTCTTGATGCCGTCTTTCTTCGAGCCGTGCGGCCTGGGCCAGATGATCGCGATGCGCTACGGGACAATTCCCCTTGTGCGCTCGACCGGAGGTCTCGCCGATACTGTTTGTGATTTCAATCCCAAGACAGGGAAGGGAAACGGTTTTGTTTTTTCAGAGTACACCACCAAGGCCCTTTTGGATACGATTGGGCGCGCGGTAGACTTGTATCACGATAAAAAGAATTGGAAGATACTTCAGGCCAACGCCATGACCGCTGATTTTTCGTGGAAGATATCCGCCAAGAAATACATCGATCTCTACAAAGCGGCTGAGCGCAGGGAAGTCGGCGCTAGATAAAAAAGCAGAAAAGTAGATTAAATCCAAATGACAAAATCCAAATGCCAAATGAATCCAGATTCAAATCCAAATAATATAATAGTGCATCTTTGTGCTTTGGAATTATTTTGTGATTCTGTTATTTAAGATTCATTTGGATTTTGAGATTTGGCATTTGGATTTTGTATGTTATTTGTAACTTAAGATATTTTTCTCTGCTCACTATTTATAATTATGTCTAATCGTATGGATAAACCTCTCACTATAGCGGGGCGCGAGTTTTCATCGCGCCTCATCGTTGGGACAGGCAAATACCGTTCGCCCGAAGAGATGATCCGTTCGCTTGACGCCTCCGGCACCCAGATTGTGACGGTAGCTATCGCGCGGGTCGATCTCGAAAGAAAAGAGGGAAAAAATATACTCGACTACGTAAACTTTGACCGTTATCTGCTGCTTCCCAACACGGCAGGCGCCTACACCGCAGAGGAGGCTATAAGGATTGCTCATCTTGGGCGTGGTGCCGGTTGCGGCGAATTTGTGAAATTGGAGGTTATAGGCGATAGGAAAACACTCCTTCCCGATACAGAGGCCTTGCTTGAGGCGACGCGGGTTCTTGTGAAGGAAGGTTTTGTTGTCATGCCCTATACCAATGACGATCCGATAACGGCGAAGAAATTGGAAGACGCGGGAGCGGCCTGTGTTATGCCGCTCGCAGCACCCATAGGCTCGGGCCGCGGCATACAAAACCGCTTGAACCTCAGGTTTATCCTTGAGACGGTTTCCTGTCCGGTGATCGTTGACGCGGGAGTAGGGACGGCCTCGGACGCGGCCGTCTGCATGGAATGCGGGGCGGATGGTGTCTTGATGAATACCGCGATCGCGGGCGCCGATAATCCAGTTCTCATGGCCGAGGCGATGAGGGCGGCTGTTGTAGCCGGAAGAAAAGCCTATCTTGCCGGGCGCATTCCGGTCAAAGATTACGCCCAGGCATCGAGCCCCCAGGAACGGTTGGCGGCGCAGAAATGAAAAGAAAGCTGACGATACGCAAGGCAACTCTTGAGGACGGGCGCGGGATCCATGCTTTGATTTCCAAGTACGCGAAGCGCGGCCTTATGCTGCCCAGGTCTTTGAATAATATCTACGAAAATATCCGGGATTATTTTGTGTATACGAACCGGAAAGGGAAGGTGGTCGCCTGCGCGGCCCTTCACGTGGTTTGGGAGGATTTGGCCGAGGTGAAGGCGCTTGCAGTGGAGAAGGACTACCAGAAGCGCGGCCTCGGTTCCGGCATGGTGCTGGCGTGCCTTCGCGAGGCGAAAAAGATGGCGGTGCCGCGCGTTTTTGTCCTTACGTACGCGCCGTCTTTTTTTAAGTCCCAGGGCTTTGAGGTGACGGATAAGGCCGAATTGCCGCAAAAGATTTGGGGAGAATGCATTCATTGTCCTCTTTTCCCGGATTGCAACGAAACCGCGTTGGTGTATGAGTTCTGATGCACGGATGATCACAGATTTGGATCACGCAGATTAGCACAGATAAATTCGAAATCCTAAATCCGAAATTCTGAACAATTTCAAAGTTCTAATGTTCAAAACAGGCAGCTTTGGTCATTTGGATTTCGATATTATAATTTATCTTTCATCTGTGATCATCTGCGTAGTCCATATCTGCGGTAATCTGTGATACTAAGATGCCACACACGATAACCGAAAAAATATTAGCGGCGCATACGGACAAAAAAGAGGTCGAGCCGAAGGAGTTTATCCTCGCGCGCGTGGACCTCGCCTTCGCCAACGATATAACGGCACCCATAGCCATTCACGAATTCCGCAAATCAGGGGCTAAGTCCGTATTTGACGCGTCTAAAATCGCTTTAATTCCCGATCACTTTACGCCCTCGAAGGATATCCGCTCGGCGGAGCACTGCAGGGTAATGCGTGATTTCGCGCGCGAGACGAGAATCGAAAACTATTTTGAAGTCGGTGAGATGGGTATCGAGCACGCGCTCCTTCCCGAGAAGGGATTGATCGTCTCAGGCGATCTTGTTATAGGAGCGGATTCTCATACTTGCACACACGGCGCGCTGGGTGCCTTTGCGATGGGAGTAGGCTCGACTGATCTTGCCGCCTGTATGGTTACGGGTGAGGTTTGGCTTGACGTGCCTGCCTCGATCAAGTTTGTTTATAAAGGGAAGCTTAAAAAGTGGGTCTGCGGCAAGGACATTATACTTTTTACGATCGGCAAGGTTGGCGTGGACGGGGCGGCTTACCACGCGATGGAATTTACGGGTGAGGCGATAGAACGGCTCCCGATGGATGAGCGTTTTACGATTTGCAATATGGCTGTTGAGGCCGGCGCCACATCCGGTATTATCGCGCCCGATAAAATAACCGAGGGCTATATCAGGAAGCACTCCAAGAGGAAGCCGGTTATATATAAATCCGATGCCGGCGCTAAGTACGCGGCTACTTACGAATATGATCTTTCGAAACTCGAGCCTCAGATAGCTTTTCCTTCTTTACCGGACAACGCTAAAGACGTGGGCAAGGCGTCGAACGTTAATATCGATCAGGTCGTGATCGGTTCATGCACAAACGGGCGGCTTTCGGATCTTGAGATCGCCGCCAAAATACTGCGCGGTAAGAAGGTGTATCCCTATGTCCGCTGTATTATTATTCCCGCGACACAGGAGATATACAAAGAGGCAATGAAGCGCGGATTATTCGATATATTTATCAAGGCGGGCGCGGTTGTTTCGACACCGACCTGCGGCCCATGCCTCGGAGGGCATATGGGTATTCTTGCTAAGGGCGAGAAGGCGATAGCTACTACCAATCGTAATTTTGTGGGCCGGATGGGGCATCCCGAAAGCGAAGTTTATCTGGCTTCTCCCGCTGTATGCGCCGCGAGCGCGATCTTGGGACGCATTGCGCACCCCGCGGAGGTGTGATAGGCCCTCCTACGCCTATATGTGGCAGACCTACGTAGCAGGCTTCGGAGGGTAGTTATACAAGGAGGATAACATACGTGATTAAAGGGCGGGTTTGGAAATTCGGAGATGACATTAACACAGATCTGATAATTCCGGCGCGCTATCTTAACATGCATACGCCGGAGGAGCTGGCGCAGCATTGCATGGAGGATGCGGATCCCGGCTTCGCGAAAAATGTGAGGCCCGGCGACATCATCGTTGCAGGAAAGAACTTTGGATGTGGCTCAAGCCGCGAGCATGCCCCGATTTCCATAAAGGGTGCCGGCGTGGCCCTCGTTATAGCGGCAAGTTTCGCCCGTATATTTTTCAGGAATTCACTGAATATGGGCCTGCCCTTGCTTGAATGCGACAAGGCAGTGGAGGATTTAAGGACGGGCGATGAGATCGAAGCCGATCTTGAGCGCGGTTCCATAATCGATAAAAAAACCGGAAAAGTTTATCACACGCAGCCCTATCCTGATTTTATGAAGGAGCTGATAGGCGCGGGCGGCCTGATGAACTGGATCAAGGTGAGACGGGAGCATAAAAGATGAAACGTTATAAAATCGCTGTAATTCCGGGTGACGGGACAGGCCCTGAGGTAATCAGAGAAGGCCTTAAGGTTTTGAACGCCGCCTGTGACTTTGAAAAAATATCGTGCGATTATGAGATGTTTGACTATGGCGGCGAGCGCTACCTTAAAACGGGGGTTGTCCTGACCGATGAGGAGTTAAACGGCCTCGGCAAGTTCGACGCCATTTATCTCGGCGCGGTGGGGCATCCCGGTGTTAAGCCCGGTATACTTGAGAAGGGGCTTCTTCTTAAGATGCGTTTTGACCTCGGGCAGTATATCAATTTGAGGCCGGTCAAGCTTTATCCCGGTGTCGACTGTCCCCTGAAGGGCAAGGGGCCCGCGGATATCGATTTCGTAGTCGTCCGCGAGAACAATGAGGGCTTTTACTGCGGCGAGGGGTGTTTTGAAAATAAAGGGACAAAAGACGAGGTCGCGATTCAGATCAGCCGTAACACCCGCAAGGGGGTTGAAAGGTGCATCCGTTACGCGTTCGAGCTTACCCGCAAGCGTAATAAGAGAAAAAAGCTGACGCTTTGCGGCAAGACTAATGTGCTGACTTACGCGTTTGACCTTTGGGAGAGGACTTTCTATGAAGTGGCGAAGGAATATCCCGATATCACGACGGATTACGCCCACGTTGACGCGACCTGTATGTGGATGGTGAAGAATCCCGATTGGTTTGACGTGATCGTTACGGACAATATGTTCGGCGATATCATTACCGATTTGGGGGCGATGATTCAGGGCGGTATGGGCATCGCCGCCGGCGGCAACATTAATCCTAAGGGAGTTTCCATGTTCGAGCCGATCGGCGGTTCCGCGCCCAAGTATACGGGGAAAAATGTGATTAATCCTCTGGCGGCGATTTCGGCAGGCGGGATGATGATGGAATTTCTCGGTGAAGAAAAGGCAGGCGACCGCATCGAGAAGGCCGTAATGAGCGTTACCGCCAACAGGTTGAAGAGTTTAGCCGCGGGAAAGATGGGATATTCCACGAGCGAAGTGGGAGATTTGGTAGTGGAAGCATTAAAAAAGTAGCGAGTCGATAGAAAGCGCAAAGTTAAAAATTCAAAGCGTAAAGCCAAAGTTTAAAACTTAAAATTTATACGCAGGCATCGGAATAAAAAACCGTTGCTCTAACTTTGAATTTTAAACTTTGGTTTTGCGCTTTAAGCTTTGATTTTTTCGCTGCTCGTTACTTGTTACTGTAGCCTTAAAGAGGTCATATATGTTTAAAAAGAAGCCCAAGTACAATGTAGCCATAGTGGGCGCGACGGGCGCGGTGGGGCAGTGCATGCTCCGGATTCTTGAGGAGCGGCATTTTCCCGTTAGTGAACTGCGCGCGCTCGCCTCAGAGAGATCTGTCGGGAAGAAAGTTAAATTCCAGGGCAGGGAAGTTCCCGTCGGGGAGCTTAAAGAGAACTCTTTCTCCGGCATAGACATCGTCTTAAGCAGCGCCGGGGCGGAACGCAGCAAGATATTCGCGCCGGCGGCCGTTAAAAGCGGCGCGGTTGTAATTGACAACACAAGTTATTTCAGGATGGATCCCTGTGTCCCCCTTGTGGTTCCTGAAGTAAATCCCGAAGATATTTTCAAGCACAAGGGAATTATAGCCAATCCCAATTGCTCGACGATTCAGATGGTCGTAGCGCTTTATCCCATTCATAAGGCCGTCGGCATAAAACGCATAGTCGTTTCGACCTATCAATCTGTTTCGGGGGCTGGGCAAACCGCGATAAACGAATTATGTGATCAGACAAAGGCCTTCGCGAACGGGAAGGAGATCGCGGTAAAGAAATTTCCTTATCAGATTGTTTTTAACCTGATTCCCCAGATTGATGTTTTCCTCGAGAATGCCTACACCAAAGAGGAAATGAAGATGGTCAATGAGACCCGCAAGATTATGCATGATGACTCGATTCAGGTGTCGGCGACCTGTATCCGCGTGCCGGTTTTTTACGCCCATTCGGAAAGCGTTAATATAGAGCTCAAGAAGAAACTCACCGCCTTTGAGGCGCGCGAAATCCTCAAGAAAGCCCCCGGTGTCGTTGTGGTAGACGATGTCCAGCACGGCGTTTATCCTATGCCGCTTGACGCGGCCTTTAAGGATGAGACCTTCGTCGGCCGCATCAGGGAAGACAACTCGGTTCCTAATGGCCTTAACCTCTGGATTGTATCCGACAATCTTAGAAAAGGTGCGGCCCTGAACGCCGTCCAAATTTCCGAAGTCCTCGTAAAATCCAAATGACAAAATCCAAATTTCAAAATAATCCCAAATTACAAATGTCGAATGTAGGCAAAAAGAAAATTCTTAACTTTCATTATTTGTCATTTGGATTTTGGATTTCATTTGTCATTTGAATTTTGACATTTGGATTTGGTATCGTATTTTCTCGCTGCTTGCTACCATCCACCCTTTACTCCTATGACACGGCGCAATATTAAGCTTGTTCTTGAATACGACGGCACTAATTATTGCGGTTTCCAGCGGCAGAAAAACGCTAATAGCATTCAGGGTAGTTTAGAGCGCATTTTATCCCGCCTTTGCAACGAAAAAATCCGCGTTATAGGTTCCGGCCGCACCGACAGCGGAGTCCATGCTGAAGGCCAGGTTGCCAATTTTTACACCACAAGCCGTATTCCCTGTAAGCAGTTTTTACGCGCGCTGAACGGCCTTTTGCCGGAAGATATATCCGTTCACGAAGCCACAGAGGCAAAACCGTCTTTCCACGCCCGTTTCGGCGCGAAGCGGAAGCTGTATCGTTACCGCGTACTCGTGAGTCCCGTTCCTTCCGCTTTGATGCGTAACTTTGTGTATCATGTAACGATTCCCTTGAATTTAAGCCTTATGCGGAAAGGGGCGCGGCTTCTTCAGGGGCGGCATGATTTCCGGTCTTTTCAAGCGAAGGCCGACGGGGTAAAAACGAGCGTCAGGACGATTTGGCGTTTCTCAATAACGAAGAAAGGCAACCTGATAGATTTTTTAATTGAGGCGGACGGTTTTCTCTATAACATGGTGCGGAATATTGTGGGAACGCTGCTTCTTGTGGGCGCGGGGAAGTTAAGCCTAGGGGCTCTCGGCGAAATTCTTACCGCCCGGGACAGACGCAAAGCGGGGCCCACGGCGCCGCCCGAGGGGCTCACTCTTTTGAAGGTATTTTATTGATTTTCGGATTCTTTCTTGGCGGGTCTTAGGGTCGTCATTATATTTTTTATCTGATTGGGTCTGAAATCGTAGAGTGAGAGGGTGGCGTAGAGAGACTGTTCGTTATAGATTTCAAGCATTATTTCGCGTGCCTCGTATGGATCTATGCCGCTTGAGGTAAGGATATCCAAAAGCCTTTCCTTATCCTGGGGCGTAAAGGCTTCGGTTTCGGTTACTCCGTAGGTTTTCTTCCTTTTTTCCTGTATACGTTTGTCTATTTCTTCGAGGATTTCTTCCCTTTCCTTTTCTCCCTCCACTTTTTCTTTTCTTTTTAGTTCTTCTTCCTCACGTGCCTTTTCTTCCTTTTCTACTTCTTCCTGATAGGATTTCTCATCGGCCTTAACACGCGAATCGACTTGAGCCTCGCCGCCCCCGCTTTCCTTTCTTCTTTGCCTTTTCTTTTCATCGAGGGGGGTGGCGAAAGCACCCCCAAGATATTCCTCGGCCTCTTCAGTCGGCCGGACTTTTTGCTCGAGTCTTTGCACGTCGTCCCAGTATACGGCTTGAGCGGGGTTATCGGCGGTAAAACTCATTTCCGTATCTTTGACCCTTTCAAACATGTTATCGCTGCTCATAGGTTGACCTTCTGCCGCCCTTACCAATTGTGATTTTTCGGCACTGCTGGCTTTTTGGGCATAGGCAGCGGGTAGGAGAATAAGCGAGGCGACAAACATCGAGCAAGTCGCAATAGATAATTTTCTTATTTTTCCCATAATTAAACCGTTCATCAATAACCCTATTTTACATTTATTTAAATATGATATCCAATATAAAAATCGTATTTAGAGACCGCGTCAAATAATACCGCATGGATTCTACGACATTATGCATCATTGTGCATACAAGGTCATAAAAATGCGTTAAAGTGTTTAAGCCTCCGGCCGATATATCGAAAAGATAAACAGCACAGTATCCAAAATTGATATTAAGAAAGGAAAGAGATGTGACTATGCGCTTAACTTTAAATGTTAAGGATGAGGATGTGAGGTATCTCGAGCTTTTAAAAGATGAGGCGCGCCGCGAGAGGCGGACAATGTCTCAGCAGGCGGCGTACATAATCCAACGTTATTTCACTTCCCGTCAAAAAGAGCTCGGTAATTGACACGATGAAATTATCTTCCGGCACGACAAAAGGGATTACTCTTAGGCAAGCATTTCTGCACGCCATGGTTTGTGTGTGCATTATGGCCTTTATGGTTTTTTGCGCTAAGGAGTGTATTTTTGCGGCTTCGGCATTTCAAAAAAGAGATACGCTTCTCAGCAGCATCGAGAAACGAAAACTGAGGCTTGCTGAGGTCACAAAGCAAAAGGAAGAAGAGTTCCGTCTCAGGCAGGATGAGATATCCGGTTATATGGAATTGTCTCAGGCTGTTGATGACGAACTTGCCAAGGAGCGCCAAAAGGCCGCCGCCGAGCTGTCCAAATTTGATAAAATCGCCGGCGAGCAGGTTGCGCTTGAGGAGAAGAAGATTGCTGGTGTCAGGGCTGAGGCGGATGAAATGAAGAGCCGTATGCAAAATCTATCAAAAGAAAAAGCTGTTATCGGGAGCAAAATAAATTTGTTACGCCCTGCTGAGATAAATAATACACTTTCAGAAAAGCAATCCCTTGAGTCAGAAATTTCTCAACGCGAGCAAGATCTCGCCCTAGAGCGGGCTAAATTTGACGAGGCTGCAAAAAAAGCCAGCCGCGTTACCGAAGAACGTGATTCTATGACAAAGGCGCGGTGGGATAGAGAGACAACAGAGGGGAAGGAAGCCATCGCGACAATCGAGCTTCTCGGCCAAGAGAAAAAGAAGGCCGACAAAGAAGCCGAATCATTAAAAACAAGCGTAAAGGATAAGGAAAACAGGCTGCGAGACTTGAGAAATAAACTTGATTCGATTAACCGGAAAGGTGCCGAGAAAAAGCTCGAAAGCCTTACGGATTTTGAAAAGCAGCTCGAGGCCTGCGATGCTAAGCTTGCCGAGGCCGATAAGATCCGAAGCGATGCCGAGAAGAAACAAGCGATGCTTGAGGAAAATCTCGGGTGGATAAAGACATCGTATAATGATATGCGGGAGCGCAAAAACGCGGAATTGGTTGAGGGGATAAAACCCCTTGAGGATAGAGCAAGTTCTTACAGGGCAAAACTCGAGTTACTTCAGAGAAAACTTGACCGTGACAAGAAGGATTTTGAGGCGGTTGTTAAGGAAATGGCTAATGAAATCGGCAAACTTGAGAGCCGCCTCGTGCCAAGCCCTGTTGTGGAAAACATGGATACGGCGAGAGAAATAAGCCCAGCAGAGGACGAGGCAGGTCAGTCTGAAACATCGAGGCCACCAAGACGGATGCGTCCGGAGTATTATCTGAGCGTCGGCGATGCCCTCTCCATTA
>JAQTRP010000001.1 GCA_028711765.1 Candidatus Omnitrophota bacterium | reverse complement strand
CCTGCTCAATGAAGGTGTTTTTGTCCCGGGCATACGCCCCCCCACCGTGCCCAAAGGCTCATCGAGGCTCAGGATTTCCGTCAGCGCGGCTCATAGCGACAAAGATGTCGAAAGATTAATCGGTGCGCTGAGCAAAATCGCTATGGTCTTCCCAAAACATGACCAATAACCGTTTATCTGTGGTCATCTGCGCAGTTGAGATTCCAAGTACCCATCTATGATAATCTGTGCCTGCCCCATTGACATCCTCCGAATACCTGCTATAATCCATATCGGTAACTACCGATATGGATAAACTCCTTAAAATATACAAAGCGCTCTCGGATAAGAATCGGCTTCGCATATTAAAGATGCTCGAGGTACGGCCTATGTGCGTGTGCGAACTAACGCGCGTTCTGGGAATCACGCAATCGAGTACATCGGAGCATCTTAAGTTTTTGAAAGATGCCGGGCTTATTAAAGATAAAAAGAACGGTTACTTTGTCGATTATTATCTGGCGAGAGATACGAAAGACAGGGTTGTTAAGCCGCAGTTTAAAGTGATAGCTGCAGTTTTGAAGGACAAGCCAGCCATTTTGAAGGATAGTAAAAAGGCAGCCGTGATAAATAGAAACAAAATTTGCAAACCCTGAAGCTGTCACCGAGAGAAGAAATATAATGGACAAGAGAGCGATTCTGGCGATAGCGGTTGTTTTGCTGATTTTCGCCGTCATAATCGTTTATGAATGGGGCGGGTCGTGGCAGGGTTACAAATCTGCCCTCAAGGATCAGAAACAGATTACGAGGGAATTTCTTGAAGAGAAGCAGATACCGATTTACGCCCTCGTCATATTTACGATTATCGAGTACATAAAGTACTCCTGGCTTTGCCTTCTTCTCGCGTTTTTAGCAGCCGGGGCGATTCAGGAGTTTATCCCTCAGGAAAAAGTAATGAAGCTCTTGGGGTCAGGGCGCGGCTTTTTGCCGTATTTGATAGGCGCGGGCGGCGGCCCCGTTCTTTCTATGTGTTCATGCAGTGTTATCCCTATTTTTGGAGGTCTTTATAGGCGTGGGGCGGGACTTGGCCCCGCAATCGCGTTTTTGCTCGCGGCGCCGGCTTTTAATCCCGCGGCCTTGTTCTTGAATTTCGCCCTTCTGGGATGGAAATTTACCGTTGCAAGGGTTATTATCGCGATGACTGCCGGTATGCTCGTGGGATATATAACCGATAAAGTAATGGCAAAAAGGATAAAAAAGCCCGAACCTTTGCACATTGAGTCTGAGACAGACGTTGCCGAAGAAAAGAAAAGCTTTGGCAAGAGAATAGTCAATATGCTTCTTTACTCTTGGGAATTTGTAAAGATGGTTCTCCCGCTTATTCTTATCGGAGTTGTTTTTGCGGGTTTGATCAAGGCTTTTCTTCCGCCCTCTTTTATTATTAAGTATCTAGGTGTCGGTATTTTCCCGATAATGCTCGCATCGGCAATCGGCGTTTTAATGTACGTGCCCAGCATTGTGGAGGCGCCATTAATAAGAGGACTACTTGAGTCGGGAATGGGGACAGGCGCTGCGATGGCGCATTTGCTTACCGGCCCGGCGCTGAGCCTGCCCTCGATACTCGGCGTCTGCAAGATCGTAGATCCGAAAGTGCCGGCTGTGTATTCGGTATTGATGTGGGTTTGCGGTGTTATAGCTGGTTTGATATTTTGGGTGTTGGTACCGGTCTTTTAGCAAAGCCTTTATATACCTGGTACTGCTTGGATACGGTACCAGGTACATAAAGACATTCTTACGGGAGGGTTACATCACATGAAAATTGAAATTTTTGGTCCGGGTTGTCCGAGATGCGTGGAGATTGAAAAAAGGGCGAGGGAAGCGGTTTCTAAAGCCGGCGTAACTGCCGATGTAGAAAAGATTAGGGATATCGCTAAAATTGTGGATGCCGGTATTATGCACACGCCGGGATTGAAAATTAACGGTAAACTAAAATCCAGCGGCAGGATCCCCAACGTTGACGAAATAAAAAAATGGATCGAGGAGGAAATATGATGAGAAAACTACTTTTTTCGGCAATTCTTGCCTCGTTTTTCGTCGCGTTTTGCCCTATCGCCGATGCGGACAATACAAGCAATAAGGTAAATGCAAACGTTATTGTTTATTATTTTCACGGCAACTTTCGCTGTCCGACCTGCCACAAGCTTGAGCAGTACACGAAAGAGGCGATCGAAAGCAGCTACAAGGATGAGCTTAGCTCGGGAAAACTTGTTTTTAAGGTTGTGAACGCCGAGGAAAAGGAAAACGAACATTACATGAAAGACTACGGTCTTTATACAAGATCCGTCGTATTATCGCTTGTAAAAGACGGAAAAGAAATTAGATATAAAAACCTCGATAAGATCTGGGATTACGTAGGCGATAAGCAGAAGTTTTTCGATTATATTAAAAGCGAAACGAACGATTTTCTGAAGGATCTTCAATGATGGAGATGCTCGTCGGTTTTCTTTCTGCGCTCTGGCTTGGAATCCTGACTTCGATCAGTCCTTGTCCCCTCGCAACCAATATAGCCGCGGTTTCTTTCATATCAAAAAAGATTGCTCATCCCAAAGCGGTTTTACTCTCCGGTGTCTTTTATTCTCTCGGCAGAATGATTGCGTACGCAGTTTTAGCCCTTGCCATTATTTTCTCTCTTTTAAGTGTCCAGCAATCGGCTCTTTTTCTGCAGAAGTACATGAATAAACTTTTGGGGCCCGTCTTAATCGTAGCCGGACTTTTTCTCTTGGATATCCTTAAGTTTAATTTCTCAGGTTTTTCGATCGGTCAAGACAGGCAAACGAGCCTTGCCGGAGCCGGGATCGGAGGGGCGTTTGCGCTGGGCATTATTTTTGCCCTGTCCTTTTGCCCGATTTCAGCGGCTTTATTTTTCGGAAGCCTTATCCCGCTGTCGCTAAACCATAAATTTGGCGCAATACTGCCTTTTGTTTACGGCATAGGCACAGGTCTTCCGGTATTTATCTTTTCCGTTATGATTGCCATGGGCGTCAAGTCGTTGAGTCAATGGTTTGACAAAGTTACAAAAATCGAGTTATACGCGAGAAAGGCGACAGGAATCATTTTTGTTATAGTGGGTCTTTATTATGTGTGGGTCCACATTTTGTCGTCTCTTTTGCATTCCTGAAAATTCCCCATAAGTTTTTGTATTGAGCCCAAACGCGATTCCACATATAATAAGCGTGCGAAAGGAATTCCGATGAACGAGGCTCCGACTAAGAACAAGGAACTTAAAAAATGGGTCGCGGACATGGCACGGCTCTGCAAGCCGGACCGGATCGTGTGGATTACCGGGACGGAAGAAGAGAAGCGTGCCCTGGAGCACGAGGCTTTTAAAACAGGCGAGCTTATCGAGCTTGATCAAAAGAAACTCCCTGGCTGTATGTATCACCGCACCGCCGAAAATGACGTTGCCCGCACCGAACACCTTACCTATATTTGTACGTCGAAGAAAGAAGACGCCGGTCCGACAAACAATTGGATGAAGCCCGCCGAGGCCTACAAAACCGCCAAAAAGCTCTTTGACGGTTCTATGGCCGCCCGCGCGATGTATGTGATACCGTTTTCGATGGGCCCCGTAGGTTCGCCATTCAGCAAAATCGGCGTCGAGCTTACCGATAGTATTTATGTAGTCCTGAATATGCGGATTATGACCCACATCGGAACTCCGGTGCTTGAAAAATTAGGCACCGAAGGGGATTTTACGGAATGCCTTCACAGTAAAGCGGATCTGGATGTTACTAAGCGCATGATCCTTCATTTTCCGGAAGATAACGCGATCTGGAGCATCGGTTCGGGTTATGGCGGCAACGTGCTATTGGGCAAGAAGTGTCTTGCCCTCAGAATCGCAAGCTATCTTGGCAAAAAAGAAGGTTGGATGGCGGAGCACATGCTCATACTCGGGATCGAAGAGCCGGACGGACATATCGAATACATCGCGGCAGCTTTTCCTAGCGCCTGCGGAAAGACAAACCTCGCGATGCTTATCCCGCCCGAAGGGCTTAAGAGAAAAGGATACCGCGTATGGACTGTGGGCGATGATATCGCGTGGATGAGGATCGATTCGGACGGCGCGCTGTGGGCGATTAACCCGGAATCGGGTTTCTTCGGTGTTGTGCCGGGCACCAATTCCAAGTCAAATCCTAATGCCGTTCAAATGCTCAAGCGGAACACGATTTTTACCAACGTTGTTCTTACACCCGAAGATACAGTGTGGTGGGAAGGCAGCGACGACCCGCCGCCCAAGGAGGCCCTCGACTGGCGTGGCAGACCGTGGAGGCCGGGCATGGTTGACGATAAGGGGAAGCCCGTTCTGGGGGCTCATCCCAACAGCCGTTTTACCGTTCCGGCAAGCCAGTGCCCGTCGATTTCATTTCGCTTAGAGCACCATCACGGCGTTCCGATTTCCGCGATAATTTTTGGCGGGCGCCGCGCTCACGTTGCCCCTTTGGTTTACGAAAGTTTTTCATGGCAACATGGTGTCTATGTCGGTTCTACGATGGCCTCTGAGCGCACAGCGGCGCAGTATGGCGAATTGGGCGAAGTGAGGCGCGACCCGATGGCGATGTTGCCTTTCTGCGGTTACAACATGGGCGATTACTTCAGGCACTGGCTCGATATGGGAAAGCGCATGGCCAAGCAGCCCAAGATATTCAACGTTAACTGGTTCCGCGTAGACGAGAACGGTGGTTTTCTATGGCCGGGTTATAGCGAGAACCTGAGGATCCTCGAATGGATACTCGCCCGTTGCAACAATAGAATTGACGCGATCCGCACCCCCATCGGTTTTATACCGCGCCCTGAGGATTTGGATATGACAGGTCTTAACTTAGATCGCCCTAGCCTTGAGAGGCTTCTCTACGTTGACAAAGAAGTCTGGAAGAAGGAATTAGACAGCCAAAAACCGTTTCTCGAGCAGTTTGGCGCGAGTCTTCCCAAAGAAATCATGGAAGAGCACGAGGCATTAAGGCACAGGCTTGCTTGAGGTTATAGGTGATGGGTTGGGGGTTATAGGTAGTGGAAAAAATACCACGCCGTCAATTTCTAAAAAATCTCGCCCTGTTTTTAGGCCCCGTTTTTATCCCGCAGATTTTTCCTAAGCGTGTATTTTCTCAAGTAATTCAGGTGCTGCCGTCAGAGAAGCCGCCCTCTCGCCGCCCGATTGTTTCTGTGGTTAAAGGTGAGGATAAGAAAAAAATGCTCGCCAAGGTCCTCCAACCCTTCGGCGGCATCGGCAATTTTGTCAAAAGCAGCAATAGAGTTGTGATAAAACCGAACGCCGCCTGGGAGCGCACCCCGGACGAGGCCGCGACCACTCACCCTGAGCTTGTCCGCGGAATGATAGAACTTTGTTACGAAGCGGGGGCGGGCGAAGTTACGGTTGTTGAGAACACTTGCGACAATTTCAAGAGCGCGTTTAAAGTAACCGGTATGAATGATGCCGTGAAAGGAACTAAAGCGAAACTAAAGGCCCTTGAGAACAAATCGGATTTTGAGGAGATCGATATTCCGAAGGGGGAGATTCTCAAGAAGGCAGCAGTCGCCAAAAATGTACTAGGAGCCGATGTCTTTATAAATATGCCGATTGCGAAAGTGCATAGTGCATCTAAGCTTACAATCGGAATGAAAAATCATATGGGGGCGGTCGAGGATCGGGGGTATTTCCATCTGCACGGTTTAAACCGTTGCATCGCCGATATAAGCACGGTCTTAAGGCCCAATCTCATTGTCATTGACGCGACGAGGATTTTGCTGACGAACGGGCCAAAGGGGCCGGGCAAGGTCGCGGCGCCGAATCAAGTTATCGCGGGCACCGATCAGGTCGCCTGCGACAGCTTCGCGGCCGGCCTTTTCAGCATGAGCGGCTACGACGTGGAGCACATTGTTGAGGCTTCTAAGCGCGGGCTCGGCGAGATCGATTTGAATAAAGTTGATATCCGCAGGGCAAATCTGTGATCTTGTTCGCATTTGTGTACCTGGTACTGCTTGGATACGGTACCAGGTACACAAATGCGTTTGTTTGGAATTTAGTATTTCAAAATTAGGATTTTGATGATGCGCCGTGTAACGCAACTTATTTTCTTTGCGATTTTCGTATTCTTCCTCGGCAGGTTTGTTTTGGAAAATGCCGCCGGTATCGCCGCCGCGATAAGCCCCACGCTTCAAATTGGTAATTTTCTGCGCCTTAACAGTGTTTCCTTTTTATGGCTTATTCCGGCGGGATTAATTGTTTTGCTTTCTTTATGGAAGGGAAGATTTTTCTGCTGGAATATCTGCCCCGTCGGATTTATTCAGGATATCCTGCCGTCACTTAGCAGGTGGAAGTCCAATGTCCGCGGGCTAAATGTCGTCGTTTTCCTATTTTTATTCGGTGCATCGCTCCTTTTCCTGAACCTCATAGGAATTTTTGATCCCGTAGTTATTTTCGCCCGCGTCCTAAGTGTGTTTAAAAGACCGGTTTACGTTCTCGGCTTGTGGTTTCTCGTTCCGGCCGCAGTCGTTTCTATTCTCAATTTTTTTGGCAAGAGATTTTGGTGTTTTAATCTCTGTCCGCTCGGCACTTTCGCCGAAGAGGCGAAGAAGCTGCGTCTTTATTTGGTGAATAAGCAGAAGACGGAAGTTGATATTTCGAGGCGCACCGCTATCGCCGCTATTGGGGGAGGGCTTGCCGCCGGGGCTTTGCTGAGCCTCGCGAGGTCATCTTACGCCGATGAGAGACTCATCCGCCCGCCGGGGGCTGTGCCGGAGAAGTTTTTTAAGGAAACCTGTGTGCGCTGCGGAAATTGCATTAAGGCATGCATAACCAACGGACTCCAGCCCTGCGTTACGGAGTCGGGCTGGGACGGAATTTTTACTCCACGGCTTGTACCGCGAATAGGTGAGTGCGACGAATACTGCAACCGCTGCGGTCTTTCCTGCCCGACTAGCGCGATTAGGCCGCTCAAGCTTTCGGTAAAACGTAACGTCCGCGTGGGGCTCGCGCGCGTTAACCGCTCGGCCTGTATAGCTTGGTCTAAGGGCGAGCTTTGTATGGTCTGCAGCGAGTTTTGCCCCTATCTCGCGGTCGGCAGCACGGAGAATAAGGGTGTACCATGTCCTGTCGTTAGGGAAGATAACTGCCGCGGTTGCGGCCACTGCGAGAAGCATTGTCCTGTCTCTGGTGCGGCCATCCGGGTCTACCGTTTAGATGTGTAAGCTGGTTAGCGGGTTAGCCAGTTAGCGAGTTAATCTCATCCGATTTTGCCAGTCCAATAGGCGATCAACCGGCACACCGGCTCACTGGTTTACCGGTTCACCCTGAGGGTTGTGGACGATTACTTTCGCGAAGGAGTTTGATCCGGGGTATACGGATATTGCGAATTTGAACGGCTCTTTATGTTCTATCTTTAGCTCAAAGGTAATCTCGCCCGCTTCAAGAACCTTATCCCAGCCCTCGTCGGTTTTCTCAGGTTTCTTGCCATCGACAAAGTGTCCCGTCCAGACGTATGTATTTGACCTTTCATTGTAGAAGTGTTCTTCCAGCTTGATGTCATCTGTTTGGACTATTTTATTGAGCTCAACGTGTTTGACAGGTTTGGGATTTTGAAGGGTGACCTGAATCATAAATTGTTTTACCTTATAGGGCGATACCGCGATTTGTTCTTCAATCCACTTATTATCCTCCCAGATAAAGGCTAGCAGGTAATCGAATACCGGATTGTCTTCCGTCAGGTAAGCAACTCCGGGAATATCCCCCTCCGGAAAATGCCGTACGTTGAGCGGCACCACGTTCATCTCAGGCAGCCTTGTGGCGGGAAAGGTAAGCACTTCGTCCTTTTCTAATTTTTCCGGTATGTCTTTTTCGGTGTCGATTAATGTAAAGGTGTGTCCGCTCAAGTGGGCGCTCGACTGGTCGACATAACCGTCGCCCTTATCGCCATCCATACCAAGAACAAAAAGCGACCTGTCGCGGTTTATGGGATACTTGCCCTCTTTCTCGAGCGAAGCGAGTATCTCGACGGTCTTAATCTGATGTTCGCTGCCGAGCCGTGTCTCTTCCACCTGTCGCGCTATGCGCCCGCCCACAAGTCCGCCAAAGGGGTTATCCTTAATCATTTGGTATCCGGTGTTCGCGCGCGGCGATCCGAAGAAGGAACCCGCAAGAGAGATGACCCGCGGCTCAACCTCGAGTAGCGTGCGAAGGCGGGTGAAATCGACGAGGAACATATCGAATTTCTTCGCCTCGTCCTCGTTTTTCATAAGTTCGCGCGCGTAAGCGGCGAGCTTGTCATATCTCTTGGGGTACTTGTCGGATTCTATCGAAGCGAATTTTTTGATTTTTGGATATTCGTCCGACGGGTCGTCGAGATAGTCAAAGAGCATACGGGTTTTGTTATGCAGTTTTTCAAGGGTGCGTTCGCGGACCTTCTCGAGGTAGGCGTCGTTTTCGAAGGCCTCAGGATGTTCGACACGGATATTTTCTAGAAATATTGCGTCATCCAGTACCTCGTTGACGATTTTGAATTCCGGATCTTTGAGAAGGCGCTCCCATTCTATCCCGAAACGCCTTACGAAATCGGCGTATTCACGCCTGTAGCGGACGATATTTTTCTCGATTTCGAATATTATGACCGAGCCCTGGCTGTAGGAGACAAAGACCACCTTCTTAACGCGCGGCATTTTCAACTCGCTGCGACGCAGGTTTTCGCGCTCGATCTCGCGCATGATAAGAGGGCCGATGCGTGTCGCCGCGATAGAGGCGCGCTCGGAGACGAGATCGGAAATGCTTGTCAGGGGATTGTCCTTTGTATCGTAGGCGAGGACCTTACAGGGAAACCCTTGTTTTGTCAGGAGCTCAACGAGATTGCCAAAGTGCTCTTCCTGCGTGATTTTCTCGCCCGGTATCACGAGGCCCGGTATGGCAAGCACAAGCGGCGCGTTGGGACTCATTATTTCCGGGTAAACTTCCGGCCCGACTTTCTCTTTTTTTCTGATAGCGGTCTTTTCTTTGCCCGTGAGGTCGGAGACAAGAGAGATATTTGAGACAACAGGGGTTTTTGCGGTTTTTACGTCTTTTGCGCAACCGAAGGCAAAGGCAATTCCGCCGAGGATAATTATTGAAATGATTGTTTTAGGTAGTTTCATATAGGCTAAGTCTACGATCTGGTGCCGGGCACCCGTAATGACGATTTGTGTCTACCATTATATTTATAACCGCCTATAATGACAGTAAAAAATGCACTCGGTTTCGGCAGCGGAGTTTTTCAATTTTAACTTCGTGGGAATCGGGATATGTCCTGCGAAGATTTATCTTGAAAAAAAATTCCTGTGTGCCAAACTAAGAGGCAAATTAACCATTTCTTCCCCCTTTGGGGGGAGAGTAGGCGGTGCGCTAGCCGCAGCCTGCACGTTTCGCAACGACCGTAAGATTATTGAAAGGAAGAACTTATGATTACTCCTCCTACCGCTACAAACACAGCTCCCATAATCCGGCTCAGGAATGTTTCTAAAACCTATAAGGTGGGAGAGGTTGAAATCCCGGCCCTGAGGAATGTCAATCTGGAAATTCCACCGGCGTCGTTTATCGTTATTGTAGGCGTTTCCGGATCGGGCAAGACCACTCTCCTTAATTTGATCGGCGGTATTGATAAGCCGACGTCGGGACAGGTGATCGTGGATTCCGAGGACGTTTCCAAGAAACACTCTTCCGAGCTTGTCAAATTCAGGCGCCAGAAAATAGGTTTTGTTTTTCAGGCCTCGAACCTTCTCTCCACTTTGACAGTCGAGGAAAACGTCGAGGCCGGGCTCGAGCTTTTACCGTTGAGCAACAAGCAAATCATTGAGCGCACGACCCGTTATCTCCTCGCTGTGGGGATCGAGGATAAGAGGAAGAAATTTCCGTTTCAGCTTTCGGGCGGCGATCAGCAGCGCGCCGCGATTACGAGGGCGCTCGCGCGCGAACCGAAGATTGTGCTGGCGGACGAGCCGACGGGGCAGCTCGATGAGCGGACGGGCTATAAGATCGTCGATCTTATGAAAATCGGGGTCATCTACTGCGGCGCCACCGTCGTGATCGTCACGCACAACGAAGAGATCGCAAAAATGGCCGATATGATCGTGAGGCTCAAGGACGGCCAGGTCGCGGAAATTAGAAAGAAGTCGTAAGTTATAAGCTTTAAGTTGTAAGCAAAATATGAAAAAGCTAACGATAAAAGCATTACGGGATTTTAGGCAGCTTGCATGGCGGATGCTGCTCGTTATAGTGGTGCTCGCCTGCGGTATCGCTGTTTTTGTGGGCGGCTTGGGTTCCCGCGAAACACTCGAGAACACCCGCTCGACTCTTTACCGCGAACTCAATATGGCCGACCTCACGATAAGCTTTGATCCCGTGAAAGAGAGCAAACTGCCTTCTTTCCGCGATTTTCCCAATGTTAAATCCGTTCAGTTCCGCCGCGTCGAGTCGGCTTACCTTGAGAAAGACGGCAGGTTAATCACGGCAATGCTTGTCCTTCTCGGTGCCGAGCACCTGCCCACGGTGAATTCACTGAAAGTGGAGAACGGCACATACCTTCGCTACTATGATATGAAACGGGCTGTTCTTGAAAGAAGCACGGCGCTTTATTACGGCATAAAGGTGGGTGATAAAATTGCTGTGAGGTGGGGCGGAAAGCCCTATGAGTTTAACGTCGGCGGAATCGCGTTGAATCCCGAGTTTCTTATCACCACCACCAATCCCGATCTTCTTTTTCCGTCGCCGGGTTCTCTCGCGGTCATTTATCTTTCCGACCGCATTTTGTACCGTACTTCTAAGGTCCACGTCTATAATCAAGCCCTTTTCCGCTATGTCAATCCGGATGAGGCAGAATCTACCCAAGCGGCGGTCCTAAGTCACATGCGCGGTATTAAGCTGACCAAGGTCGTCCCGCTCAAGAATCAGTTCGCCAACCGATACCTCAACGAAAACTTTCAGAGGTTTAATATTTTTATACCGGTCGTCGTTTTTGTCTTCGCGCTCGTTTCGTTTATGGTAGTTTTTATGACGATGGATAAATTGATTATGTCCCAGCGCCGTGAGGTGGGCGCGTTTCTCGCGATGGGATACGGCAAGCTGCAGATACTCCGGTCCTTCTTGATAAATGCCCTCGTGATCGGCCTTTTAGGATCGGTTCTTGGCATCGCGGCTTCGTTTGAGATAAATTCGTTTTTCGCTGCGTCTTACGCGAAGGCAATCGGTTTTCCTCAGGGCCTGCCGGTTGTAGACAGCCGCTTAATCCTCTGGGGTATTGTGTTCGGTATATTCCTTCCCATCGCGGCGGCTTTGTATCCGGTCTTAAGGTTAGTAAGCTTGGCGCCGGTAGAGGCGATCCGCGGAGGGCAAGTGGAGACGTTCAGCAGGACATTTGTGGCTTTATTGGACCGCATCACCGAGTTACCGACGCTTTCGGCGCCGCTTAAATATGCTATGAGGACGCTTTTCCGCAGGATTAGGGCGACGGCGGGAAACGTTTTTGTGATAGCGCTCGGCGTGGGGATGGCCACGTCTTTTATTATAGCGTTGCGTTCCGTCGCGGTTACTTCCGAGAAGTTTTTTGGGCAGGAGAAATGGGACGCGATGGTGGACTTTGACGATCCTCAAGGATACGGTACGGTTTCGGATTGGATAAAGACCCTGCCTGAGATAAGTGAGTGGGAACCGATCGCGAAAGGCTATTCGGAAGTACGGAGATCGTCGCGCGAGGGAAATTTTAATATAATCGGCGTTCCGTTCCAATCGAAGCTTAAAGAGATGAAGCTCACGGCGGGGCGGCCTTTTTCATCGAACGATGCCTTGGAGGCGGTTTTTAATCAGAGCCTGAGAAGCTTAGGCAAAGTGGAGCTCGGAGACACACTCGAAGTGCAATCTTCGGAAGGGACGGTTAAGCTCGCCGTTGTCGGCCTGACTTCCCGCATAAGCTCCGGCGAGATATACGTGCCGCGCGGCACCGCCGAGAAAATCCTCGGCCTCGGAGGGAAGGTGACTTCCGTAATGATTAAGTCGGCAATGCCCGCGGACAAATTAGAGCAGACACTCTTGTCAGAGCCCTTTGTCGAGCGGGTTGTTTTTAAGCGCGAAATGGAAAAGAGCGTTACGGAGAGCATCTCCCAGATTACCAACGTTGTTTATCTTGCCATAGCGCTCGGGACGGCGATAGCCGTTCTTGTGATGGTCAACAGTATTACGATTAACGTTATGGATCAAGAGCGCGAGTTTGTCATTCTCTCGTCTCTCGGCCATAAGAATTTCTTTCTCTTAAGGATCGTCTTCGCGCAGGCGTTGGTGATGGGCGTTACCGCTATGGCTCTGTGTATTCCTATTTCGATCGCCTTGGCTTACATAGTCAACTGGCAGGCCTCTCGCGCCTGGTTTAATGTGAGCACAACGCTTGTCTGGACCGATTTCCTTAAAGTTACCTTGCCGGCCCTCCTGTGTATTCCCCTCGCCACCATCCCCGGACTTTTCTATATTGGGCGGCTTCGGATAGCCGATGTTATCCGGAAGACCAATATAGAATAGCGTATAGCGTATAGCGTATAGCGTATAGCGTATAGCGTATAGCGTATAGTAAAAACAAGACCTCATAGTGTGTTTCTTGCCTATTTGTTAACCCAAATTACACCGCTTAAACAATTTTAGCACTTTTTACCTATCTCATTTAATATCAATACCTTATATGCGCACTAAAGACTTTTGCAAGATTTGTAATTTGTTAATTATCCAAGTATACTTATTGTAGGTGCTGTAAATATTGGAAACATTGGAAAGTACCAAGGTCGGCGTGATGAAAACAAGGGATATTAGAGGTAAAAAACCTTACTCAGGGGTGATGACGCCCAAAGAGGTAAGCCTGTTTCTAAACCTGCCCCTCTCCACGGTTTATTACTTTTCAGAACGTGGGATAATCAAGTCTTTCCGGATAGGCAAGAAATGGCGTTACTGCCGGCATGATATCGAAACCTATCTTTTGGGGAGCGCGGCTGATTTAAACGGTAACCATGAGCGGCAAAGGCGCGAACAGAGAGAGGCCGTCCGCATAAACACAAGTATAGATTGCTCCTTCGATATCGCGATACCAAACAGAAAAAACCTTTCGGGCAAAGCGGACATATTAAATATTTCTCATACCGGAGTTTTCCTTCAGGTGGTTGATTATGAAAAGCAGGATGGCCTGCCGCGGGTCGGGGACCCCATAGACCTTCATTTCAAATTGAACACTATTTTCGCGCCGCCTCTTAATCTCGAGATGAAAGGCCGTGTCACGCGCATCAAGGATGACGGCTCGGTTAAGCTGGCCGTGAGGTTCAGGAATGTGCCTAAGGAACTTCGGGCAAAGTTCATGCTCTATACAGGGGAGAAATTAGAATGAAGAAGACGTTAAACATATTTGTAGGGGCTGTTTCCCAAACAGCCCGGCGATCGGCGGCGCATTCGGGGAATGCGCCCTACTGGCTGCGCGTCGTTGCCCTTTCTGTAGCAGCCGTCTTCTCATTTCAGACAGTCGTTTGGTCGGCGCCTAATGATAAAGTAGCAAAGCCGAATCTTGAGGCTCTGCCGTTTACGCTTGCGACCGACCCTTACGCCATAACCGTTCCACAAAATTTAGGTTTTACGGGCGAGGTTTTTAAAGGCGATCCGAAGAAAGGCATCGTCATTTATATACAGGACGCCCACTGTCTCTATGAAGCCCAGAAGAGTATCGTATCGATAATAGACCACTTCAAAGCGCAGGGCGCGTCTCTCATTGCCACAGAAGGCGGAAGCGGCAAATTTGATGTTCTGCCGATTCAGGCCTTCCCGAATAAGGAACTGAAGGGCAAAATCCTTGATCGCGTGATGGCAAAGGGCGAAATCTCAGGCACTGAGTACTCAGCGATGTGTGATGAGACAGGCGCCGGTTATTACGCCCTCGAGGATACGGTGCTTTATGAAGATGATAGGACGGCGTTTCTCCGGGCTCAGGAGGCGAAGGCAGGACTGCTTGATGAAATAAACAGGATGAGAAAATCCCTCGATGTGGCACGAGACAAAATTTACTCCGGAGAGTTGAAACAATTCGACGCCGCTCTTAGTAACTATAAGGAAGGCAAAATTTCGCTTATAGATCTGATCTGCGTCATAAGAGATAAGTCGGTTGAGAAAAAACTCTTCCTTGCTAGGTATCCCAAGCTTGCTTCTCTTATCCAGAATGTGAACGCCGAAGAAAAGGCCGATGGGAGCGATTCTAAGCGCTTCAGACAGTTTATCGATAAAGCCGAGGCGGCCCTCTCGCAATTTTTCGCTAAGGACAGGACCCACAAGGAAAAACAGCGCGAGCTTGCAAGGATAAAACAGTCCTACCAAATCGGCCGCGCCTCAAGGTTTTCCTATGCGAGAGAGCTTTTTGAGGTTCTCAGAAAGCTCGGTCTTGAAGAAGGCCCCCAGAGCGAAATGAAAGACGTCTTCGACTTTCCGCTCGATATCCGCGAAATGCAAGGCACCGAGCTTTTTAGCGAGATAAAGTCCGTCTCCAAAGAAATCAAGTCCTCTATGTTTAAGGGCGAAGACGATAAAACCCTCGATTCTTTATACGAGAGGCTCTCAGTTCTTGAGAATATCGCCAAGCTTGAGCTTGCAAGGGATGATTTCGCGGAATACGAAAAGTCCCGCGGCCTTTACGATATCAAAGTTTTCAATGATTTCCTCTCGAAGTTCGGCGAGAAGACACAATTTAAACTCGACCTCAAGTGGGCGGAGCGTTTCTATGAGTTGGCAATCAAGCGCGAAGAAGTAATTTATAATAATTTCGAGGACTTAGTAAGCTCCGAAAAGGCCAAGGCCGCCATTCTGGTAACGGGAGGATTCCACAAGCAGGGCATAACCCGCCATTTCAGAGAGAACAATATCTCATACATCATCGTCTCTCCCTCTTTCTCGAACTTTGACGACTCAAGCTATCTCCGCGTTATGCGCGGGGAATATACACTGAACGCCGACAAACTCGAAGCCGAGTTCGCACGGCGCGCGCCGCGCTCCGACTACGCCCATCTCCACAACAGCCTCGTTACATGGCGGGTCCGCATTATCGATGAGGCTATGAAGCAGGGCAAGATTGCCGAGGCGGGCCGCTACACCCGTTACGTGGACGACCTTTTCGACATTATCGACCGCGAACTTTCGCGTTACACGATAGCCGTTCCCGTGCTTGCGGCAGTCGGCGAGAAAGGACACGAGGAATTTATAAAGGCTATGATGATTCTCTTCGCCGACGATGCCTTGCTTACGAGCGGTGATCCGGCCGAATACATTTTGGGCCAGTTAAATGACGCCGCTAAGCAGAACTTAGGGATGGGCATAATTGAATTTTTAAATAAGCGGGCCGGAGAAGATGAAAAATTCCGCAAGGCTTTGGAAGAATTGATTAGAACGTGGCCCGAGGTGTGGGGTTATCTCTCGGGGGCGCTTTCAGAGAAGGGAATTACGGAAGATGGTTTCAGGAATTTAGTCAAAGCGGCAATTGCCCAAGCTCCGGCGGGAAGAACAGCGCTTCTCGAAGGCACAACAGTTGTCGCGAGGGAGCGATTGGGCCAGTTGGGTCTTGGGGAAGAAGATATAAAAGGGCTTGTCGACAAGGTAGGCCAAATGAAGGGAGTCAATTTAAGCGCTGTATCTAAAGTGGCGTACGACAAGATGAGCCCGGCAGACCAAGAGATGTACAGCAACGTTGAGAAAGTCATAAGGGAAACCCTGAAAGATAGGGGGCTTCGCGATGAAGACCTGCCGCTCCTTACCGCACTTGTTGCAAACCTCGCCTCGGCTGCACCGGCAGGCCGGTCGCTGGGAATGAAAGAAGCTGCCGAGGCGGTTATAAAGGAATTGGAAGCGAAAAAAGCAAGGACCCGCCGGGCTATGACGAATAAGGATATGGAAGCGATCAAGGGTGCTTCACTGGGGGCGAAAGTGGAGAAAGCCGCGGAAGCCCTTAAAGATGCGATAGCCGAGAAAACCAGGACCGGCGGTCCCGTATCAAAAAATTATTTAGAGGAGGCTATTAGTAAAGCAGCCCGGAGACATGGCATTTCCAAAGAAGATTTGGAAGGGCATTTGGATATGGAAGGCCTTCGCGGTTTGCCGCTTCCTTCAGCGACTGGAAAAAAGCTAACCGCTGAGACGGATGTGTCGTTAGCGCCTTCCGGTGTTACGTCTCCGGCATCTGCTCCCGCCACGCTTACGCATGAGCCGGATGAAGTTCTGATGAATCTGATAACCGGAAGCGAAAGGGAAATAGATACACTTCAATTTATTCTGGATAATAACGTCGGAGATATTTCAGGAAAAGAAAAGGAATATGAAGACAAGATAAAAGAACTCAAAGCAAAGGTCTCGGCACTGAAAAGTATACTTAGAGATAAGGAGAAAGGCGAGGAAGATTTTATGAAAGTGCCGCTGGAGGAAAATCCGATTATTTTTTACGCGATAGATTCAGATGAAGGAATTCGGCAAGAGGTTGAACGGCTCGTTAATCAAAAGTATAAGAGCTATGTCGGCGCGGAAGGTTTTAGCGATTTTATCGAGGAATGTATTTTGGGAGCCGTGGGAAAGACAAAAGCGGATTTTGAGGCAAGCACCGCGTATTCGGTACTTTTATATTACGATTCCGATGAAGAAGGCAGGCCGCGCTTTAAGATTGAGAGATCCTCCCGCGAAAAAGATACCGTCGCTACCGTTATTAGCACGTTTGTTTTTGATCGGTTCAAAGCGGGTTTTCGATGGATAGAGATCGGCGTTGAGCCGAAAGGGGCTGGGGTTACCGCTACGCCCACCAGCCCTGAATTACCCACTAAAGTTACCATTATCCCGTCCGAAACGACTGCAGTAAAAATAGCAGTGGATAAAAAGCCTTTTGCGACCGAAACAGCGGTGGCAATGTTTGGGTCGATAAAGGCGATGAAGATAGTGCCCCAGGATTCGGGGGCAATTGAGGAGGCTGCGGCAAAGGTTTTCGGCAGCAAGGAAAATACGCCCCAGCTTTTGCCTATGGGGAACTTTATCGGGATACAAGGTATGTCAACTGCTCAGGTTATGGTTTATATATTTGAGCAGCCGGACGTTGTGGAAAATTACGTTATGAGAGAGGCAGAAGCAAAAGGCATGGAATATTCTCCGGCATTAGCAGGGGCCGTTAAAAAAGAACTGCTCAGTCAGTTACAGAGTAGCAACATAGGCGCAACACGAGAAGATTTGATTAGAATCACCACTGCTCTCTCCGGCCGCTCGCTGGGGGCGGTTGAGTTACCTTTGAGTTTGGAAGAAGACGCGTGGGTTAATGAGGCAGGGGATAGTTACGTTGGAGGCCGTAAGGAAGAAATTATTGATAAAGTGCAAGATTTATTTGGGGACGCATTTAAGTTTAGCAGAAATTTAGAGAATGTGTACGGCATTTCGGGCGCCTTACCTGAGCACCTTGAGAAAGTTGAGATGAAGTATTTTATTTCGTCAACCGAGAAACACGTATTTAAAATTCGGCTAAGGATAAAAGATCAATACAGGAAGATCTATGAGAAAGCGTTAAGTCCGGATGGAGAGCTTAAGCTTTTGTTCGCTTTCAAGGAAGGCGCGATTGAAGATAATGAAATAGCATCACTGCAAGTTTTACAGTGGACTAAATTTATACCACGATTCGGTTCGCCTTACAGGAACAGCTATGTAGAAGAGTGGATTGACGGGTTAACGGTAAAAGATGCCGTTAAAATTCAACCGTTAAGTCCCAAAGAAAGAGAAACGGTAGTTTCAACCTACATTCAACTCGGAATACAGAACAGTAAAGCCAAGGGGAGGGAAGAATACTTTAACGATGTTCATCCTAACAACATTATGTTTCGTGGAAAACAGAGAGACCCCGAAAATCCCGATCTTGTTGTTGTCGATTTGGGATTACTTAGAGGATCGCGTCAGAGAAGCAAAGACTTCTTGTTGTCCAGGCTGTTTCTTTACTATGAAGACAGGAATGACCTTAAGAGAAGCAGAAGGCAAATTCTGGATGGTATCGGTAAGGCTTTTCGTTCGGCCTTTCCTGATGATAGCAAACTATCGGAATTTTTAAATGATGCTCTTGAAAATGAGAATACGAACCTTAAACAAGATCAGATAAATCTTGTACGGGGCTGGCTGCAGAAAACCGTGCCCATTGGCGGGGAGGGCGCCTCGCTGGGGACCGCACAGGCTGAGGCTGGTAAAGGTTTTAACAGGAGGCAATTTTTTGTTAGCTTAGGTGCATTAGGAACGGCTTTCGTCTTGGGCGTTGGGGGGCAGAGCGTTGCTCAAGAACAAACCGGGTCTATTAGAATTATAAGAGGCCCAACCGGAGAATATTCAGTTCTCGTTCCCAAAGGAACCAGCCGGCAAATAATAGCCGCTCTCGAAGGCGCCCGCAGAAAAGTGAAAGACCCTGATCTTAAAAAGCTGCTCGAGGACAGGATTATGGATGAGCGGTTAGAAAATGGCAGCGCATTTTCTAGTGAAAGGTTACCTCCTTCCATAGATACACGTATATATCCGATTGATTTCCTGATGAATATTACCGGATACAAAGTGCCGAATATCACAAGGGAGATGGTGGAAAGGTCAGTAGGAGTTTCAAATAACCCTGAATTCAGAGGAATGGTCCGGGACGCTCACAACTTACTAAAGAAGAAATTCAATCTTGGAGATGAGGCGGACGGCGCAAGCGTACTTTTCGTGAGGGGGTTAGACGACAACAGTTTTGCCATGGTGCCCCGGGGTGTCAAACTTGTTGTTGTAGGATTAGACGCTTTTGAGAAAGAAGAAGGTTCAAGAGCGGATAAGGTTTATTGGATAGCGCAAAAGATCTATCACGAGTTGGTTCATGTTGTAAACAACATCAAAAGCCCTGGTATGCCGCCGCTTTTGGATGAATCTCTTGCTTTTAGGGCCACGCGTCAGATTCTTGAGGAATACCGCAATTATCTCGCAAGAACAGGAAAGGCCGGGCCGGACGTTCTTGGGAACCTTAAGGCGAACGTTGACGGTCAGAAACTTGTCGAGAAGGCCTTCGAAATCATAAGCTCTGATAGAAATCGGGGCGAGTTTTGCGGGCTTATTAATATAGGAACCGATGATTTTAAGGATATCTATTACAAAAACGTGCAAGTATTAGGGGAATTTATTGGCATAGAGCTTATCAATTTGAAAGACGGGACTTGGTCAAAGTGGATATGGGTTGGGCCGGCCGGCAAGATGCACAAGGAACTTATTAAGAAAGCTTCCGTTGGTGAGCCGATAACAATTGCTGCTACACCTTTGCCCAATATTATTATGCCCGACAGTATATTGGCCAAAGCCGCGGAAGCGGCTGGTATACCTGCTGCTCCTGCCGGCGCCTCGCTGGGGGAGGAGTTCGAGGGCAATTATAGCTGGGAGGGAGACGTTGATAGAGATTTAGCGCAGGGAATAATCGCCCTCGCGAAACTTGGAGGCCGTTGGATTGAAGGGCCGCCGCCAGTCGTGAAAAATGCGGCGGAAGAAGCAGTAGGGCCGAGACTCGGGAAAGACGCCGTCAGGCGCTATCGGTATCCGGAATTATTTACTGTCCCGGATAAAACCACACCCGGCATTAAGGGGCCGGTCAGATTTATAGATCCGGCGAAAGGTTATGAAACTATTGTTGTAAGCGAGAGCGAGTGGAATCTTATAAATAGCGGCGACGTTGAAGCTTGCGCGAGGCTTGCTTATATGTTTATGCAGTCATGGGTCGCGTCTTACAATGCTGCATCGGGAGATAATCTTATAAATAAGAGAGAGGCCCGATTGCTCGGCAGGGTTGCTGAACACATTGTTTTGGCGAATGCCTTGATTGGCGAGGTTCCGATGTTGAGTTACGACGCGAAGGTGTCGGATCCTTACTCCAGAATGATGGCGCGCGCTATAGTTCTTACGGGCAGTCTTAAGAATGACATATCTCGCCAGCTTTCGGAATTGATTAATATTAGAAAAGAGGTGAAGGAGCAAGAAGAAATTGTTGCTAATCAAAAAAGATTTGCGGAAGGAATAGAACCAAAGCCCGGCGAGGCTGTGAGATATAGCGTGCAAGAGGTTCCTTCGCTGAAAACGGAAGAGGCTGCCGAAATCCACCTGGAAGCTTTACTCGATACCGCTGAAATAGAGACGCAGAAAATCAAAAACCAACTCAGCGGTCTTAATGACCAAATAGAATATTTGCAAGGCGAAAAACCCGCGGCAGGTAATATGGGCCGGAATTTAGTTTTGCAAAGGGATGTTTTAGTGGAAAGATTGTTGCGCCTGGAGGATCTGGCGGATGACGCAAAAGCCGAATTGACCGAAAATGGCGCTTACTTGACGGTAGCCGATGAACCATCAGGAGAAGACCTTGCCGATTTATTAAATGCGGTACAGAAACCGCTTAGGTTTGACGAGGCGGCCTATAGTGAAGCCGTTAGAAGGCTTAGGGAAACCGAAGAGCGCGCCGCAAAAGAACTTCAAGCCAAGGCTGTGTTGGAAGGCCGCGCTCTGGGGGAGAAATTTGTAAAAGATGGGTTTATGGAAAAGCTCGACTTTGATCTTGCCGAATTGTTTGCGCGTAATTTAGGCGCGCTTAGGAGAAATGGTGAATTTGTCTCACAGATAGCAACGCTTAGCCCGGAGCAAAAAAGCGATCTTTTTGAATGGTTTAAAGAACATGAACCTTCGAGGGCAGGTATGGTTGGTAATGTTCTTCAAGTGATTGACGGAACAGTTTACAAGGTGGATTTTAGCAAAGTTGAGTTGTTGCCCGACTTACGCGAGGGTGGCCCAGAAGAAAATCTGCTTAGGCTGGGAGACAGGGAGGGTATTTTGGCGCATGGTGTAAGCCTTGAGAAAGGCGGCGTTGTTAATTTATTGTCTATAATGCTTGACGGCCGTATAAAAACGGGCAAGAGCGGTGTGGTAGATTACAGTACTTTAAATAAGGGAACAACACAAACGCCTACCTCAGCAGGGCCATTTGGGCCGCTATATGTTGTTTTAAGGCGTAACAGCGAAGATGGTAAACTTGAGGACTTCTTTGGGAAAGACATACCCGCATCTTTTCATGAAGCGTACTTAGTTCCGAACGAAGCAACAAGAAGCTTCTATGAGGCTGCGATCAAGCAGGCCGGCGTTCAGGGATTAATCACAGATTCGAAAGAAAAAGAGTTACTTGCCAAGCTGAAAACGTATAAAGCTTTTATCGATGAAAGAAACGCTGCGCAAATCACGCCCGGCGCCTCGCTGGGGTTTAAAACCGAGCTGCAAGAGGCAGTGCGTCAAGGGACAAAATATGCTCACGAGGATAAAGGTGCGGCATTAAATTTCCGGCAGTTTTTGGATGCCGCGGAAAAAGCAGGCGTAGGATATGCCGAGGCCAAAAAGCTTCTTCAAGGCCTTGCCATCGAAGATTCTGCTCTTGAATCGGTGAATTCGTTTAGCCGCGAGGACCCAAGTAATCCTGAGCTTAAATTTTTTGACGAACTCTTCGTATATGTTGATTCTCAAGGAGAAACACAGGGCTGCTGTTTGATCGAAATCGACCGCAGGAACAATACAGGTAACCTTAAATGGCTTTTTGTAAAGAAAGATGCAAGAGACGGAGGGTTGGGTTCATTCCTTATGGGTGTGTTTTTCGGGGAATTAAAGGAATACGGAATGACGAAGGCCACGATTTCCGCCTATCAGGACGCCTTTGGCTTTTATCAAAAATACCTCGGACAAATTTATGGCGCAAGACCCAACGTGGATTATATGCTGGGAGCTGGTGAAGGTCCTGACGGAAATATTACAATCACTATTGACTTGACGAAACTGACTAGTTCGTCGAAGCCCGGAATCCTTAGCCCAGCGGGGCGGTCGCTCGGGATGGAAAAGACGGCGGCGGATGTTATCGCTTATTACATGCTAAAAGAAGTTTTGCCGGGAGCTGATATAGGAATCAAAGAGCCGGCGGCGGCTGATGTCGTTAGCGTTTTGGCAAATTGGGAAAGTCTCAAACACGATAGAGTTGAGAGCCTTGTCCGGGGATGGATTAGAAAGAAAACTTTGGAATATAGTGACAGCCGCGCTTTACTATGCCGCATATTAGAAGCAGGCATTAATGAGGAAACGGTAAGAGAAATTGAAGGGTTGGTCGCGGATTACAATGCGATAGCGCCGGAGGGGCAGAAAATAGTACCCGACAAAACGGGTGCGTTTATACAATCTGCCGCTAAAATACTCACCGACGCCTCGCTTATTTACGCGAGCGGCACGCCGGAAAAGATGGTAAGGCCCGCCGCGTGGATGGAAGCGTACGGCATGGAGCCCGGCGATCTATCTGAGGCGTTGGGTCTGTCGGTCAACCTTCTTGATGTACCGCTTGATCAATTAAAACCATCCGGCACGCCGGCATTTTTCTTTATTGATTTCAATTCTATTACGACAGGTCTTGATAAGGTTGCGCAGAAGCAGTTGATACAGGCCTTGGCCTTGAAGCTAGGCCAGGACAGCAGGCTTGTGATTTCCGGCGATAGCGACGATGTAAGCAATATTCCGGTGTGGCTGAGAGAAGTTAAATCCGGGTTTGTTCTGGGGAAGAACTTGCGCATAATTAGGAGAGTTGACGTTGCAACCAAGAGGGACATCGCGAAATGGCTCGAGGAAGCCAAAGGTATAAATAACGCGGTCTTTGTTATGAAGTCACTTGAAACTGAGGATGCCAAAAAATTGACCGAGATCGTGGCTCGAAGGGCCAAAGACAAACTTACCTTGTTTTTCAGTTTTGATATGGCAAAGCAAACAAGGGCTTCCGTGAATCCTTTCTTTGCGCTTTTGCTTAGAGTCGCTTTTGATGCCGAGGCCGTTCTCGGCAAGTTTCCCGATATTGTAAAGTCGATACGAGTTGAGAATAATTGTTACATCGTAGAAGTAGATCTTGACCGCCTCGAGGCCATACGCGACAGCGCGGCGGCCATAGCGCGCGCGGCTTAATTGGTTAGCCGGTAAGCCAGTGAGCCGGTTAGCCGGTTGCGCTTTTCCTTACTTCTTACCGCTTAATCTTTTACTGATGACTGACAACTGGCGATTGACCACTGCTTTTCAAATCCTCTTCTCATTCCACTACTTTCCTGCTATACTATTTCACCGTCCGCGTGAATAGGCGGAGTCTCCTGACTCCGCAGAGTCGCGGGACAACCTGCCTGCCGGTGAGGCAGGAAATGTCCCGCCTATCCATTTTGGATTGCTTCGCTCGCGATGACGCGGCTCTGGAATTAAGGGAGGACCGAAATGAAGTTATCAGGTAAAAAATTTTTCGCTTGCTGTTTGGCGCTTACTTTTGTTCTTTGGTGCGGAGCGAACGCCTTCGCGCTTACCCGTGAAGAGAGGCGTGAGCTTGAAGATAAGTCTAATTCGGCGCGTTTCAAGTGGTGGCCGACCGACGCGATGCCGGGGCCTGTTGAGGATAAAGACCGTGGCGGTTACTGGTGGTGGCCGGTCGAGCCGGGCAAGGCTACCCCGTGGGGCAATCAAGGCTATATCTATGTGAGGAAGATTATCTTTCAGGAAGAAGGAAAGCCCGCCCTTCTTTTGAAGCGCATAATCAGCAATGTTAAAATATATTTCGATTATGACAAGGCTGGTCTCCGCGAAGACGCAAATATGGTACTAAATAAAGCCGTGCAGACGCTGGGAAGAGAGCCCGAGGCAGAAATTCTGATTACGGGCAATTGTGACAGGCGCGGTGATGAGGCGTATAACGAAAGACTAGGTGAGCGGCGCGGGGAGGCTGTAAAAGATTTTATGCTTTCGAACGGAATACCCGAAAACCGCATCCGTATATTAAGCCGCGGTAAGCTTGACGCCGTAGCGCCGATTACCGACCTTGTTGGGATGCAGAAAGACCGTAATGCACAGTTTATGATAGCGGAGGTAGTTGAAATTCAGGTGCCGCCCGATTTCAAGCCTCCCGAAGACCAGGAAGTAATCGAGGAAACCCAGCAGGTGGAATCCGCCCTTCAGGTCAAGACCGAGGAATACGTCGTCAAACAGGGAGACACCCTCTGGAAAATTGCCGAGGCGCATTACGGCAAAGGCCGCGGTTACCGCTGGAAATACCTCTACGAGTTTAATAAGAACAAAATCAATAATCCCGACAAGCTTAAGCCGGGCACAAAGATTCTTCTCCCGATAGAATAACCGTCATTGCGAAATCCCGCGTGTGAAATTGTGTACCTGGTACCGAACCCGCGAAACCGGTACCAGGTACATAATTTAGGGCACCTTTATGAAAATCCTATTCGTAAATCCTAAAAAGCTGGGCAGGGGGCAAGGTTCTGTCCGTTATCTCGTCGCGACGCCGCTCGCGCTGCCGCTCTTGGCGGCGCTTACGCCCGGCGATATCGAACGCGAAATCATCGATGAGAATATAAACCCCATTAATTTCGACGAGAAGGTGGATCTCGTTGCCATTACGGTGATGATGCACCTTATTCCGCGCGCCATCGAAATCGCGGACGAGTTCCGGCGGCGCGGCACAAAGGTAATCATCGGCGGCATCTATCCTTCGCTCCACCCCGAAAAATTCGAGGCCCACGTCGATTCCGTCGGTATAGGCGAAGGTGAGGCTATTTGGGGTTCTATCATCGAAGACCTCAGAAAAGGCGCCCTTAAAAAGCGCTATAAAGCCGATCGCCTGATCGATATGAAGGAAGTGCCGTTTATTTCCAGAAAGCTGTTTCAGGATCCGGAATGTTATCACATTGAGACGACGCGCGGTTGCCCTTATGCCTGCGATTATTGCTCCGTGACGGAATTTTACGGCAGCAAATACCGCACCCGTCCGGTAGAGGATGTTGTCCGGCAAGTCGAAGAGTTGCATGATAAGATAATTTTCTTCGTGGACGACAATATCGCGGCGAAAAAAAGTTACGCGAAGGAATTGTTTAAGGCAATTGCCCCCATAAAAGCCGCGTGGGGCGGGCAATTTTCGCTTAACTTTGCGGACGACCTTGAACTCCTCAGGCTCGCGAAGGAATCCGGCTGTATGTTTCTTTTTGCCGGGATAGAATCGATTAAGCAGGAGAACCTCGAGGAGGTAAACAAGGGATGGGCGCGAGCGGAGAATTATTCCCGCTGGATAAAGAACATGCACGACGCCGGCATCGCGATATACGGTTCTTTTATGTTCGGGTTTGACCACGACGACGCAGGTATTTTTGAAAAGACACTTAAATTTTGTGAGGAGAACAAAGTCGACCTCGCGCTTTTTTCCTGCCTTACCCCGCGCGAAGGGTCAAAGCTCTATACTATACTCGAGAAGGAAGGACGGATTTTCGCGGAGGACCTATCTTTAAGAAACGGCCAAAACGTAATTTTCAAACCTAAGGGAATGACTATCGAAGAATTGGACAAAGGCCTCACGTGGATCTGGGACAACTTCTACTCAAAACGTAGCATAAAGGAGCGTCTCGGCCATTACATAAATAACCTCGGATACGCCACCGCGAAGGTGGAGCGCCGTACTTCGGTAAATTTCAGCGTCGAGGAGCTAATGGTCTTCCTCAATATGGCCTTCCGGACACAGCTGAGCAATTTGTAGGAAAGCGCAAAGGTTAAAGCGTAAAGCGCAAAACTAAAATTCAAAGTTTAAAATTATACCCTGGTTTTTTCAGTTAATTTTGAATTTTAAACTGTGGTTTTAAGCTTTTCGCTTTTAATTTTGCACCTATAAAGCCTACCTGCTTTCCAGCCGATAAATTAAGTGTAGTGTTTGCCTTTAAAAAAGTACAAAAGTTAAAGTGCAAAGCGCAAAACTGAAATTTAAAGTTTAAAATTACTTTTAGTAAGTTTTGAATTTTAAACTGTGGTTTTGAGCTTTTCGCTTTTACTTTTACGTCTATAATAAATTTGGTACCAGGTACACAATTCACGCAATGACGGTATGAAGGAGAGCTTTAATGTTTCTTGTTGTGGTATATTCGGTTACATTTGCGATAGGGCTTTTAAACGGCGCTTTCGGCACACACCGCGGCCGCTTAATCCAGCTTGTCATACTCGGCTCCATTACCCCGCTTTTCGTCGCAAATTTCCATCTCTCCGGGCTTCCGGTGTGGTATACGGTTTTTCTCACAGGACTCTTGATTTGCGCCTTAGTTTGGGAGGTTTCGGAGGCCGTTCATAATTTGAAGTCGAGAGCGCATCATAAAGATTTTTTCAAGCAGATCCGCAAACACGAAGGCCCTTACGCGGAATTGCTCAAGGCGTGCGATCTTATTTCGCAGTATAAAAAAGGCGCTCTGATTGTGATTGAGAACAAAGATTCGCTGGAGGAGTGGGTCCAAAAAGGAATTCAGCTTGATGCCGCTATAGATTCGCAGCTCGTTGCCTCAGTATTTCTTTCGCCGACGTCGTTGCATGACGGGGCACTCGTTATCCGCGGCGACCGCGTCGTAGCCGGCTCGGTGATCGTTCCTTTGACTCAAAGCCGGGCCGTGCCTCACGAGTTCGGCACGCGCCACCGGGCGGCACTCGGTATGTCGGAACAGGTCGATGCCGTATCGATCGTAGTTTCGGAAGAGACAGGCGCAGTTTCGCTTGCGCATCAAGGCAAGCTTTACTATAATCTGCCGTTGGAGATGATTCCCGAAGCGCTGGCGAAATTGGCGCAGGGAAAGCGGGTAGTTTTGCGCGAGCCTAAAGCCCGCGAGACCAAGGCCCGCGAATCGGCAGAAAGCTTAAGTCCACTTGTTGTGGAAACAGTTTCAAGGTGACGGCCTTTATGTACCTGGTACCGGAACCGTTAATCCGGTACCAGGTACATAAAGGTAATTTAAAGCAAAGCGAGGTCTGTATGAAAGAGCGGCGGCGGTATCCAAGAATGGATCTGGACGCGAAGATTACCTACCGGCTTTCGGACAGCCCCGAAGGCAAGAAGGCAGTGTCTCAGAATATCAGCGCCGAAGGTTTTTGTTTTTCTTCCGACGAAAAGCTTGCTAACGGTACGGTGCTTGAGATCGAGCTTCAAAACCGCCACAGCGAACGCCCGATACGGGTGCGCGCGAAGGTCGTCTGGTGCGAGAAGGTGAAGGGAGAGAACTCTTATTCTACCGGCGTCAAGGTCCTCGATGTAAACAAGATCGACGAAGGCCGTTTCCTTACGCTCTATTGCAGCCGCCTGATCGATCGCCTTGACGATTTCAGGAAGAAAGAACCGCATAAATCTTAAGAGTAGAATTGGAAAACGATTAATATGCCGAGATTAAATTTAGTCCCTGTTATTGTGGTAGTTTTGTTTTTAAGTTTCGTAACGACTGGCTGCGCGGTCCTCTTGATCGGCACCGGCGGCGCGATAGGCGGATACGCTTTAAGCCAGGACAGCGCGGAGGGTTACGTTGATTACCCGATGGACCGTGTCTGGAACGCGAGCCGCGAGATACTAAAGAGCAAAGGCGCCATAGTTTCCGAGAACAGGGCGGACGGCAAAATCGAAGCCAGCGTTGACGAGATTACCGTCAAAGTTCAGATAAAGGAGCTTACCTCCAAAACCACCAAACTTAAAGTGAGCGCCCGCAAAAGTCTCCTTCCCAAGGTCAAAGTCGCCCAGGACATTTACGTCCGCATCGCGAAACGCGTGGGTTAAGCTACGCCTGTCCCATACCCCAAAAAGTCCTTTACAACTAAGCCATAATAATTTAAATAGATAGGGATAAAGACATGCCATATCTATTTAAAAGTCATATTACTAAAATCCTAATATTACTGCCGTTAGTCTCGGGATTTTCCTTTCTCGCCGCGCCTCTTTTTTCCGAAGAAATTCCGCAGTCCGAGGAGGTTATCGATTTATCTCTCGAGGGTACCATTAAGTACGCTTTTAAATACAACAAAGATATCCAGATTCAGGAAGAAGAAGTAAAGGCCGCCAGGGCCGGTATTGTGGGGGCGAGGAGTATCTTTTTGCCGCATATCGACGTTGATTCGGGATATTCTTATAATGATTCCATCATTCGTTTTAGTCCGTCAACAAAGCCGAAAAAAGACCCGGGCATCTTTACGGGGTACAGGAACGATTTCCAATTCAGCCTTGCCGCCAAGCAGTCCATCGTTAACGGTGGTGCTAATATTGCCAATTGGAAAGAAGCAAAACTGAACCTGAGGGTTCAGGAAGAAACGCTACGTGCCAAAAAGCTCGACGTTGAATTTGAGGCGAAGAGGCTTTACTACGGTTTGCTGTTTGCTTTTGAAACAGAGCGTATAAATCTTGAATTAGTCGGACTGGCCAAGGCCCATTACGAGAACGTGAAGAGCAAATACGATCATGGCACGTCTTCCAAGTTCGACCTTCTCCAGTCGGAGGTCAGGGTTTCAAACTATATTCCCGGCCTGATAAAGGCAGAGAATAACGTCGACCTGATTAGCGCCGAGCTGAACAAACTTATAGGTTTTAACGTGCATACTCCCATAAGGCCGACGGAGAGGCTGAGATGCAAGCTGATAAGGATAAAGGAGCAGAAATTCCTGAAAGAGGCGTACGCGCGGAATCCTTGGATGATCATAAAGCTGCTCGGTATCGACGTGGCCAAGTGGGCGATCTGGGTGGCGCGCTCGACCATTCTGCCAACGCTTGAGGCGGGGATGAATTATGGTTTCCGGTCGCAAAACCTCGGAAACATGTTTAACTATAAGCACAATATCTGGGATGCCGGAGCGACTCTTAAGATTCCAGTATTCGACGGTTTTTACACGAAGGCAAAGGTTGACGAGGCCAAGGCGAAATACGCGCAGGCCGATCTTTCGAAAGTAAATGTGGTCGACCAGATCGCCGTTGATATCAGGCAGGCCTGCCTCGACTTGAAGCAGTCGGCGGCTATTATCAACTCCCAGAAGGACAGTATCAAGGAGGCAAGGGAGGCGTTAAAGATTTCGGAAGTGGGTTACGATAACGGCGTAACGACCAATTTGGACGTTTTGGACGCGCAGGTTGCCTTGAGCCAGACGGAGCAAAATCTCGCCGAGGGAATTTACGATTACCTTATGGCGCGCGCGTCTTTGGACAGGACAAGGGGAAGACAATATCTGAAGGGGTGACGATATGAAAAAGAAAAAAATTGTTATTATGGCGATAATTATTTTTGTCGTGATGGTTTTGTCTTTAATGATCGCGCGTTTTTACAACGTATTTAGCGGCAACGGCAAGACAATCAAGGTCTCCGGCAATATCGAAGGCGATGACGTCCGCATATCCTTTCGGGTAGGGGGGCAAATCGAGGAGCTTCTCGTGGACGAGGGCTACGTGCTCATGCGGGGCCAATTGGTGGCGCGTTTAAACACAGATGAACTTTCGAGAAAAAAGAATGAGGCCCAAGCTTCTTTAAAGGCGGCTGAGTACCAGCTTAGTCTTGACGATGTTAATTATGTGCGCGCGGAAAACCTGTTTGGGGCGGGGGCGATCTCGGCCCAGCAGAGAGACACGGCTAAAACCAAAGCCGACGCGAGCCGGGCAAAAGTAGAGGAACTTAAAGCTACGCTGGAACTTACCGAGACGCAGCTCGGTTTCGCCGAATTGGCCTCGCCGCTTAACGGCTATGTGCTTGTAAAGAGTGCCTTAGCGGGCGAGGTTGTGCAATCGGGGGCGCCGGTTTTTACCGCCGTAGATCTCAACAATATCTGGGTTACCGGTTATATCAACGAGAATGAGCTGGGCAAAGTCAAGCTGAACCAGAAGGCTTATGGTAAAACGGACACCTATCCCGGTAAAAAATACGACGGTTGGGTTTCTTTTATATCCCAGCAGGCGGAATTTACCCCAAAGTACATTCAGACTACCACGGAGCGCGTGAAGCTTGTGTATAGAGTCAAGGTCAGGATGGATAATACTAGTTTGGATCTTAAGCCCGGAATGCCCATCGACGCGTACATAACGATAGACAACAAGACGGAATAGGCTTATGAAGCGGTCCGCATTTATTGGCGGGGGTCTTTATATCCCGTCTGTACATTCCGGAGCGCCGTCCCGCGATAATGATTTTTGCCATTAGTTTCATTCTATGATTACCATAAAAACCGTTAACCTCACGAGGAAATTCGGCGATCTCACCGCCGTAAATAATCTCAATCTTGAAATCGAGGAGGGAGAAATATTCGGGCTTGTGGGTCCGGACGGCGCCGGCAAGAGCACGACGATGAGGCTCTTAACGGGTATACTCGACCCCACCTCCGGGGACGGCTGGGTCTACGGCAAGCACGTCCAGAAGGAGGCCGAGGTGCTGAAGGACAACATCGCGTATATGTCCCAGCGCTTCGGGCTTTATGAGGATTTAACGGTTATCGAGAACATTAATTTCTATGCCGATATCTACTGCGTTTCTAAGAACGACAGGGAAGCCGTCATAGAAAAACTCCTCGGGTTCAGCGGACTCACCCCTTTTAAGAAACGTTTTGCCGGAAAACTCTCCGGCGGAATGAAGCAGAAACTGGGGCTTGCCTGCGCCCTCATCCATACCCCGAAGGTTCTTTTTCTGGATGAACCCACCAACGGCGTAGATCCCGTATCGAGAAGGGATTTCTGGCAGATACTCTATCAGCTCCTGAAAGAGAAAGTGTCCATACTTTTTTCCACTTCCTATTTAGACGAGGCGGAGCGCTGCAAAAGAGTCGGGCTTATACACAAGGGCGTCCTTCTCAGGTGTGAAACTCCGGACGCGATCAAGAAGGAGCGCGGCGCGAAATCCCTCGAGGAAGCTTTTATCGCAATCATAAAAGAATATGAAAGCGAACATAAAGCAAATGTCAAATGACAAATCTCAAAATCCCCGCCTCGCCGGCAGGCAGGCAAAATAAATCCAAAATCCCAATGACAAAAATGTTCATTTGTCATTCGACATTTGGATTTTGTCATTTGCCATTCTCGGTGTAATTATGGATACAGATATAGCGGTCAGCGTCCGTGACTTGGTAAAACAGTTTGGCGCCTTCACGGCGGTAAATCATATCAATTTTGACGTTAAGAGAGGAGAAATATTCGGCTTTCTGGGACCGAACGGGGCCGGAAAGTCTACTACCATAAGGATGCTCTGCGGTATTTTATCTCCCACATCCGGCACCGGTTACGTCGGCGGCTATGACATCAACCGCGAGCAGGAAGAGATAAAACAGCATATCGGCTACATGTCCCAGAAGTTTTCCCTATACGACGATCTCACGGTTGAGGAGAATGTGAATTTCTATAGCGGCATCTATAAGATCCCCAAGGAGAAAAGGGAAAAGCGTAAAGAAGAAATAGTAAAAATGGCGAATCTCGAAAGTTTCAGGTCAAACCTTACCAGGACCCTCTCCGGCGGATGGAAACAACGGCTCGCCTTAGGATGCGCCATAATCCACGAGCCGGGGATAATTTTTTTGGACGAACCTACTTCGGGAGTCGATCCGATAACGAGGAGTAACTTCTGGGACATAATAAAGGATATGGCAGCGAGGGGAATAACCGTATTTGTCACCACGCATTATATGGATGAGGCTGAAAACTGCGACCGCATGGCTTTGATTTACAAAGGTACCATGATCGCCATGGGCACTCCTACCGAAATGAAAACGAAGTTTATGAAGAATGACGTTCTTGAGTTGTTGGTTCCGAATGCCGAGGATTGGATAGATAAGCTCGCGGCCTTAAGTGTTGTCAAGGAGACTGCACTTTTTAGCGCCTCTATCCACGCCGTTGTCGAGAACGCCTCATCGGCTATCCCGGCGATAAAAGATTTTATTGAAAAGCAGGGTGTGACAAATTTCACGGTAAATAAAATCATGCCGTCCCTTGAAGACGTTTTTGTTTCCCTGATCGAGAATTACGATAAGGAACACGAAGAGAAGAAATAATGGCAAATGACAAATCTCAAAATCCCTGCCTTGCCGGCAGGCAGGCAAAATAAATCCAAAATCCCAATGACAAAAATGTTAATTTGTCATTTGAGTTTTGTGTTTTATCTGTCATTTGAATTTTGACATTTGGATTTTAACTATGAATCTACGTCGAACTAGCGCTGTAATAAGAAAAGAGTTCATCCAGATAATCCGTGACCCGCGAAGCCTCGGTCTCGCGATTGCCATGCCGATACTTTTGGTCGTGCTATTCGGATATGCCCTCAGTCTCGATATCGATAACGTTCCCATGGCTGTGTGGGATCAGGACAATTCGCAGATATCGCTCGATTTTGTATTAAATTTCAAGAACTCAAAGTATTTTAAGGTTATAGGGTGTTACGATAACTATCGCGTTTTGGAGGATATGATTGATAAAAGAAAAATCCTTATGGCCTTAATCTTAGACAAGGATTTCTCTAGAAACATCCGTTCGAACAAGACTGCCAAGGTTCAGCTTATCCTTGACGGGAGCGATTCCAATACGGCGACTATTGCTCTGGGGTATGTTAACAGCGTCGTGTCGACTTATAACGCGAATTTCCTCAAAAACTTCCTCCAGAGATATAACATAACAAACTCCAATCCTATCGATTTCAGGCCCCGGGTCTGGTTTAATCCTGATTTCCAGAGCAAGCTTTTTATTGTTCCGGGACTCATCGCGGTTATCATAATGATTATAGCGGCCCTTCTTACCTCCCTGACAGTGGCGCGCGAGTGGGAGAGGGGGACGATGGAACAGTTGATTTCTACTCCCGTAAGGCCGGCGGAGCTTATCCTCGGTAAGTTCGCGCCTTACTTTGTTATCGGGTTCATCGATTTGCTGATTTCTATTTTGTTGGGCAGATTCGTGTTTGGCGTTCCGATGAGGGGAAACCTTTTGCTGCTTTTTATGTTAAGCAGTTTTTTCCTTACGGGAGCGCTTTCGCTGGGAATTTATGTTTCGGTTGTCGCCAAAAACCAGCTTCTCGCTAGCCAGATGGCCATGCTGACCTCGTTTTTGCCCACCATTCTGCTTTCCGGTTTTACTTACGAGATTTTTAATATGCCGAGGCCGATACAATTGATTACTTACCTTGTGCCGGCGAGATATTTCATTGTTATCCTGAGGGGGATTTACCTTAAGGCTGTCGGGCTGGATATTTTGTGGGTTGAGACTGTGCCTTTGATTTTGTTCGCGTTTATCGCGGTATCGCTCGCGGTGAGAAAATTTAAAAAGAAAATATTGTGAGCTATGTTTGAAAGAATATGGGCCATCATAGTTAAGGAATTTCTGCAGGTATTTCGTGACCCGCGGATGAAATTCACGATTTTTGTGTCTCCGCTCGTCCAGATCCTTGTTTTTGGCTATGCCGCCACAATGGACATAACCAACATACCTACCGCTATTTACGATCTTGACAATACGAAGGAAAGCCGTGACGTGATAAGGGCTTTTACTTATTCAAAATATTTTACCGTGAAGCGGTACGTATATAACGACAAAGAGCAAAGAAAGGTAATTGATAAATCGTTAGTCAGCGCGGTGATAAGGTTTAATCGCGGCTTTGCCCGGAACCTCAAAGACAACAAGGGCGGGGAGCTCCAGATTATTCTTGACGGTACGGATTCGAACAGCGCGTCTATCATCCTGGGTTACGCCAATCAGATTATTTCGGAATATAACTATAAGTTGCTGGAGGAGAGAGCGACGATTTTTCTAAAACGGTCCGATGTTGTTCCGAATGTGGAGTTGAGAGACCGGCACTGGTTTAACGCGAACCTTGAATCGAAGAATTATTATCTTCCGGGAGTCATCGCCTTGATTGTTACAATCATGTCGCTCCTCCTTACTTCCATGGCGATAGTAAGGGAAAAAGAGATTGGCACGATTGAGCAATTGATCGTGAGTCCTATAAAGTCGGTCGAGCTTATTTTAGGAAAGATCATACCCTTTGGAATAATAGCCATAACGCAGGTCTTTCTTATAACCATGATAGGAGTCTTTTGGTTCAAGGTGCCTATAAGAGGGAGCATACTTCTGCTTTTTGGATCGACCGTTCTTTATATGCTGACGACTTTGGGAGTGGGGTTGTTCATTTCGACATTATCGTCAACACAGCAGGAAGCGATGATGTCCGTATTTTTGTTTAATTTTCCCGCCACGCTGCTTTCAGGATTCGCGTATCCGATAGCCAATATGCCGCGAGTTATACAGTATATAACCTACCTTAACCCCTTAAGATATTACCTTATAATCATGAGGGCGCTCTTTTTGAAAGGAGTTGGCATTAGGATTCTTTGGCCGGAGATGCTCGCCCTGCTTGTGATAGGGCTTAGTATTATCGGGTTCAGCTCTTTAAGATTTCAAAAAAGGATCGGGTAGTTTTAAAACCCGCAATTTTCTCACTCTGCGATCGTGTACCTGGTACCGAGTTAATTAATCCGGCACCAGGTACACGATCGCGATATGCAAACTCTAGCTAAGATTAGACTTGCGCAAATGTTATTCTGGTATACAATTTAGCAGGAGCGTAAAAACAAAACATGATCGAGTATCGTTCGGCAAGGTTGTTAATTTTAAGTTTCGCGTTCATTATAATCCTGGGAACGTTCCTGCTCTGTCTGCCCGGGGCGACCCATTCACGTCACCTCTCATTTGTCGACGCCTTTTTTACGGCGACTTCCGCCACTTGTGTTACAGGCCTGATTGTGGTCGATACGGGGACTTATTTTACGGCTTTCGGGCAATGGGTCATTCTCCTTATGATTCAGCTCGGCGGACTGGGTATTATGACCTTTTCGACCTTCTTTGTCGTTGCCTTGGGCAGAAAACTTTCTTTCGGCAGCCGGTTTATTTTTAAAGAAACGATGGGGGAATACGGTTTCCTCAATATCTTTCGGGTATTGAAACATATATTTATTTTTACGATTGCGATTGAGGCTATCGGTGCCGTAGTTCTTTATACGCGCATGAATGACTTTTACCCCCCGTTTAAGGCCGCCTACTACTCCGTTTTTCACAGCGTCACGGCATTCTGCAACGCGGGTTTCACCCTTTATCCCGACAATTTGGTACGTTTTCGCGGTGATGTTTTAGTTAATTATACGATGATGTCGCTTATTGTTATCGGCGGTCTGGGTTTTCTTGCCCTTGAAGATCTTTATCAGCATGCGCGGCGTTTTAGAAACAGGAAAAAATTGCCTTTTCAACTGCACACAAAGATTGTTATGAGCACTACGGTGTTTTTAGTTATCGGCGGGGCGCTGTTTTTCTACCTTTTTGAGGCGAAGAATGTGCTTGTAGGATTGCCTGTTGAGGATAGTGTTATAGCGTCCTTTTTCCAGTCCATAACGGCGAGGACAGCCGGTTTTAACACGGTGGATGTATCGATGTTCTCCAATGCCACTTTGTTTCTTCTTGTGATACTTATGTTTATAGGTGCTTCGCCGGCTTCTACGGGCGGTGGGATCAAGACGACGACTTTTGCCGTTCTTATTTCTCTTTTTGTATCCCGTATGAGGGGGAAAGAAAGGGTTTCCATTTTTAGGCGTCAGCTACCGTTGGATGTTTTAGCCAAGGCAATCTCGATCTTCTTCGCTTCTTTCATACTTATAATCGGGGTGACGATGCTGCTTCAGTTGACCGAGCATTGGGGCTTACCCTACGACATCGGACGCGGTGATTTCATTGAGCTACTCTTTGAAACAGTTTCCGCTTTTGGAACCGTCGGACTTTCGACGGGTATTACGCCGAATCTGACGAAATTAGGCAAACTGCTTATTGTCCTCACCATGTTCTGCGGCCGTCTCGGTCCCCTAACCTTGGCCATGGTTATTACGGGCGGCAGGCGTCAAGAAGAAAAGTTTGAATTGGCGGAAGAAAGTGTTATGATTGGTTAATGAAGCCGCAACTTATGGAGCGTAAGCGAACATAAGTTGCACGGCTGAATTAATCCCGCCCTTTTGGTAAATTGTTGCGCGGGTCGTTAGCGAATGTAATTAGCCAAATATTTTTGTAGTATGTACGCAGTATACAGATTTGCCAAAAGGGCGGGATAAATACGGAGACACTGTCATGAAACAAATAGTCGTAATTGGTCTTGGAAATTTTGGTTATACACTGGCTACGAGTCTTGCGGAAGGAAAGTGTGAGGTGCTTGCCCTCGACCGCGACCGCGAGAGGATTCAGCAAATCAAAGATTTCGTTACCCGTGCTGTGGTCGCGGATGCCGCCGATAAGGACGCACTGGCGGAACTCGGCATAAACGATGCCGATGTAGCCATAGTCAGCTTGGGAGACCGTATCGATGTCAGCATTCTCGTTACCTTATTCTTGAAGGAGTTAGGGGTGAAACGGATCCTCGCCAAAGCGGTAAGCGATGACCACGGCAAGGTTTTAAGGCTTGTGGGTGCCAATGAGATAATATTCCCCGAAAAGGACGAAGCCGTGAAGCTTGCCGCCTCGCTCATCGTTCCCGATATTTTAGAATATATCAGGCTTTCAGAGGATTATAGCGTGGTGGAAATTGCCGCGCCGGAGAAGTTTTACTCAAAATCCCTTAAAGAGCTGCAATTTAGGACAAAATACGGCATAGAGGTTTTGGCCATCCGCCGCCCCCTAGAAGGGACTTTGAACATTATCCCTTCGCCGGATTATAAGATTCAGCCCGATGACTGCCTTGTGCTGATCGGTGAAAACAAGAACATCGAAAAATTTAGGGGTTGATTTTCGGGTAAAGAAACGGTATAAAATAACCGATAATAGGGTATAAAAGCCCTTTAGTATAAAATAGATAAAACCTTTAAAACGGAGGCTGCATATGAGGAAAGGTATTGTATTTGTCGTTTGTCTGGTGTTTGTCGCTTGCTTGTTTACCTCCTTCGCAACTGTGTGCCGGGCAGAGGGTGGGTGTATGGAGAAAGTCGGAAAAGGTATTGACGCTATTTGCAAGGGAACCTGCGAAGTTTTCTGCTGGGGTGCGGGGGCACTTGAAAACACACTTGAGACAAGAAAACTGAACGGCCCGAAATCAGCGTGCGCTCCGGCTGCAGGGAAAAAGGCATAATTACTTAAAATATTCCGCGTTAATTTTTAGCGAAGAATAATTGATAAGAGGCAAAGAAACGAAGGATTGTTTCTTTGCCTCTTTTTTGTCACCGCTAAATCCCCAATCTCCTCATGGTCAAATCAAAAGTAAGTCGGTCTTTTAAGACAGCGGGGGATAATACCCTCCTTGTGAGGCCGCACGGTTCGCAAGCCGCTTATTTCGCGCTTGAAGGAGAATACGAATTTAACCGTTCCGGCGAGCTTTGCTATCGGCTTCGCGACAAGAAGAAAGATATTATTAACTTATCCGGTGCTTTCAGGCTGGATACAAATCACGACCTCGTTCTCACGCTTGACGGCCGTTCAGACGGGGCAGCGGGCGATGAAATTAAAATCAGCGGCGAATGGATAGTGTCGTCGCCGAATGAGTTCGTCTTTTCGTATAACTTAGTCCGCACGGACGGCGGATTTATCGTCAGGACGCTCAGTTTTAAAGGGGCCTGGGATGTCGATCGCGCAAACAGGCTTTTATTCAAGATAAAGACACACTACGGCCTAAGTTCGGGCACACTCAGCCTTGAAGCGGCGTGGAAATTAGGCAAAGACAACCGGATTGTCTACCGGTACAAAAAGCGCCTTTACGGTGCAAAGGCCTTATCGAGCCACGAAATAGTTTTTGACGGAAGGTGGGCGATCTCGGAAGGTCTCAGGCTCAGTTACCTTTTAGGCGCCGATAGCGATACCTCCCTGAATTTTGAGGCAAAGCTCGCAGGCCACGTTATTCTAGCCGATAAAGGCGTAATAAAGTACTCCATCGGTATTCGTGTTGCGGGCAGCACTTCCGATATAGTAAGGAATGTCGCTATTTACGGTCGTTGGGTTATAAATGGCAAATACGAACTTACCTTTGAGTATGAGTGGCATTCCGGTGGGTGCGACAAAGTTACATTTCGCGGTACCTATCACTTTGCGAGGGACGGCGACCTCATTTTCTCCCTAAGGAAGGACATTCCGGGCCTCTCGACCACTGCCGTATGCTTTCGATACCGCTTTCTCGGCAATAATGCTAAGTTGTTTCTACAAGGTGACTTAGACACGTCGAAAAAATGGTCTTTGCTCACCGGTGTCACAATACCGTGGTGACGGGCTTGAAATTTTAGTTGACTGTCTAAGAAGTTATGTTATCATTGTCGCCGTTATGCAGTTTGAGTTTGTATTAGGTTTAAGCGTCGCATATTCAATAAAACTAGTTTTAGGGCTATACCGCGAGCGTTTAACTTAATCTCGCGGTTTTTTATTTTCAGATAGTCACAGATGTGGACCACACGGATGATCACAGATGACACGCGAAGGCGTTTGATTTTGTATTTAAATCTGCGCCTATCTGCGTAGTGCGTATCTGCGGTTATCTGTGTTTAACATAGATAAAAAACAAGGTTTAGTTAAAGCAATGAAAGGAAAGTAGCAGCATGGCAAGAGGCAAAGTAAAGTGGTTCAGCAATCAGAAGGGTTACGGTTTCATCACTCCTGAGAGCGGTAATGACGTATTCGTTCATTTCTCCGCTATTCAGGGAGACGGCTTCAAGACTCTCAAAGAGGGTGATGAGGTCGAGTTTGAAATTACGCAAGGACCGAAAGGCGAGCAAGCCACAAACGTAAGAAGACCGTAGTTCTCTTCTTCGCGTTTTCTCTTCTATAGACATCACCCCGCCATGTATTACGGCGGGGTGATGTTTTTTTATGCCTTGTTATGGTTGAATTGCCGCTTTTGTGAGTTTATAATAGCAAAAATCGACCGTGTACCTGAAACCGGTTTCATAAGTATCTGTGAGCGCACCTTTACGTACCTGGTACCGGATTAATGGGATCGGTACCAGGTACGTAAAGGCAACCTTGACTTATGGAACCGGCTCCTGGTGCCGGATTATAAATACGGCTGTAGGGACAGAACAATGTTCTGTCCCTACTAAACAAAGGAAGAAGATATGAAGATTAACCGGCGGGATTTCTTAAAAAAGTTTTTTGGGGCGATTGGCGTTGTTTTTGCCGGTTCTTTCCTTGCGGATTCATTTTTTAAATTATTCGGGAGAAAGGGTTTCGCCCCGCTTGGTATAGCCGTTGCCTCTCCCGCCCCGAGCGCGTCTTCCGGCATAGAGATTGCCTTCGGAAACCGTCCCCTCGTTCTTCCCTATCTTGGTGACAGCGTTCAGGTGCTCAAGCCCAATTCCTATGACGCCTTGCCGGATGTGAATCGCGCCATGGACGAGGCATTGAACGAACCGATAGGGATGGATGAGTTGTTTAAAGATATTAAGCCGGAAGATAAGATCGCAGTTTGCATAAGCGATTCCACGCGGTCGTTCGATCAGCCTTCCATGGTCAAGGCCCTGCTTCGTTTCCTCGCCGATCAGAAAAAGCATTCCGCGAAGAACATTACGTTCATCATCGGCAACGGGAATCACGCGGTGCTGCCGGTTGAGAAATTGGGATTGGGGCCCGAGATCGAGAGGACCTGCCAGTTCGTTAATGTGAATGGTGCGGATAAAAATTCTTTTATAAAAATGGGCCGGACCCGCCCTCCGGATAAATATTTTGCGAAGGTCATGGGCTGGGAGACTTCTTCCGCTTTGCTTGACGCGCCGCGCTCTATTCTCTCGGCGCTGCGTGACGTGGCATTTCTGGATTTTGATCACCTTTCCCGTAACTCAAGCGGGGGCCCGCTCCTCAGAGTTTTGATGTCCTCTATCTCGAACGGCGGAACGGAGATTTGGATGGACCGGCGCGTCGCCGAGGCCGATTGGGTTGTGGCGCTAGGGCAGATCAAACCCCATCCTCTTGCCGGCTATTCAGGCGGCGCCAAGGCCGTGCTGCCGGGCGCGACATCGAGGTTGACTACTGTCCAGAACCATCTTTTACAGGCCCATCCGAGCGCCGATATCGGCAAAGTGGATGACAATATCCTGAGGCTGAACATAGAAGAGGCGGCTCGGATGCTCAAGAAGATAGTGATGTTTAATGTTGTGCTTAACGGCGAAGGAAAGCCGGCTAGGTTTGTTGCCGGCGATATTGTTAAAGCCCACCGGGAGGGCGTCAAGACAGCCCGCAAGGTTTGCGAGGTAGCAGCGAAGAGGACTCCTCTCGTTATTGTCGCAAACGACACACAGGGCAAACTCGATCTTTACCAGTTTTCCAAGTCCACGGCCCCCGCAACTTGCGCGGTTTCTGCGGGCGGGGTTGTTATACTTTGCGGGGAACTCCCCGGCGGCACGGGCGAGAATATGGCTGTGAACAGCTCCTTCGCCATAAAAGAAGTCGAATATCAGTTTGGATTAAAAAGAAAGATGCCGAAAGGCGTTGATTTTTTTTGCGTATCGCCCAATGCCAAGCGGGCGACGCAGGGCACTTTTTACCACCCATTCGAATCTATAGACAATGCCCTTTCCGCGGCGTGGAAAAAATTAGGTCGTTACTCGCCCGCCACGGTTATTCCCAACACGGATTTTATCATTCCAATTCCCCAATCTTAACCGGCGCTTTAAGAGATTGTCATGACAACTCCACAGATCAAGAGCTTATTGCGGACATTTTTTATTATTTTATTAAGCACCGTCCTTTTGTTCGCTTTGCTGGAATACATTTTTCGTATCGTCAGGAAGCCGGGGACAAGCAAATTCGTCGCTCAAGCGGTGGACGAAAACCGCATCAATCTTTCGAAAGAAGGCGTCGATTATCGCATCTTCCTTCTCGGGGAATCCACCATGCACGGCTGGCAATACGCCCCTCAGTCCACAATCGGCACTTGGCTCAATCAATACTTGAAGAGTTTTCTCCCCGGTAAAAAAGTCGAGATTGTCAATTTCGGACAGCCCGGCGAAGGAAGTACCTTTTGCTTGAGCCTTCTGAAGCAGCTTATTCCTTATCATCCCGACCTTGTCGTGGTTTATATCGGGCACAATGATTTCTTTCCCGGCAATAGGCGCGTTCAGGCAGAAAAAGATTGGCATAGTATCAAAGCGCTCCTTAAAAACCTTATTAGAAAGAGTTATTTTCTATCGTCTGTCGAAGGCTTCGCCTATAGGCTTAGGCGCGGGATTAAGGAAGAGAGCGGAAGGGCCCCCCAAGAGGATACGGTCGAGATAACGCCGCGCGGGTATTGCCCGGACGAGCTTTCGCCCGTGGGGAGTCCGGAATATAAAGATTGCCTTGCTTATTATCGCGAGAATATCGACGCCATAATCCGCCTCGCAAAGGATAACGGCATTTCGATTGTTTTTTTTGAGCCCGTCTCGAACTTCAGAGATTTTTCTCCCGGTTATTCTTGTTTCTCGCGCGATCTGGCTGATGAGCTAAAAGAAGCTTATAAGTCAAAACTTGATAAAGCGAGAAACCTTCTTGAGACGGGAAATCCTGCGGAGGCGATCGAGATTTTGGAAGGGCCGTTGCGCGTGGATCCGCGCTATGCCGATACTTTGTATCTGAAAGGACAAGCGGCGGAGGCATTAGGTTCCTACGGCGAGGCGAGACTTTTTTACCTTGAGGCGGTCGACTATGACGGAGTTCACAACAGGGCGCCGCGCCCGATTAATCATATTTTGGAAGAGTTGTGCACGAAGTATAGCGTTCCCTTAATCGATACCGTCGGACTTTTTGAATCAGCTTCGCCTAACAGTTTAGTCGGTTTTAATCTCATCGACGATAATTGCCGTCCCAATATCCGCGGCCAGGCGATGATGGCGCGGAAGCTCGCGAGCACCGTTGCCGAAAAAGGGTGGATCGCCCCTTTTTCGGAATGGCAGTGGAGGAATGAAAAGCCGTTCGATTACTATTCAGAACAGCTCGGAATCAACGATGAAACTTTTTTCGAGGCCCATCTCAGGCTGGCCGGTTACTTCGGCAGTCTACATGAGGAGGCGCTTAAACACATCAGCCGCGCCCTCCAGATTCATCCCGACTCTTTTTCTGCCCGGCGTTATCTTGCCTGGCGGTACTGGATTATGGGGAAGAAAAAAGAGTCTTTGTCTATTTACCGCAAGTTGTTACGCGAGTTTCCAGCTGAAACAAAGGCCGTTCTTGCGAAGCTTCCGGAAATAAGAAAAGAACTCGAGAATACACAGGCATAATATTTGCTAGTCGATTTTCATCTGTGGCCATCTGTGTAGTTCTGTTTGTGATAATCTGTGATTCCAAAAGAACTTGCTTTTTAATGAGTTAGTTGTTAGATTATTCGCGTTTATTTGGGCTGTTTAATCGTTTTAAACCATTTCTAAAAAGAGGAGGAGTTTGATGTTTAATTTTGTGAGGAGGAACGGTTTTGCGGTACTTCTCGCCGTATGCTTAGTGTCCGCGTTGATTTTCGCGGGTTCGCTATATGCTGCAAAGGCGGAAGCCAAGGGGAAAACTGCCGAAAAAGCAGCTCCGGCAGAGGCTGCTGCGCCGGAAGCCGCCCCGGTTACGCAGGATTTTAGCGATGCCAAAATAGACGCGTTTCTTCAAGTTGACGCCGCGGCGCAAAGGATAAATATCGAGGCCAACCGCCAGATCAGAGCGGCGCTTGAGACCGCCGGTATTACCGTCGAAGATTATAACGCGATTGTTAAGAAACTCACCCAGGAACCGCAATTTTTAGAGAGAGTAAAGCAACGCGCGGCTGCAATGTCACAGACAGCAGAAGCGCCGGCACCGGCAAAGGGAACCGAATCGAAGGAAAAAGCCCCGGCGGCGAATAAATAATCCTTTTACCCCAAGCCCTTCGGTTTTGTTCAGGGTAAACTCTGTCGAGGGGCTCAGTAAAAACTCGACGAAATAACGCCAGTAAAGAGAAGAGAGGTGAATTAGGCGTGGTAAAAGTTGTTGTGCGAGAGGGACAGAGAATAGAAGACGCCCTACGTCTTTTTAAGAAAAAATGCCAGAAGCACCGGATCATTCAGGATTATAAGAAGTCGCTCCGGTTTGAAAAGCGATCCGACAAGCGCAGGCGTGAACGCGAAGAGGGCAAGCGGAAAGCCCGCCGGGATCAGCGGCGCGAAACGGAAAAGTTTTAATCCAGACTGTATTGAGCACAATGTATGGGAGACGCATTTATTCGCCGCGTTAAGAAAACCGCGCTGAAGGCCATGCCTATCCCGCGGGAGGACATTGTTTCGGGGAATCCGGTGGCCAAGGGCGTCGTCTTATTTGAATCGAAAGACGGTTGTTGTTCGGCAGGCATTTGGTCTTGCACCCCCGGGGCCTTTAAGTGGGAATATACCGGTGACGAGACCTGCACCATACTTTATGGCGAGGCCGAGGTTAAACTTAAGAATGGCAGAATAAAACGTTTCCTGGCAGGCGATATCATCCATTTTCCCAGGGGTCTCAAAGCGCAGTGGGTAGTCAAAAAGAAGATCCTCAAAACGTTCACTTTTTACGAGAAGTAGTGCCTTCCTTACAACTCATTCAATCATAACGAGTTACACTTCCCAGGTCTATATTTCCTAGTCGATTTTCCATTTGTAATTTATCCCTTTATATAGTATAATTTATGCATATTCGATACAATAGTTAAACCCTTCTATTTACAGGGGATAACTATTTTTTTGTCTCTCTTAATATTAGACTTAAATAAAGTTTGACGGAAAGTCGTTACATCCCAATGAATTCAAGACTGATTAAGATAATCGCAGCCGTAATAGTTGTGTGTTTCAGCGCGACTACCATTTCATGGTCGGCGCCCCTTATGCCCGGTGCCATACCGGGCTACGCTCCGTCCGGCAATTTAACGCCTTCCGCGTTTTACGATCCTCGCACGATATCGATTCCGAAAGACTTTGGTTTTGTGGATGAAGTCTTCAGCGGTCCAAGAGGCGGGCTTGCCGTTTATATTCAGGATGCCCACTGTAATCGCCCGGCGCAGAAGAAAATATCGGAAATTATAGAATATCTTTCGAAACGTTATTTCCTAAGCACCATCGCGGTCGAGGGTGGCAGCGGTGAGGCCGACCTTAAGCCCTTCCGAAATTACAGGCATAAGGATTACCTTAGGCTCGCGAGCGACTTTCTTCTCCATGAGGCGCTCTTAAGCGGCTCCGAATATTTTACGGTTTTATCCGATAAAAATCTGCGTTTCTGCGGTATCGAGGATAAAAGGCTCTATGAATCAAACCGCAGGCAATATCTCGAGGCCCTTGGGCTTCAGGAGAAATGGTTGCCTCTACTTAACGAGAGAGAAGCCGGTCTTAACGAGCGGGCGAAGAAGATTCTGCCGGGGAAGCTTTGGGAGATGCTTAAATTAAAGGATACTATCGTAACATCGAAAGATTTTCTAAAGCCCCTCGGCGAATTCTTAAAAATATCCGAGGAGCTCGAGATCGATACAGGTTCTTTTCACGAGCTACGCGCATTTTATACTCTTATTTATGCCAACGGGCGGATTAACAAAACGAAGCTTAACCAAGAGATCGATAATTTTATTAGGAAATATCCGGAGCACGAAGACGGGCTTCTTTCCTTAAAAGAAAAAGGAGAAGAGCCGCAATCCATTCCTAAGGTTTCCGCCCTTAAATTGTTCAATTACCCCAACCTGAGCCGCTATATCGAGTATCTTACTCTCAAAAACAGCCTTAACGCGGCGCGGCTTTTCCGTGAAATAAGCGAGGTAAAAAACCGTTGCACGGAAAAGCTTATCCGGAACGATGAGGATAGGGTTTTACTTAAGGAACTTGAGGTTTTTCAGGCTGTAAAGAGGATTTGCGAGCTTAAGGCCACGCCCGCCGATCTTGATGTTCTGGACCGCGTACTTGGCACATCTGGCAATGTACCTGGTACCGGACCCGCGAGACCGGTACCAGGTACATTGCCAAATACTTTATTCCAAAAAGCGCTCCGTTTCTACAAATTTGCCAAGAAACGTGACGGCACGCTTGCAAGGAATTTCAGCAAGGTGCTTGATAGGGATAAGCGCGCTTTCCTTGTTACCGGAGGTTTCCACGCGGACGGCATAAAAAAGCGGCTTCGCGAAAGGGGAATATCATACGTTGTTATAGTGCCGCGAATCGAGCCCGATTTCGCGGAAGAAGTTTTGTACCGGAAGCGCATAGGAGGCGACGATTCGCCGCTTGAGGCCGAGACTGTTGCCGACCCGCAGCTTCTCCTGACCGAGAAGTATTTGGGGCCGATTAATTTAGCCGAACTGGCGCGCGAAAAAGGGATTCCGGTACAGTTTAATCCTTCGCGGTTTGCCGAGCTTGAAACAATTTATCAATCCGCCGTTTTTTATGGAGGGCGAAGTCTGGGCAGGACGGATGAAGCTGTTGGGCTGCCGCTTGAGTTGGATTTGATAGGGGAAGGCTGGCAAATTGTAGGCGAGCCCACAAACGGCGATAAAACAGTGTGTTTTGAAAAAGGAAATCAACTTGTCGAATTAAGACAAGTATTAAATCCGGCGGATGCAGTTGGAGTGTTTAAAGAAAGGGCGATATATGAAATTGCTCAGGCGGTGGGTTTTAACAATATCAGTCCGATAAGGTTATGGCTTAACAAGACGACCGGGACACTTTATGCGACGACTTACGTTTTTCAGGGTGGGAAGCGTTTTGAAGAAACAAAGCCACTTGTTGATTGTAAAGACAGGTTGATTTCAGTTGAGTGTCCGGGAGGCAGTATTGCCTCACCGCCGATTGTCTGGATGAACTACGACGAGTGGAATCCATATCTTGTTGACCGTCCCCAATTTATTGAAAGCGATCTCTTTCGGCTTCTTCTCGGTAACCATCTTATTAACGGTACGGACGATATCTTCGTTCAGGAAGAGCCCGGTACAGGTAAGTACATCCTGCGTTTCTGGGGGTGGAGCGCTCTCGCAGAAAACGGGATGTCGCCCGAAAGGCTTAAGGCATGGCTTGAAGCTAACAGGAAGCGTATTATCGAAAGCGCTCATCAGTTGCTCAGAGAAATAGGTTTACTCACGGACGAGGTAATTAACAAGGTAATCTATAAACTTGCCGGTAAGTACGGGAAATTACGCAAAGACCTCGGTCTTTTCGATGATAAATTTATTCATCACCTCTACCGCTTGGCTCCGGTTGTTAAAACCAACAGGGACATTATTATCGGTGTTTTTAAGGATGTCATTGCTCAGTTTCAAACGGAGAGGGCGAGCGAATTAATAGTGATTCTTTCGGGTACGCCGCCGCCGTTAAAGCTTGAAGCCGCACGGGAAGAATTACGCTTGTTCCCGCCCTCTATGGTTGCGCTTCAGATTATCGAATATTTTGTCCTTGTAGAGAAGTGGAAGGGCGAAGCAGCCCAAAATGATGCCGGCAGGGTAAGAGATAATGCTTGGTATAACAGGGTCGGCACGGATGAAGCCGAATATGCGGATTCCCCCTTTGAAGAACGCCTTGCCGAAGACCGTATTAAGGAAATCCGCAAGAGGCAAAAACGTCTTATAGGGCTACTTCTTGATTTAGGGGAAGCGGGAATTAAAGAGCTCGTTAAGTTTCATGATGCTAATCTTGCTAGAACAACGCTGCCGGTGCTCGTTGGTATGTCGGAGAGCGCCACCGGCATGCGAAGCAGAGCCGCCTATGAATTGTTTGACCTGATTTTGTCCGACGCCAATCTGCTTAAGGGAGTCGCAAAAACGGTTTTTTATTTCGGTGGTATTCCGGAGATCGGCTGCAGCAGATTTGGCGCGAGTGTTCTGGGCGCATATTTCGACCTTCTTAAGAAAAGGGGGATATTGCAACCGCAAAGTCTTTCCGTCGAAGAACTGTTTGAAGATGCTTCTGAAAAAATAAACAAACGTGTCGGTTTCTTCTCCCTGCTTGCCCTGGAAGACAGATTAATTGCCGATAAGAAAAGCGAGATTCTCTCTGATTTTAGTATGCAGAAATATGAAACCACGAAGGGTAAAATACTTTTCCTTATTCGCCATTTAATGTTTCATACCACGAATCTTTTTTCCCTCCGCAGGCTGGTTACAATCGCGGACTTTTCAGAGGAAATTTCCGAAACCGAAAAGAATCAAATTCTCGCCGATGCCGTGGCGCATATTATCATCCGAAAGGATAGCGAGAAAGAAAACGTGCTTGAGCGTGTAAACAAAGTCCGCGAGGCCTTTCGGTACGTTTGGCATAGACAAGAAAGAAAGTGGGTTGTGGATGCCATTGACCACCTTTACTCCGAATGCAATTCATCACAAGAAGGGATGGAGAGGGCTTTCCGTCGTTACATTGAGGCTAACAAGCTCCGGCCGGACGAGAAGAAGCTCTTGAGCCTTATTTATCTCGGCCGCGACCTTAAAGATATAGATCCCTCAACCGGCTCAGGGCATAGTCTCGGCACTGAAGACAGTAGACAAACCTCCGATCTTGTGCGCACCCTTCTTTATTCAAAAGATGCCGGTGAGCGTGGCGAAGCCGCCCGGGCGCTTAGCCGCCATAAAGCCGTCGACGCCGCCTGTGATATTATGAGGGTTTTCTTCCGCAATGAGCTTAACGGCAAAGACGAAGGCCTAAGAACCACTTTTGAAGAAAGCCTCATTTCTCTTCTTCGGTATCGCTTCGAGAAAGAGGACGCGTCCAAAGAAAAATCTATTGCCTCGGCGGATGAATGGCTGAGGAAGTGGAAGGAATTTTGCGTTAAATTCAAAGACAGGGCTAGACGAAATTACGATGCCTTCTGTGGAAATCCCGCGAGTGATCTTGAAAACTATCTTATCGCCGAATGGGAGGAGCTTTGGAAGATATACCGCTATATCGAACAGAGATCGACGTTCAGTCCCGATGAAGTCATGGCCGAATTTGAAACCAAGCTTAACACCGCTAATCCGGAAACAGAGAAGCGTTTAAAGCTTAGAGCTTTCTTTATAGGCGATTTCAGGCGCCGCGGCGGGAATCCGAGGGAAGACCTCGCCATACACCGTCTCAAGGCGTCCATGAAAGACGATCCGCCCGCCGGCGTTATCTATCAAGTCCGGATAGAGGAAGACAATGTAACGGGGGAAGGAAAAGAGAAACCGTTACTGAATGTTTGGGTAGGCAAAAACAGCAAGCCTTTAACAGTTTTTATAAATAATAACAAATTTGTAAACGTTGACGACCCTGAATTTGCGGCAAAGCGGAGGGCGGTTCTTTCATCCGCGGAACTCAGTCAAAAGAATGAAAAGGCATGGGAGAACCGCAAGCTCATTAGATGGTGGCCTAAAGGAATGGGCGAGTTTGAAATAAAAGCGGAAGTTATCAGGCCGGGAGATGCGATCGGACGGGTTTTTGACCACGGTAATGTCGCTACCTGCAGCTACCGCATTGAGAATGAATTCCTTGAATTTGATGAGTTTACGGTAGAGCCGTTTTACCGCAATACGCTTGTCTTTACTACTTTATTTGAGAATGTCGTAAGGGCGGTAAGGAATGAGGAGAGCTCAGATAGGCGCACCCTCACCCCCAATGCCGGGAATATCATCGCGAAAAAGCCTAAGGGCAGCGAAATTTTAATCCGCTTCGGATATTCTGCCATTGCGGCGCGGGAGAGCATCAATGGACTTATAGCCGGGGGGCACATAGAACATCCCCGCGTTGCGTGGGAATTCCGTCTTGACCCGACGGCCGCATATTACGCCCTCGGCCCTAAATTTACGGGTAAAGTCGCCAGCTATCCCGTTAATGCCGTGGCCGAACGTGAACTTATCAGGAAGCTTTGCGAGGCCGCAGTCTCTATGAAGGAGGAGAGCGTTGACTGGGAAATGGCGACCACGAAAGTCGGGGCCGTAACGAGTGATCTTATTAAGGTTATAGGCATATCGGGGGTCAGTTTTTATACGGTAGTGCTTGATAAGGATGACGGTAAATACGTTGTTGATAAAAAGGCCGGCGCTCTGAAATTCAGAGAATTTGTGCGCGAGAAGCAGAATAAGTTTCCGAGTCGCCACGGGAAGGAAGGGCGTGTCCTGACGGATGAAAAGGCTTGGTTTCTAAGGATCCTCAAGGGGGACGAGAAAGCCTTGAGGCAGCTTGAGGAATTAAGAAAACGCGGCATTGTCGTTTTTCGCGACGGTGTTCTCGTTATACTGAAAAGAGGAGAGATCAAGCGGCTCGTCAAAGAAGAGAAAAACGATTTTTTTGACGGAATACTTGATTACAATCAGCTTGATAAGGATTTCGCGGCATATGACGAACCGGCGAATGAGATTATTTATCTGCCCCTAAGAAGCCATTCAGGTGAGGTTATAGGCGTTATTATGATGAACAACTGGGGCAGTGCGGGCAAGAACTTTTTCTTTCCGGACCACGATAGTTTTAACGAGAGAAGTCACGCCGAACTTTTTAAGGATCTCGGCTCTTTCGCCGTGCAGGCCGGGTTTATACTCGAATGTATACATTGGATGGAGCGCGTGAGGCAGGTCAGGAGGATTGAAGAAAGCGTAAAAGATATGTCGGAGCTTAACAACTGGCTTGTTTACGTTACCCATAGCTTTGCGAATTATTTCAAGACCCTGGGAGGTTGGGGCAATGCAGCTTGCATTGGCACCTCAAATTCGATTATGGGAGAACTTTGTAGTAAGGTGCTGGAAATTGAAAAGGTAGTCGACCAAATGAGCTCAACGATCAGAGACAGGGAGGGAAAGAACAGCTTAAGTACTCTAAAGAAGCGTTTTAATGCCCTCAAACAGAGCCTTGAAGTTTCTTCTGCCTCTGCCCAGCCGGTTTTTTTTGATTCTTATGCCCCGGAGAACCTAACTTACAAAACATTTGCGATAGCAGATGCGGCGCAACATTTAACCGTAGGTTTTTTGAGGCCCGGCTACCGCGAGAACACAGAAGAGTGGATGAAGTCAATGGAGAGCCAACCGGATGGAGTTAATAGCCAGATTTATCCGATACTTAAACTTGGGCGGGAAGTACAGGAAATGGTTGAAGCCGCGCGCTTACACCTTCCGGGTATCGAGGATGTACTTGAAGACGCTATTAAAAAGAGCAAAGGTTACGCTGCCGGTTTGAAAGAGGACCTCGACAGGCTCGGTTCTCTTTTTACAGATTATGAAAATATTTATAAAAAATTCGCGTCGCGACAATTTATAGATAATCTTGTCAAAGCTTGCGACAGCAAAGGAGTATCGCTGCCGATTTTGAGTCTTCTTAAGCGTGGCGATTTTCTCGATAAAAAGAGCAAAGGAGAAGACTTAGTGCCTTTTTTTGAATTTTCAGT
>JAQTRP010000059.1 GCA_028711765.1 Candidatus Omnitrophota bacterium | reverse complement strand
TCCAATCCACGGCCCCAACCCAATAAATCCCTTTCAGGATTTCAAGTGCTGACATTGCCGTACCTCCCTCTTTAATAACCCAGAAATCCTTCCGTGATTATGTATTCACGCTTCACAAACAGCTCTTCAAGTAAAATCTTTTTCATCGCATCCACCATCCCCGGCGGACCACATACAAAAAACCTTCTGTCGGCAAAATCAGGAATGTCCTCGCTTATGATTTCACCCGTAATATAACCGCTCCTGCATGCAGGATCTTCTTCCGGCCTCGAAAGCACATGCACTACTTTCAGTTTCGCATACGATTTCGCCATCATATCAAAATCGTCTTTAAACACTATATCGCGCTCGGAACAGTTCCCATAAAGGAGCGCCACGTCGGTACCGGTTTCTTCATCGACGATATATTTACAGATACTCCTTATGGGAGTTATGCCTATGCCGCCCGAGAGGAAGGCGATTTTCGGCGGAGCGCCCTCCAGCGTAAACTTTCCAAAGGGATATCTCGCGCTAAGTTTATCGCCGGGCCGCAACTCATTTAAGCGTTTGGAAAAATCGCTTCCGGTAAGCTTCTTGGTAAATTCGATATAGCCTTTTTCGGTAGGAGAACTTGAGATTGAAAGCGGACGCGTCCATTCCTTCCCCGCCTTGAGGGAGACAATCATATACTGGCCCGCTTTAAAAGCCACGTCCTTTTTAACCTCGAGACGAAAACTTTTAACGTTATGCGTCCGCGGAATTATTTCTTTTACTTTCAACTCAAGTTCTTCCGGCATCGTTTCCGGCTCAAAGAAGCTTACCGTCCTTGAGCTCCTTCTCCAAAGCGAGGATCCCTTCCTTAAGTTCCGGATAAAGCTTTACGTTGATAGAGATGCCTTTTGAAGTGGGTGTGCTTTCGCCGTCAGCCTGAGGAAGCGTCCATGTGCGTATGTCGATGAGATCGTTACCCTGATATTCCGTTATGCTGATCTTAATCTCCTGAAACTTGTTCTTCTGAAAAGTCTTTACTGTCTTCTGCATTTTATCAACCCCTTTCTATTCTAGCTGCCGATTACAACATATATCTTGTCATGTTCGTGGGAAGGACCCGTCACCTTAAGGCCTACCCGATCTCCCTTTACCGCCTTCTCTACTAATTTGCTTTCGACCTGCATAGATTCGACTGTCTGCGTAAAATCCGAGGTCGCTCCTTTGATATGAATCTTGTCTCCGACTTTTAACTCGCCGTTAGTAACCTCGATGCCTGCCACACCAATCTTTCCCCAATAATGAATAACCACGGCGACTTCTCTCTCTTCCATAGAACCCTCCTTAAATGAGCCCCCGCTGTTTCGCTTTGCGAAACAAAGCGACGGGGGCGAATTTAATCCATGCCTACCGGCAGGCAACCACCGTAGCCATCGGCTTTGGGCTGCCTAATGTAGGCGAAGGCGGATCTCCGCTCTGTGATTACAAACCACACCAAACGTGTAACAATATTATTACGAGGTCCCTTCCTTATTTTCCGAAAAGCTCGCGATTGTCTTATACGCGGAGAGTATGCTCTCGACCTCTTTTATCGACTTAAGGAAAATGTGGACAAGGTGCGGGTCTAAGAGCTTTCCCGCCTCGTTTTTTAATATGTCGAGCGCGCGCTCGAGCCGGAACGCCCTTTTGTATGAACGCTCGCTCATCAGGGCGTCAAAGACATCGGCGATACAAACAATTCTGCCGAACAACGGAATCTTATCCCCTTTAAGACCGTTTGGGTATCCCGCACCGTCATAGTGTTCGTGATGGCTTAGGGCTATCATGGCAGAGGCCTTGAGGAGCGGGGAGTTCGAACCGTGAAATATGCGCGCCCCGATAATGGTGTGCTGTTTCATGACATTGTACTCTTCCTCTGTGAGCTTGCCGGGCTTTAGAAGTATCGCGTCCGGAATACCGATCTTGCCGATATCGTGCATAGGGCTTCCGAACCTCAAGAGCTCTATATCGCCGTCGGGAAGCCCCAGCTTCCTGCCCAAGAGCGTCGAATAATCGCTTATCCGCATAAGGTGGGCGCCCGTCGCCATATCGCGGTACTCGGCGGCTATCGCAAGGCGATAAATTGTCTCGATATAGGAATTCTTTATTTCCTGATGGGCCTCTTTGAGTTTCTGATAGGCACCCTTAATGTCGCCCGAGCGGTCGCGAAGTTCTTTCATCCGTCAGTACTCCGTTTATACAGCATTGTCTCTATCTAAACCCTCTTCCCTTACACGAATCAACTTATCGATGACCGAAAAGAAGGCGTCTACAACCTTCGGATCAAACTGCTTGCCGGCTTCCTCTCGTATAATCTCGAGCGCCTCTTCGACGGAGAAAGCCAACCTGTAGCAACGTTCGGTGGTAAGGGCGTCAAACACATCTGCAATGGCAACAATGCGCCCGAAAAGCGGAATATTTTCCCCCTTAAGCCCGTAGGGGTAGCCCTTGCCGTCGTAACGCTCATGGTGGGTCAGCGATATAACCTCCGCCGCCTGCAGGAACGGCGAATTCGACTCTGAGAATATCTTTGAGCCGAATATCGTGTGTTTCTTCATCTCTTCGTATTCCGACGGCGTCAGCTTTCCCGCCTTAAGCAAAATAGAATCGTGTATCCCGAGCTTGCCGATATCGTGCATCGGGCTCGCGTAACGGATAAGGTCAACCTCCTCTTTCGAAAGGCCCATCGCCTCCGCGACAACGGCGGAATATTCGCTGATGCGCCGTATGTGGTTCGCCGTCGAAACATCGCGGTACTCCGCCGCGATCGCGAGACGTACTATCGTGTCAAGGTGCGCGCTGCGCGCCCTCTCATTGGCTTCTCCCAAATCACGGAACGCCCGCTTAAGATCGCGCATCATCTGATTGAACGATTCGGCAAGGTCACCCACCTCGTCACGTGCCTTAATTTTCACCTCGCCCGACAGATCACCCTGAGCGATACGCTGAGAGATACGCTGAAGCGCATGGATTGGATATAGAATAAAGTGGGCAAGAAAAAGACCAAAAAGCAAAGACAGGACAATCAAAAACACCGTGAAGCCCGCCAGAAAAAGAAGCGTCCTACAGTTTGTCTCCGTCAGGTAATCTATCGGGATGCTGAGCGCGATGGCGCCGGCGAGGCGGCCTTCAAAATCAACGAGGGGGTGAAACACCAGCTGGTACGTCTTCCCCTCCACAGACTCTTCCGTCGTAAAAGAACAGAATCTCTCCAAGTGTTCCTTTGCCTCCCGGGGGATGAGAAAATAGACGGGCTTTTCCGTCCCCGCCTCGCGCGCAGTAGAAAATATGCGCTCTCCGTCCACGAAAAATGTTACGTCCATGCCAGACAAATTTTGCAGGGTTTCCGCCATGCCTTCGTCAAAATAAAAACCGGCGGCGAGAACACCCAAGACCTTCCCTTCTTCCTTGATGGGAACACCCGCGATTAGGCGGAGATTTCCTCCAATACCTTCAATACCGCTAAGAGGCTTTGCCCGGCTTGCGACTTCGCTCGCAAGGCCTGAATATCCGTCAACTTCAAGCTCCGAGACACCGTAACGATGGAAAACAACAATACGCTTTTCGCTGGTAAGCTCTATAAAATCCATGCCTGTGAGCAACTTCGCACCGGTAAACTGCTCGACAAAGACCGGATAGTCCACTATGGCACCGCTAAAAAAACTCGTGAGCGAGGTTTCCTGGACAATCATCTTCGCGGATAAAAGCGCTCTTCGCTCGCGCTCATAGATTTCGGAGAAAACGGTCTTTGACGCGCCGTGAAAACGATGAAGGATCTCGCCGTTGAGCCGCTTGATATAAATCCAGCTCGAGATTCCAAAGGCGAGCGCAGTCGGCACAATAACTAAAATAATAAAGGCAACGAGCAGTTTGCTCAAAAGGCTGTGCCTGAAGCGACGCCAGTTTTCTCTAAAATTAAACCCGTGCATCTTTAATCTGCTCCGTTTCTCTCAAGACCTTTTTGAGGATCTTTCCCTGGGCCGATTTCGGCAGGTCCTCGCGAAACTCTACCGCGCGTGGGATCTTATAATCTGCAAGGTGAGGCCTTAGGAAGCGAATCAGTTCCCGCTCCGACAACTGCACGGCTTCTTTAAGTACCACAAACGCTTTTGGGATTTCGCCGCGGATAGGATCCGGCAGGGCGATTACCGCGGCTTCTTTCACGGCCGGATGCCGGTACAAAACCTCTTCGACCTCTCTTGAATAAACATTCATCCCGCCGACAATCACCATATCTTTCTTGCGGTCAAGAATATAAAAATAACCGTCGAGGTCGCGCTTACCGATATCCCCCGTATGGAGCCAGCCGCTGCGCAATGCCTCCCTTGTAGCCTCAGGATCTTTCCAATATCCCTTCATAACATTGGGGCCGCGGACAACAATCTCACCGATCTCGTTAGGGCCGCATTCGTAATCGTTTTCATCAAAAATTTTCATCTCAACGTCGGGTATCGGCAGGCCGATTGTGCGCGGCTTCCGCTTTCCGCCGATGGGGTTAACCGATGTAACGGGCGAGCATTCCGTGGGGCCGTCGCCTTCGTAAATAGGAACCGGATATTCTGCCTCGAAACCGCGCTGGACCTCCTCCGGCAGTGCCGCGCCTCCGCTCAGGGCGACGCGCCAAGCCGAGAAATCCACCTTCGGCGGGTCCATATTAGCCCAAACCGCGTACATAGACGGGACACCCGCGAATATGCTGACGCGCTTCTCGGCTATAAGCATGAGAGTCTCGGCAGGCATGAAGCGTTCTACGACAACAACGCTCAAACCGTGCAGGAGGGGCGTCAAGAAACAGACTGTTGTGGCAAAGGTATAAAAAAGCGGCAAGACGCAAAGGAAACGGTCATCGCTTGTGCAGCGCAAAGCGCGGAAGACAGAACTGGTATTTGAAAGCAGGTTGTAATGCGTAAGCATAACCCCTTTGGGATGTCCTGTTGTTCCGGAGGTGTAAAGTATTGACGCGACATCTTCCTTATCGTCTATGGAAGGCTCGATGATTCTGTCACTGCCTGAGGCAAGAAGCTCGCTCCATAAAAGGCTTTGCAATCCCGCGCAGACATCGACTGAGATTACTCTAACAGCGGGGTTGCTATTCAACGCCGGCGCCACAGGCTCGAGCAAACGGCTTAAGGAAATCAGGAAGGAAGCTTCGGAATGGCTGAGGATATATTCGATTTCCTCCGGCTTAAGGAGAAAATTTATGGGGACTACGGTCGCGCCGCACTGCAAAACGGCTAAATACGCCGTGATAAATTCCGGAGAATTAGGAAGCAAAATAGCGACGCGCTCCCCCTTTCTTACGCCCTCCTTGGAAAGCGAAGAGCTTAGCCGCCGGACATTCCCGAGAAGCTCGCGGTAGGTTAAGGCCTGACCCCGGAAGAAAATGGCGCTTTTCGTTAAGTTAGCCTCTGCCGCCCTTTTGAATTTCTCACTTATAGACAAGCCGCCACCCCTCTCTAAATTTCCGTAATTATTAGAGTTACATTATACTTATAATTATAGATAAAATCAATAAATCAGGAAGGAATATATTGTGCTTGCGCTATAAGGAGTTAGCAGAAACACAGTGACTATAAGGCGGTTTCGATGGAGGCTGGTACCAGTTAAGCTTTTGCAACACAATTAATCCGGCTCGACGACCGAATTGTCCCCAATGGCGTATTTTGCGAGCCTTATCAAGAACTCGGCCATTTGCTGATGAACTACGTCGCTGGCATCTTCGTGCAATATTCTAATCGCTCTATTGTTGAACATTTCAACCGGCGTAAAGAGAATGACCTTCCCTTTCCCTATCCGCTTCTCCGAAAGAATATCGTAACAATGTTTATCCATATCCCAAGGGCTCTTTGTTATACTAAAAGTACCATCCGCCAGATAAACTAAAACATTCAAACCTTTCACGGTAATGCCTGGAACATTATCAACATAGAATCTAAAGATGCCGTCCGTCAACTCCCGCGGCCCGACAACGTTATAAGACTTTGTGCTTTTCATTCTAAGCTTATCTTCGAAACAAACCTCAAAACCATATTTTTGGCATAACTGCCTGCCTGCATCCGACTTCAGCGAAGCTGCCGTGGCCAAATAAACCACGTTCTTACCTCTGGCGAGATAGCTATCAATAATCTCCATTTGAGATTCAGAAAATGGCTGCCGCGGAGAAGCAAGAAACAAAGCATTGCAGTCTTTCTTTAACACACCTGATGCCCAAGGCCTGAGCTGCGGTTCCTTAGTCCATTGACCATATAAAGTAAAATAACCTCCTCCTAATCCTTTAGACATATAATCCGTGTCTGAATCATTTCCGGTATAAACGAAAAAGTTATAGTGCCTTGGTCCCGAAACATAAAAAATACAGACAATCAAACAAACCGCTACAACGGAAGCCAAGATAGTAACAAACGAGATGCAAAAAAGATGGGGAAACTTTCTACTCGCAAATCCTATTACCAGTAATACACCTACGCCCACGCAAAACCATAAAAAATCAACATTAAAGCGTTTGCCCCCAAGCCACTCCATACAGTTCATCAAAAAACGGTAGTGATCGCCCCAATACAAGTTAGGGTTCGACAAAAAATTATGATCGGAAACTATTACAACTTTCCCTTTGCCCCATTCGAATGCTGCCGCACCGCAAAGGGGACCTGTAATTTCATCCGGATCCTGCTTCAAATTACATTTAGGTTTGTCCGACCACGAAGTATTTGAGGAAAACAATACACCGTATGGGGTATCAAGAGAAGCGGCGTTACAAAACAAAATCTCATTTACCCCTTTTGTAACAGGATGCTCCTTAATAGCCGAGAAGCTAATCCATGTTGAACAACCCCGACCCTTCTTACGCAAATCTAAGATGCTGTCGTTTCTAGCCTTAACGGGCAAATCCTTACAAATCAAATTAACTATTTCTGCTATGCCATTGGCATTGCTATGCTCAACAATCATAAAAAGACCGCCCCCGCCACTGACCCAGTCAATCAGGTCCTGGCGCTCCTTGGGCGACATAAAGCGGGCTTGAAATGTTTGTTCTCCTATAAAAAAAATGTCGTATTTGCTTAATGTATTTCTATCGAAGTTATTATACGTCTCGGCATGAATTTTATACCCTTCTTCCTTCAGCGCCTTGTAAAGGCGATTGTAACCCGACACCGTATGGTAAGAACACCGGTGTCTCCTATTATCCCGATTCCACAAATGCCTGGCTGCGTGCACAGAATCATAAAAAATAGAAACCCCCTTATGTCCCACTACACCGAACCTAATTACGGAGTAACTCCCATAAAATACCGATAATAAAGAAGCGGCGATCAGGGCACAGAACAATACCTGGCAGAAAAACTTTCTTGCCGTAGTCAAACACATTTTCTCTCCGCCAAAAGCTTGCACGAACTTAGTCTGCCTATATATGACTGATTTTAAAATTTAGCCGATCGGTTTTGGTCCTAGAAATCATATCGGTAATTCAGAAGCGGGTCCTTACAAAATTCTAAATCCTTAATTGAAACCGGTAATCTTTGAATACCGCACAATGAGATCGCCTCTCTCTCTTATTTCAAACAACTTTTCCAGAACGAAAGAACTGTCAATGTCCGTGCCCTCCTTCGGCTTGCCATCCTTCAGGTCCACCCATTGTATGACTATTACATCGTTCACGAGACCGCTCTCGAGATACTCTTTAATTCTATCCTTATGCTTATTCGCATAGTCAAAAGTCACTGATCCGATACCGCGATGTATGACATACATTCTTGGTTTTATTGCAATTACCAACATATTTCCATTATGATTATCCGCCGCATACTTCTTCAAGAAATCCACGTTTCTTATGTATGACCTGCAAAACACGTTTCTATTCACGTACTCATTCTTGACGGCCGTAGAATGATAATGAGCAAACAAACAGATAAGGAAAACTACGAGGTACCATTGTAAAACCAGTTTGCGCGCTACAAAATCCAATAAAAGAGCCGCCATGAGAGCGATATACGGAATAAACACCAGAGCAAAACGGAAAGCCACGGGGTGGTCAATGTTACCAAAAAGCTCAGTTAAAATTGCAAATAGATAAAATATAAGCACAGACAAGTTTGCATAAAACAACAGCTTTTCGTTACGGGAAACACCGGTCCAGCTACGCCATAAAACCCAAAGAGAATAAGCCAAACCTGCTATCGCAATATAATCTACTGCAAAAGCTACCGGCCTTGCGTTGCCGGGCAGCAGAAAGAAACGCAGGAAATCCTGAATATGCGCCTGAAGGTAACTCAGGCTAAACAAGGCTTTTTCGCCTTGATTGTGCCACCCCCACGCAAACACGCGCTGCCAAGCGACCGGCAAAAAAAGGAGAGGCGTTACAACAGTCAGTAAAGATATATTGTTAAGGCTACGCCTCCATTCGGCCAGAAAAGCTATTGCGAGAACTATAATAACGTAACCGGCAGACTCATAACGGCATTGCGCAAGAAGCACCAAGGTAAAAATAAGTTTGTTTAATTTTAGTGTCGTCTTATCCAGAAGGTAATCGTAAAGGTAACGCATAGAAAGAAGCAAGAAAAGCAAATTGGCAACCTCAAAACCTGAAGAAGTCGCGCATAACGAAACTACCGGATACGAAGCGGTCAAAATAAGCGTTATCAGCGCGACCCTGTGCGAGAAAATGTTTTTTATCAATAGGTAGATATTCACAAAAACAAAAAGGGTCGCGGCGAAATTAACAACAAAACCGTTATAGGCTGAATAGCCCCTCAGTGTGTGCACAATATAAATCAGAAATGAAAAGAAAGCCGGCCGCTTCCAAACACCGTTACTTAAGGAGTGATAACCGTTATAAAACCATAGACCTTGGTAGGTATGGTCGGCGGTGCGGTTTAGAAAAAGCATCTTGGAAAGATTAACGATGTTTGGCTCATCGTCAACGACCCTAAATTGAGGTTGGACAGAGACGAAAAACAAAATGACCAACGACAAAGATAAGCAAACACCCGGCCAGTTGTCCTTCCAAAAATTGATTAAATTTTCTTTCTTGAAAGATATGTCTTTAAGTACGAGGGCAAGCCAGACAAAAAAAGAAAAGAGAAGGAAATAATAGGTGCTTATTTTAAAAGCTTCCTTCCTGAACTCATTGCCGAAAAGAAAGAAACCAAACAAAATTGCCGTAACCGATACAGCAAGAAACAAAATTTGATAAACCTTTTCCTTCACAGAAGACATCATCATCCCCCTTTTTTAAACCTCCATAGACATATCGGCAGAAAACCCCGCTTTCTTAAACTTAGGCTAAACCTCGAGTTAAGTATAATACAAAAGCACGAATTGATTCAAATTAAATATAACCCTACGAAAATAGAACTGATAAGGATCAGTTCCAGTCGTCTTGATGTCCAAGCAGTAAAACCGGCCATTCCGCAATACGCATAAAAATTGACAAGGCGGAGGGGGGTCTATATAATTGAGGGCATTATGAGGAAAACCATAAAAGAAATTGCGACTATAATCGGCGGGATCGTACAGGGCGATGGCAGCCTCTCTATCGAAAGCGTAGCCAGCTTAGACACGCCCAAAGAAGGCGCTATAGCCTTTGTAAACGATAAAAAACTCCTTCCGGAAGCCGAGGCGACAAAACTTGCCTGCCTAATTGCCCCCAAGGATGCCTCCTCATCGAAAAAAACGCTTATTCTCGTAGAAAATCCGAAGCTTTCATGGGCGAAACTTCTCGGGGTTTTTCATCCGGCACGGCAGTTCGAACCTCTTATGTCAGATAAGGCTTGTATAGCAAAAAGCGCAAAGGTCTCACAGGGCGCCCACATCGCGCCTTTTGCCTATATCGGAGAACGTTCGGTAATCGGCAAGGGCAGTGTAATTCTGCCTTTCGCTTTCATTGATGACGATGTAGTAATCGGCAACGAAACAATAATCCATCCCAATGTTTCCATATATGAACGCTGCCGTATCGGAAACGGCGTCATCATACATTCCGGAGCGGTGATAGGAGCGGACGGCTTCGGTTACGTGGTGACAACCAAAGGCCAGGAAAAAATTCCTCAGGTGGGCAATGTGATCGTCGAAGACGATGTGGAAATCGGGGCGTGTGCTACTATTGACAGGGCGACGATCGGATCTACGATAGTAAAAAAAGGCACAAAAATTGATAATCTTGTCCAGGTCGCCCACAATGTTGAGATCGGCGAACACTCGGCAATCTCGGCGCACACCGGCATATCGGGAAGCTCAAAAATAGGAAATCGCGTGACGCTCGCGGGCCAGGTCGGAGTGGCTGATCACTGCGAAATAGGAGACGGCGCAACCGTGGGCGCCCAAGCAGGCCTTCCGACAGGGAAAAAGATACCGCCTGAGGCCACATACTTCGGTTCTCCCGCCCGTCCATACGAGGAAATGCGCAAGCAATTCGCCGCCCAGTTAAGGATCGCGGAAACTACCGAGAAAGTCCACCAACTCGAGAAAAAAATAAAGGAATTAGAAGCAAGGCTTGAGGAATTAGCGAAGGCTTAGGACTTTTTGATTAGGCTCAAGAACTCGGCGCGCGAGCGGTCGTCCCGCCTGAAGGCTCCCTGCATAGAACTTGTAACGCAAATCGCTTCCTGTTTCTGGACACCGCGCATCACCATGCAAAGGTGGAGCGCCTCGATAACGACCGCAACCCCTTTAGGCTTAAGCATTTCCATCAGGCAGTCCGCAATCTGACAGGTCAGCCGCTCCTGAACCTGGAGCCTGCGCGCGTAGATATCGATGATACGCGGAATCTTGCTCAACCCCACCACGCTACCGTTTGGAAGATACGCCACATGGCACTTTCCGTAAAAAGGAAGAAGATGGTGCTCGCACAAACTGAAAAGCTCAATGTCCCGAAGCACCACCATTTCATCGTAACGTTCTTTAAAAATAGCCTTATTGAGAACGGTTTTCGCGTCCTCTTCGTAACCTTTTGTAAGGTACTGCAATGCGCGAGCGGCACGCTCAGGCGTCCTTTCAAGACCTTTCCGCTTGGGATCTTCTCCTAATTCCAAAAGAATGCTGCGGTAAAGTTTTTCTAATTTTTCCAGCTTCTTTGACTCATTCATTTCGGCCTCCACTTTTATCATCGATGTGTAACTTAACGTTGCATGAAGTCCTTTTGCTAAAAGGCGAGATCGAACGCAAATTTTGGATAATGCCGGGCAATGTTTCTATAATAAAGTCGATTTCCTCCTCTGTACTATAGTAACTCAAACTAAAACGGATAGATCCATGAGCGGAAGTGTAAGGCACGCCCATAGCGCGCAAGACATGGGAAGGCTCGAGAGAACCGGTTGTACATGCCGAACCGCTTGAGGCGCAAATTCCCTTTTCGTTTAGATGAAGCAATATCGACTCGCCCTCAACATAGGAAAAACTGATACTCGTCGTATTGGGAAGCCTCTCATCCTTAACGCCATTAAGTATCGCGTCCGGAATCTTGCTGAGTAAAGCGCTCTCAAGCTTATCGCGAAGTTTCCTTACCCTCGTATTTTCTTCACCGATCCTTTCCTTCGCCAATCCGGCCGCGACGCCAAGGCCTATAATTGAAGGAACGTTTTCCGTGCCGCCCCGCCGGCCGTGCTCCTGATGTCCGCCGATCATATAGGGCGTAAACTTTGTGCCGCGCCTTATATAAAGAGCTCCTATTCCCTTCGGGGCGTGAAGTTTATGCCCTGAAAGTGAAAGAAGAGCGATAGTGCTTTTCCTAAGATCGATAGGCAATTTCCCGACTGCCTGAAC
>JAQTRP010000058.1 GCA_028711765.1 Candidatus Omnitrophota bacterium | reverse complement strand
GAGCTTAACGTGCCCGGCGAGAAGGAATTCAAGAACAAGGGGCTTACCTATTGCGCTACCTGCGATGGACCTTTGTTTAAGGGCAAGGATGTCGCGGTTATCGGGGGCGGCAACTCCGCTTTGGACACGGCACTTCAACTTGTCAGGATTGCCAACCATATTCACGTTATAAATATCACGCAATCGCTCGGCGGTGACAAGATAATACGGGATAAAATTGCCGAAAGCGGCAAAGTGACCGTTTTGAATGATTCTCAGGTTACCGCCATCCTCGGCGATAAGATGGTAAACGCACTTAAGGTTAAGACCGACAAGCGCGAGGAGACAATTCCCGTCCAGGGTGTTTTTGTGGAGATCGGGCTTATTCCGAATTCGCAATTCGCGAATGAAGTTGAAAAGAGCGAGCTTGGCGAGATTAAAGTGAATTCATATAACGAAACGAACGTGCCCGGTATTTTCGCGGCGGGCGATGTGACCGATGTGCCGGAGAAGCAGATAATTATTGCCGCCGGCGAAGGTTCCAAGGCCGCTCTCTCGGCGTTTAGGTACATAAGCCAAAAGAAATGACATTAGTTAAATGAGAGATCTTTTACTTGAGTACAGAAAGAAGAGAAAGGAAATAAAAGACAGACTCGCCGAATTCAGGAGAACGCAAAGAGCCGGCGATAAAGATATATTCTCAGAATTATGTTTCTGTTTATTGACGCCGCAGTCTAAGGCCGTCTCGTGCGACAGGGCGCTTCGGAATTTAAGGAAATCAGGCCTTCTCTTTAGCGGCTGCGCGCGGGCCATAAAAAAGGTATTGAAGGGTTCCGCGAGGTTTCACAATAAAAAGGCGGAATATCTCATCGGGGCCCGCCGGATTTTCACAAACTCGAGAGGCCTCAAGGTAAAAGACAAGCTGGCTTCCGGCGATACCCTCAGGACGAGGGAATGGCTGGTTTCGAATATCAAGGGCCTGGGCTACAAGGAAGCGAGCCATTTCCTGCGCAATATCGGGCGCGGTAAAGATCTTGCCATTCTCGATGTCCACATACTCAGGAACTTAAAGCGGTATGGAATCATCGATGAAATTCCAGCCTCTCTCAGCCGAAAGAAATACCTCGATATCGAGGATAGGATGCGCTGGTTTTCTAGAAAGTCGGGAATCCCGCTTGAGGAGCTCGACCTCCTCTTCTGGTCCAAAAATACGGGATATGTATTTAAGTAAGTTTTAACGGTGAAAATGAAAAGAAAAACACTCTTTTTGTTTCTGATCATTTCGGCATGCTTGTGGGCGGGCGGCTGCGCGGAACTTAATCCCTTCGCTCAAAAGCCTAGGCCGGCGGATTTCGTCCATTTATGGAGCGGAAAATCCGAAGGCGAATTGCTTCCCCTCGAGATCGAACCGGAACATATCTACGGCCTCGGGCTTACCTACGCGAAACACCTTAGAGAGACCGGTTCCCGTTTTGATGCGGGCGAGCCGCCTCCTGTTTTCAGGAAAGATCTCGTTTCGCTCAACAAAACCGGTGCGCCCGTTCCTATTCCGGATCGCGAGCGCCTGATCGCTTCTTGTGAGGGCATCGAGCCCGGCCTAGGCAGGATCGTGGATAAAAAGTTTAAAGACCTGCCGCCGCTTCTGGATTACGAAGGAGAACTCGCCTTTGTTTTATTAGAGGATGTGGACTGGAGCGAAGTAAATAATCCCGATTATTCCCCTAAAATAGGTTATTTTCTCGCGAACGATCTCAGTGCACGCTCTATCGCCGTCTTAGGCGAGGGCATGCCCAATCGTTACGATTACTGGGGTGTGTCTAAAAGTTTTCCTGGATTTCTGCCTGTGGGCGCTAAGATGTGGGTGCCGCCGGCCGAGAAACCCGATTCTATTCTCCGCGTTGTCATTGTTACAAAAGTGAACGGCGAGCTAAGGCAGAAAGAATCGACGAGTGATATGATGTATACGCCTCGCGAAATGCTTAGTTTTATATATAAGAAATATCCCGACATGCCTCCGCGAAAAGGCGATATTGTGTTGATGGGCACTCCCGGCGGAGTGGCTATGCAGATTCCGGGATGGAAGGCGTGGCTTGCCGATCTGTTTCGTTTTGACCGGTTCAAGAAGCTTTCATCCTTAATCGCCTCCAATAAGAACAACAAGAAATTCTTAAAGCCGGAGGATGTCGTAGAAGTCTCCGGCGGTATATTAGGCGAGTTGAAGACAGAAATCGCCGGATAAAACGGTGATTGTCCAGTATGAAAAAACATTATTTTTCACGTTTGTTTTTGATTTTTGCGGGTATAATACTACTCTTTCCTGGTATCGCGTCCGCCGAGAGGGTAAGGTACGTTATAGACGGCGATACCGTAATCCTTGATAATAACCAGCGTGTCCGCTTAATCGGCGTGGATACGCCCGAGGTTAAATCGGCGCGCAGGAGGAGGAGCGATTATTACGCCGAAGAGGCGAAGGACTTCACGCGCAGGATGGCGGAGGGCAAAGACGTAAGGCTTGAGGGCGAAAATGAAGAGTTTGACAAGTACGGCCGGCGGCTCGCCTATATATATCTTCCGGACGGCACTTTTCTTAATCGTGAGATTGTGAGATTGGGCTACGGCGAGGCAATCCGTTATTTCCCTTATAAATATAAGGAAGAGTTTTTGGATCTTGAAAGACAAGCCAGGGCGGCAAAACTTGGGCTTTGGGGCATGAGGAAGTCCAGGCCATGGTGGAAAATCTGGTAAATGAAGCCACAAGTTTTTTAGGCACCTGGAAGCGGTTTCATAAGTCAGGGTTGCCTTTACGTACCTGGTACCGGTTCCATTAATCCGGTACCAGGTACGTAAAGGCGCGCTCGTTAAAGGACAGAACCTTGAATTGTTTATTATCGAAATTATGTAGCTGCAGCGGGTGCAATATCTGCCCTTTTTGCATCCAGATTACGATCGCCGTCCTGGTGACGGCTTTCGGACTTTTAGTTTTGTTCAGGCCGAAGACGTTTATCGATATGCAGATAGTTTTCTATAGGTTAATCAACTGGAAGGTCGAGCCTGTTTCTATGCCAAAGGAACTGAGAAACACCCGTCTAATGGGCGCTGTGGTTTTTATCTTGGGGATTGTTTCGATTATCTATTTAATAGTAAGCGGAAGCGGAGGTAACTGATGAGCGGCATTTTTGGAGTGGCTTCTAAGGGGGATTGTGCCGAGATTCTTTTCTACGGGACGGATTACCATTCGCATCTCGGGACGGAATACGGTGGTATGGCTATCCTAGGAAAGGATTTTGTGCGCCAGATTCACAGCATAAGCTGGAGCCAGTTTAAGTCCAAGTTTTACTGTGATTACCGCACGATGCGGGGCAATAAAGGCATCGGTGTCATCAGCGCGCTTGAGGAGCAGCCGATTTACCTGAAGTCAAAGTTCGGTCCTTTTTGCATCGTGACAAACGGACTTATAGAGAACAGCAAAAAATTGGCCGAGGAACTTCTCGCAGAGGGGGCGTCTTTTTCCGAGGTAAGCAAGGACGCGGTCAACGCGACCGAGCTTGTAGCCAAATTAATCTGCCAGGGGGATAGCCTGGTTGACGGTATCGAGAAGATGTTTTCAAAGATAGAAGGTTCTTGCTCGCTACTTTTGCTTAATAAAGACGGGGTTTATGCCGCGCGCGATAAATACGGTTATGCGCCGCTGGTAATCGGGCGCCGTTCTGATGCTTGGGCGGTGACGACCGAGACAAGCGCCTTTCCGAATAACAGTTTCGAGATCGTAAAGGATCTTAAGCCGGGAGAAATTGTCCTTATAAACGAAAAAGGCATAGAAGAGAAGCATTCCGGAGACGGTGTAAAGCAAATCTGCGCCTTTCTTTGGATATACACGGGGTTTCCGGCGTCAACTTACGAGGGGATTAACGTTGAGATAGTCAGGGAAAAGTGTGGACGGTGTCTTGCAAGGCGCGACCGTGATATTGAGATAGACGTTGTTTCCGGCGTTCCCGATTCAGGCGTGGCGCATGCCATAGGTTACGCGCAGGAATCCGGTAAGCCTTACAGGCGCCCGCTCGTTAAGTATACGGCGGGCTATGGCAGGAGTTACACGCCGCCTTCGCAGGAGACGCGCGATTTGATCGCCAAGATGAAACTTGTTCCGATTAAGGATATTATCGAAGGGAAGAGAATTGTTATATGCGAGGATTCAATCGTTAGGGGGACACAGCTTAAGAATTTTACAATAAAAAAGCTTTGGGACGCGGGAGCAAAAGAGATTCACGCCCGGCCGGCCTGCCCGCCGCTTATGTTTCCATGCAGGTTTAACATATCCACTCGCAGTATCCAAGAGCTCGCCGCCCGTAAGGCCATCCGCGCGATCGAAGGGCACGATATTAAGGATGTTTCCGAGTATGTGAATCATAATTCCCCAAAGTATAAAAAGATGATAGAATGGATCACCAAAGATTTGGACGTTACCACCCTGAGGTATCAGACAGTGGATGATATGGTTAGCGCTATCGGTCTCCCGAAGGAGAAGTTGTGCTTATACTGCTGGACCGGCGAATTTCCGGGCGAGGGGAAGAAAGAAAGGAGGAATTCCGCTATCAAGAAAGAGGCCGAAACAGCCGAAATTAGAAGGTAACATTATTTCAATAACATTTTATAAATAGGAGGAGCAAAGAGATGCTGCGTACCGTTATTGTTCTTTTTTTACTTTTGTCTCTCGTGCCTCTCGTGGGTTGCACGAAGAAAGTGGAAGATAAAGAGGCGACAGCCGAGTCCCGCGATTTTATGACTGAGGCTGGAAATCAATCGGTTGAGGAAAGCCAAGGCGGCACAAAGGAAGAAAGCTGGCAGAAAAGTTCGCAGGAAGAGGCCCTTCCTCAGGAAGGATTAATGGCGCCGGAGCCGGCCGCGGGCCAGACAGCGGTTTCCGAGCCGAAGACGGCAACCGATAATCCGACAACGAAAGATATCCAGCTCGCGCTTAAGAACGCGGGTTTTTATCAGGGCAAGATTGACGGCGACCTAGGCCCTAAGACAAAAGCGTCAATAAGGGCATTTCAGAAGGCGAATAAACTTGCCGTTGACGGCAAGGTCGGGCCAAGGACTTGGAATAAACTGAAATCGCATCTTATCGCGGCCGAAGAGAAGGTAGCTTCGGAGACGAGTTCGGGAACAAGCTATTAACGTAATTTGCTGGTTTTTATCGCTGCGAGCCTCGGTTAGAAAGACTCCAATCGGGGCTCGCGGTGTTTTGTGGGAAAGTTTGAGAATTACAAGTCCGTTTTCTCGCCCTATAATATGATCAAAGCCTCCATAATATTCATATTGACCTACGTTGTTATCGCCGTCCAGCGCCTCCCTAAGCTTCATATCAACAGGTCTGCGGGTGCCCTTATCGGCGCTGTCGCCATGGTATTGTTTGGTGTGATAAGTCTTAAGGAGGCCTACGCCGCTATCGATCTAAATACGATTCTTTTTGTCCTGGGCATGATGATTATCGTTGCTTATACGGAGCTTTCCGGTTTCTTTGAGGTGGTCGAAAATTTCATACTTAAAAAGGCGGCTTCTGCGGCGTCGCTCCTTTTCTTTGTAATTATTTCCTCGGGGCTTCTATCGAGCCTATTTATGAACGACACGATCTGCCTTCTCTTTGCCCCCATAGTCCTGAGACTTACGAAGCGCTCAGGGCTTAATCCGGTCCCCTATCTTATAGGTTTGGCTACCGCTTCAAATATAGGTAGCGTCATGACGATTATAGGAAATCCGCAGAATATGCTGATAGGTCTTCATTCGGGAATCCATTTTCTCGAGTTCCTGAAGGTTTTGGCGCCGGTTACTTTTATTGGCCTTATACTGAACTTTCTCATCATATATTCTATTTATAGGCGGGAGATCGCCGCGCGGCCCATCAGCGTTGTTGTAACTACCGTGCCCGTTATTCAAAAGCGGCTTCTTTTTGTTTCCTTTGCGGCGGTTGTTTTACTGCTTGTCTTTTTGTCGTTGGGTTATAACCCTTCGGCGATAGCGATAACGCTCGGGTGTTTTCTTATATTGGCCGGCGCCGATAAGCCGAGAAGGGCACTCGAGGAAGTCGATTGGACTCTGCTGCTTTTCTTCGCGGGGCTTTTTATCGTTATGAACGCGGTTGAGAAATCCGGCATTACCTCGGCGATCTTTAATTACATCGGCCGTCACTTGAGCGGGGGTGAGCTATCGCAGATTGTCAATTTGTCCGTCGGTTCGCTCGTATTGTCCAATATCCTCAGCAACGTTCCGGCGGTTGTGCTTATTTCCAAGGTATTCGGCGGCGTTGCTAATCCCAAGCTTTTCTGGCTTACCCTTGCAATGTCATCGACATTGGCCGGTAATTTGACTATTATAGGGTCTGTGGCTAATATAATAGTTTTTGAGTCGGTTAGAGGCGAGGTCAAGGTGGGTTTCCTCGAGTATCTTAAGGTGGGCCTGCCGCTTACTATAGTTACCGTATTGACCGGTATTTTTGTGTTGTATTTCGTACATTGAGGCGGATTCAATATGAAAAAACTGGTTTACTTGGCTATTTTGCTTTTGAGTATTATCGGAGTTGTCTTTTTCTGCCATCTCTGGTTCAAATACTTTCATGAAAACCGAGTGCTGAAAGAAATTATCGCGAGGCTCGAGGCGGATACGAGAATAGCCGAGGTTTTGGTCACGGGCGTCAATTATGATGAGTTTGCCGCGAAGACGATGACCACGATTAAATTCCTCGAGTATGACGCCCACGGAAATTCCCTCAAGCCGAGGTATTTTACTTTTGCCGGTAATATAATCCAGTTTCAGTCGTTTGTTATAAGGTTTGAGGATATACACATAAGGCGGGGCGATAAGCTCAGAGGCAAGAGCGCTTATTTATTTTGGAAGGTATTTATGCTCGATGGCGCCAACACCCGGGAGTATGAGATAACAAAGGTGGGGGAAATACCGGCGGGCTACAAGGTAGAAAACACTAAAGATACCTTCGAAGAAAGGCTTTGGGCTAAATTCTGGGAGTATGCCCTGAGGCCCGAAGAGGCGAAGAAGATGGGAATAAAGAATGCCCAGATAGAGGCGCCGGGCACAATGTTTATACCCGGCACAATTTATACGATAAAGATAGAGCACGACGGCGGGCTCAGGATTGATTCCTCTCCGCTCCCTTCCATTTTAAGGGGCGAACAGATACCCAAGTAGAAAGTAGCGAGTGGCAGGTAGTGAGCGGAGAGAAAAGAGAATTTGGAATAGGATAAATTATGCTTGAATCCATAGGTGCTGTTTTAGGTAAGTTTTCTTCTCTCCATATAAACATCCTGTTTCTTCTGGGACTGGCCCTGTTTGGCGGGACTATAGGCGGCCGCATCTTCCAGAAATTGCGGATTCCTCAGGTTGTAGGCTATATTACCATAGGGATTATTATCGGAACTTCCGGTTTGAAAATCATTGATAGAGAAGTGCTTACCGCGCTTCAGCCGTTCAATTATTTTGCTTTAGGGTTGATTGGGTTTATGATTGGCAGGGAACTCAAGAAAGAGGTTTTCATTAAGCACGGAAGGCAGCTTGTCAATGTTCTGATGTTTGAGGGCGTAACCTCGTTTATTTTGGTATCTATCTTTGTAAGTGTGCTGGGAATGTTTATATTTAAGGACGTTAAATTGGCCTGCGCCCTTGGGCTGCTCTTGGGAGCCATTTCCTCGGCCACCGCGCCTGCGGCCACCACAGATGTACTCTGGGAATACAAGACACGGGGTCCTTTAACGAGAACAGTGTTAAGCATAGTGGCGCTGGATGATGGGCTGGCACTTTTGCTTTTTGCTTTCGCTTCAAGTATAGCGTCCCGGTTAATCGGCCACGCGCATGAAAGCATGTTCAAATTGTTAAACCAGCCGCTTTATGAGATCGGCGGGTCGATTATTATAGGCGTAGCTTCAGGATGGCTGCTTATAAAAATCCTTAAGCTCCATACCCAAAGAGAGAAAATCCTTGCCTTCTCTTTAGGTACAGTCTCGCTCGCGCTGGGTCTATCCCTGGCTCTTCACGTGGATATGCTGCTGGCCGCTATGACGCTGGGAATGATCATCGTTAATTACGCGCCCGAAACGAATAAGAAAATGTTTGAGCTTGTAGAAGGATTTACCCCGCCTATTTATATCCTGTTTTTTGTTCTTGTTGGAGCAAAGCTTGATGTCAGCAAAATGTCTCTGCCGATAATAATTCTCGCGCTTGTTTATCTTATAGGAAGGAGCGCGGGGAAGAGCATCGGAGCGAATTTAGGGGCGCGTATTTCCAAGATGCCGGAATCCGTACAGAAGTATCTTCCTTTGTGTCTTTTCAGTCAGGCCGGAGTCGCCATAGGGTTATCTATCGTAGCGGCACAGGCGTTTCCGGATCAGATAGGCAATGCCATAATCATAGTTATTACAGCAACGACGTTTGTTGTGCAGCTCATAGGGCCGCCGTTGACGAAATTGGCGGTCGTAAAAGCGAAAGAAGTCGGCCTGAATGTTACCGAGGAAGACCTGATTCAAAGATATAAAGTTGAGGATGTTATGGATGCCAATTATCCTTTGATATCGGAAGACATGAAGCTGCCTGCTATTTTGCGTGTTTTTAGCGAAAGCAACAATTACTATTATCCGGTGGTGGCCGGCGATAAACGCATGCTTGGCATAGTAAGCGTTGATGGAATAAGGCACGCCTTTGTGGCGACCGGGCTGAGCGATCTGGTAGTGGCCGTTGATATTATAGAACCGTATGAAACTACTGTTAATCCAAAATCACCCCTGTCCGTCGCGAAAGAGCTTTTGGACGACAACGATCTTAATTATCTGCCGGTAGTTGAAAAAGGCGATAAACTCGCTGGCTTTTTAGAACGCAGAGCGTTGGATAAGCTGATCTCGATGAAGATTATGGAACTGCAGGAGCACGCCAAATCCCTCGAATAAACCTTAATACGTAGAAGACCTTTCCGCAGGTGGAGAATAGAGAGAGCGGGATGAAACGTAATCTTAGCAGAGAACAAGTAAGAAAGAGCCTGCGATTTTCACTGCTTGACGGCATATTCGCGAGCGGCACAACCGGTTTCACTCAGGATTATTTTACCCCGTTCCTTCTCGCGCTTGGCGGCACGGTGGGCGAGGTCGGTATACTGAGTGCGCTTCCCAATCTTTTTGCTTCAGTCGCGCAGCTCGGCAGCGCCGACTTTGCAGAGCGAATGAAGTCCCGCCGGAAGATTATAAATGCCTTCGTTCTCCTGCAGGCCCTCGTTCTTCTCCCCATCGCTGTAATAGCTTTTCGTGGAAACGCGAATATAGGTATTTTTATTGCCTTAGCCGTTTCCTTCACCGCTTTCGGAGCCGTTGTCCTGCCTCCGTGGGGAAGCCTGATGTCGGATTTGGTTCCGGAGCGTAAGCGCGGAGAGTATTTTGGGTGGAGAAATAAGACGCTTGGTTTTGCTTTGGTTGGCGCGAGTCTTCTGGCCGGTCTTATTCTTAATACAACGAAGAAATTTAACGTCTTTTACGGTTTCACGATTATTTTCGGCCTCGCGTTTATTTTTAGGCTGGCCTCGTGGTATTTTCTCACTAAGATGCGCGAGCCTCACCAGGAGCACAAAAGGGAGCACTATTTTACCCTGATCGATTTTCTGGCGCGTATCCGCGAAAGCAATTTTGCGAAGTTTGTGTTATTTGTCTCGTTGATGAGTTTCTCGGTCAACCTCGCGGCCCCGTTCTTCGTGGTGTTGATGCTGAGAGATCTTTCGTTCAGCTACATTCTTTATACGCTGATTACTATTACCGCTACCCTGACGATATATTTCACGATGGGCCGCTGGGGGCGCCACGCGGACAAAGTCGGTAACCTGAAAGTTATCAGGTCTACCTCATATATAATCGCGGTGCTTCCTTTCTTGTGGGTTATTTGCCGCTCGCCGCTATACTTATTTTTAATACAGGTGCTCGCCGGATTTGTCTGGGCCGGTTTTAATCTGTGTACTTCAAATTTTATCTATGACGCGGTAACGCCGGCGAAGAGAACGAGATGTATAGCGTATTTTAACGTCCTTAACGGTTTGGCTATCGGCGCGGGCGCTCTGACGGGTGGATTTCTACTCCAGAAATTGCCTCCTCTTTTTGGGTACAAGATTCTGTCGCTTTTAGTGATTTCTTTCATATTGAGGTTTTTGGTGAGTTTCTTTATGCTGAGACACTTGAAGGAGGTAAGGCCCGTTGAGAAGATTACGAGCAACAGTTTGTTTTTCAGCATGATAGGCATAAGGCCTCTCTTGGGCGTCGACAGGAGAACGATTGGCTACGACGGTGAGACTTAAGTGTAAGACAAGAGTAGAATTTAAGACACAGCGCTTAATTTATTTCTAGAAAGGGACATCGATGAGCTGGGGAGAAACCGTCAAGAGAGGTTTATGCTGGGCGGGCGGTATTACGCTTACCGCTCTGTGGTATATCTTCGCCGAAGGGTGGCTGATTTTAGTGGTTAAGTTCTTCGGTTTTGTGTGGGGTACGGTGATTGTGACAGCAGTTACGCTTGCCCTGGCATGGATTGTGCTTTATGTCTCGTCGGGCTCCCGCAGTATTGGCCGCTTCCGTGATTGGCTCCTTGAGAAGGAGAAGGAATTATCCGGACGGGCGAAAGCGGCGGTGAAAGGCGGGCAGGTGCTCGCAATTGCCAATACGGCGGTGTTTTTAGGGCCGATGGTCGCCGCGGTTTTGATGCTTATGCTGGGGATTGACAGGAAGAGGATCTATTTCTACTTGATCCCCTGCTCTCTCTTGTGCGCGGTAGTCTGGTGCGGGCTTTACTCGGGCATATTCTGGGAAATTCATAGGATTATGGCCGGGAAGTTGTAACAAAAACCTTCTATAAGGTTTTGTCATGCGGAAGTATTCTGATTATCCAAATCAAATAGTCAAAAATATCATTTTTGCTATATTGATATTCATCTCCTTTTTTACTATTGCGGAGCTGCTATGTCGTTTTCTATATACACCCGGCAAGAATATATTTGAGTACGACAAAGATAAAATTTATAAGCTGAAAAGCAATATAAAAGACGGCAGGTTCGCCGGTAAGCTGGTACAGACTAATTCATTCGGATATCGTGATTCGGAAATCCCCGTCACTAAAACAGGCAACACGGTTAGAATATTAGTGGTTGGAGACTCGGTTACCTTTGGCCATGGGGTTGACGCCGAAGATACCTACTCAAAATGCTTGGAAAGGCGGTTAAACGAGGAAATAAAACTTTATCGCTTTGAGGTTATTAATACCGCGGTGCCGGGGAATTCTCCCTTCCAAGAATATTATGATCTTAAAAGGGGTTTAATTTTCAAGCCGGACATTGTCGTTGTTCAATTCGTGTCGAACGATCTCGTGGAACCCTATAAGGCTTTTAGACGGTATGGCGGGAGGGGCATAGATTATCACAACATTGACGATGCGTGTTGGCTGCATAATTTCTTAATGGATAAGTCGGCCCTGTACGTTTTCTTGGATACAGTTGCTAAAAAAATTAGATACGGAAGTTTGACAAATGCCGATCTGAAAAGAAAAGCGGTAAAAGAGGAGGTCGATTTAGGTTGGAACGCAGCCGCAGACATCCCTAAGGACGAAAATGTTCATAAGGCCTGGCAGGAATGTTTAAAATGGATGCAGAAAGAAGTTGATTTGTGCCGCGCTAATGGCATCAGCTGTATTTTGTTAGTTACCCCGGTCGATTTTCAGCTGGCGGATAAATCGCGAACATACGCGCAAAGGATTTTGCAGGATTTTGCGTTACAAAATAAAATAGAGTTTCTTGATTTGCTGCCGTCGTTGAGACG
>JAQTRP010000057.1:7500-11900 GCA_028711765.1 Candidatus Omnitrophota bacterium | reverse complement strand
TTTCAGCCCAAAATGCCACAAGGAAGGGACCCGAATCCACGCCACCGGTATTTCTCACAACGCCGCGGATATCTCCCGCTTGGCCTGCAGTTGGGGCCTGACCATTCCGCGGTACAAACTCAGCACTGACAGCTACCAATTCCGGCGATTCAGCACCGGCGCCAGCGCCTGCGCCAGCTCCTGCACCGGCACCTGCGCCGGCACCACCAGCTCCACCTGCGCCCGCAGCACCCCCACTGCCCCACCAAAACGGAACAATGTTAGACGGCGTAATATTGATTACGGTTGTCGAGGGAGCGGCGGATTGCACAACGGGTTCTTGAGGCTGAGCGGGTGCGATAGGCACAGTCTGCCCCTCCGGCATGACATCAACCACAGTTTCAACGATATTATTATTCCTATCCGGATCCGAGACCACGTTTTCCGGATCCACAATCATCCGAATAGTATGACTCCCGGTCTCACTGAAGGCGTAGTTTTCAATGCGATACTCACTCATGGATTCGCCCCGCAGTTTTTTAACAGTCTCGCCGACGGTCCTGTCATTGACCTCAACTAATATCTTAAGATTATCCACGGCAACGTTGGATTTGTTGTCGAACGTTCCGCGAATAGTGCCTCTCTGCCCAACGGTCGTATCATGAACACAGTATTGCGTGCCGTCCGGAATAAATCCGACTTCGCGCGCTCGTAGCTCAACTGTTTTTGCCTCAGCCGGCGCCGCAGGCTGAGTCGGAGCCACGGCCGTAACAGGCACAGCGGCAGGGGCCGCGGTCTGCTTGGTCTCCTCGGCTTTCTTTGTGCAACCGACAACGACCAATAACAGTACCGCCGAAATAAGTACGCCGATTAAGCTTCTTCGCCGTGTAATCATTGCTTTGTCCCCCTTTTTATGCCTTATTACTAACGGCTCAATACTCAAATTTGCTACTTAGATATCATTTACGACAAAAAACACCCAAAGTTTTAGCCGGTACGCTCACTTTTTCGAAATCCCCCAAACCTTCATTTCCTTACAATAAGCAGAAAACAGCCCAAAAACAGCACAAAGACTGCCCATGCACGGTACCACAAATCGGGCGCCTTAAGCCACCACTTTAGGAGACCGTCTACCCACCTAAAGGGAAGAAAAAGCACGCCTACGCCTTTCATCATAACGATGGAGCCGAATATTACTATGATGAGGGGGATCCGCGAAGCGTGGGCGGAGACGATCAGAAAACCGCCGAGAATGAAAAGGATGATGGAAATACTACGGACAGAATAGGTATTGAAATACTCCGACAAAATCCCGCGTACCTTTTCAGGTGCAAATAATCCTAAAAGGCCTTCAGCGAGCCACATCGCGCCTATCGCGAAAAGGATCCAAGACATAAATGAGACCGCAATTTACGCCCGCTTGCCGGTGAGGCAAGGAATAAAATAACGTAAATTGCATGGCCGAATTTATCCTGATCCGCCAAGATTTGTGGCGGAGAAGGACATAGTTTTTATCCTATTTTCTTCAGGATTAACGGTTCTTGCCGCTCTCTTTTTACGGACGCGTCATCGGGATAGCCGATAATAATAGGGGCCACAATCATGTAATCCCGTGAAATACCGAGCCGCTCACGCCACTTCTCGTTGTTGTCCAAAGGCATGGCTAATCCTATCCAACATCCGCCCAAACCTAGGGAATGCGCCGCCAAAAGCATATTTTGAGCTGCCGCCGATGCATCGAGAATCTTTGACATCGCCTTTTTTCTTGCACATACAAGTATAAGGCATGGCGAATTATAAAAAAGATTGAGTCCCTTGCTTTTAATCTTGTCTACAAGGCGCTTTTGAACATCAGGTTTGAATTTTTTGACGAGACCGGCTAAGAAAAGCAGAATGCGGAGCTTTTTCTTGCAGAAATCCGACATTTCCTTTAGGAGCCCCCTGTCCTTGACTATGACAAATCCCCACGGCTGCTCATTCATCCCGCTGGGGGCTTGTATCGCCGCCTTAAGAAGCTCATTAATCACATCATCCGGTACTGGTTTGTCTTGGTAATTGCGAACACTTTTACGTTCATACATACATCGCAGGACTTCGTTCACTTTGTACCTCCTCATTCTATTCCCCACGCGCCTGCCCTCCGCAGCTCAGAGAGCGAAGGATGGGAAGCGTGTGGCGGTTTTCTATTACCTCTTCTCCCTCCCCACGCTTACGTGTGGGGCATCCGTAGAACCTTGTTCGTGCCATTTTGCACACAGAAGCGTGTGGTGGTTTTCTGCCACCTCCGCAGGCTTCCGCCTGCGGTATCCGTAGGTAATTTTATCACTCTATGTCCGGACTTTTAGCCAGAGCCCAATGCCATTCGATAATGGACATAGTTATGGGGGCTAAAAGAAGCGTATACGAAGAGACAAAGGGGCAGATAAACGCAACTCCTATCGCGCCGAGCGATACTATCGGAAGGACCGCGAGTTTCTTTTTCTCGGCCATAATCTGCTCCGCGGTAAGTTCCGGTGCTATCAACAAACGGTTCCTGGTAATGTAAACCCAGTTGATATAGCTGATCACGCCTATAATAAACATGTGGGTGGCAAAATACAATTCCGCGATCCTCACTCCCGGAAATTTGTTAACAAGAGACGCCGAAAACGGAAGGAGCGCGACGAATATCAGGAAGAAGATTGTGAGCCATATGTGCGTCCTATTGGTAAAATGTATAACATGGCTCTCGCCATGATGGATAATCCAGATGTAACCTATCATAATGAAGGTAATGATATAAACCATAATATCTTGAAACTGCCCCACCAGAAAATGCTGAATGCCTATCTGCATCAAAACACCCGGCTCGTGCGGCACTTTGATATCCAGGACAAGAATTGTCATGACGATGGCAAAGACACCGTCAACAAGCGCGGCAAGGCGATGCGAGCTGACTTTATGCCCCAGTATAGTCATATATTTAATCTCAAAGTTAAAGCAGAAACGGCCTCAACAACTATGGCGCCTCAAGTATATCAAACCGTTCAATACGAGGCAACATATTGTAAGGAGCGAAGTGATCCAGGCCGGGGGGTACGGGTTGAACCCCGCACATTTGGAAGAGATACCTTTGAAGAGATTGCTTCGTTGTCCGCTCAAAGCGGACTCCTCGCAATGACGATTTAAGGGTTGACTTATAACTTACAACTTACCGCTTACAACTAAAATAAAAATCCCCAAGACATTGTCTTGGGGATTTTTATTTTAAGCCGGCAACTTCCTACTCTCCCACATCGTTGCCAATGCAGTACCATCGGCCTCAGAGGGCTTAACGGCCGTATTCGGGATGGGAACGGGTGTTGCCCCTCCAGCTTGGTCACCGGCAAATATGTTAGAAAGAACAACAACTGCACAAAGAGGGAAAACAAATGTCAAGCCGAACGGCCGATTAGTACAGGTCAGCTTAAAGCCTTACGGCTCTTACACTCCCTGCCTATCAAACTCGTAGTCTTCGAGTGGCCTTCTGAACCTCTGAGAGATTGGGAAACCTTATCTTGAGGGGGGCTTGGCGCTTATATGCTTTCAGCGCTTATCCTTTCCGGACATGATTACCCTGCAACTGCTCCTGGCGGAACAGCAGGAACACCAGCGGTCCGTCCCTTCCGGTCCTCTCGTACTAGGAAGAGATCCTCTGCAAGTTTCCTACGCCCACAACAGATAGGGACCGAACTGTCTCACGCATGTTAACCCGTTATTACTAACGGCATGGACTATATCTTCACCCTCTTGCTAGCCGCAAGGAGGGGCTGACGTGTGATAGCTTTAAACCTTTCGGGCTATCTCATCGCCTAAATACAAGGCAAATCAGTCTCTACGGGGATCAGATTGGCTTTCTCAAGATATAACCGAACTCGATCGCTTGTATTAGTGCGTTTCTTTGAGTAATTGAATTTGGCTGTATCGTCAACCAGTTTACTCAATCGTACTAATTTCTTAGGCGTCATCTTTTCGGGATGAGCCTTGGCAAGCTTTATAACCTGTTCAGCTAACCTTTTCTTCAAACGAAGATATGGCAAGAGAATCTTTAAAATACCATCAACTTCTCTTAAACCGACTATCGTATATTCGGCCATTCCATCATTCCGATGGCGAATATATCCGATCTTAAGCCGGCTTTTTAACCAATGCAGAATTTCTCGATTCCTTTGATGCTGGTAAAAAACAATGCTAGTCCTGACTTGATAACCGTAGATATAATCTTTACGGCGGACAAGCTGCGCCATTACACAACCATCACCATCAAGAAACCCCGCGATATAAGCTAGCTCTTCGTTTAACACCAACCCGATCTTCCCTCGGTATTGCCCTTTCAAGCGTTCGGTGCTTGATTAGGGTTCCACCGATATAAGTCAGATCTTCCGCCGCATTGCTTGGCGGAT
>JAQTRP010000057.1:0-2500 GCA_028711765.1 Candidatus Omnitrophota bacterium | reverse complement strand
TACCATAAAATTTCAAAGAACGGATAAAAAATAGAGACAGAAATACTTTTATAGATTCCTGTCTCCTAGTGTTATTCTACCGGAATTTAATGAGGCGAGACAAACAATAACTTGAACTTACGTGGTGGTAGTGCTCTCGCAACAAGTAATGATAGCAGAAACTATCTCAAAAAACAATTGCTTAAAAGCGGCATATTGTATTTGTAATTACTAGTTATGTCAAGCCCTTTTAAGATATATATTTACCGATATTATTTCATTTTCTGTTCCAGCCAGTGGTCCAGAAATTCCTTCCTGAAGCGCCACTGCCCGCCTACCTTCGTGGCCGGAATCTGCTTCTTCGCGAGAAGCCGATAAACTGTCGTAAGGTGAAGGCCCAGATACTTCGCGACCTCTTTTGGCGTCATTATTTGTGTTCTTTCTCTCGGCCTGTCCTGTCTTTCTTCCATAACGCCTCCGTTTGTTGTTTTATAATTATCGCCCTTACATCCGATAAAATTAGCGAAAAGCCATCTTTTACTATGTAATGCCTAAAATATACACAATTTACAATTAATTGTCAACTGCTGCGAGAAAACGAAAAGAATAGAAAACTGTTATAGAAAAGGCGGGTGGGAGCAGGGGTTCCTTAAGGAGATTGCTTATGATTATCCGATAAAAATATTTTCGGTAGGATATCTAAACGCTTGAGGTTTGGCTTTCGCAATAAACGCTGCACTTAATGTTAGGGGGCCGACCCTCCCTACAAACATTGTGATTGTTAAAACAATTTTCCCAACAAACGTAAGTTCCGGCGTTATTCCTGTTGAAAGCCCGGTGTTGCCCAAAGCGGAGATAACTTCGAACAAAATTCGGATATATGAAAACTTCTCAACATTAGCGAGAATAAGCATATCAGCCAAAGCTATTACAATAAACAGGCAAAAAACGCTGAATGCCTTCATAACAGTCTCCCATGATATCTCTCTACCGAATACATTCACACTTTCCCTGCCGTTTAGATATGCATTTACCGAACCCAACAGCGTGCCTAAGGTAGTCGTTTTCATACCTCCGCCCGTGCTTCCCGGCGATGCGCCTATAAACATTAAAACTATCAACATGGTCAGGCTTGTAGCAGACAATGAGCCAATATCTATCGAGTTAAATCCATCTGTGGTAGAAGCCGATATGGACTGAAAAGCTGAGGCCATAAGTCTGTCATAAAAAGTCATGGCAACGGGCCATTTCTCAGATACAAAGATTATTACGGTACCAGCCGTCATAACAATAAGTGTAATCAACAGAACTATTTTGCTGTGTAAGGTTAATTTTCTCGGGCGTATATCTTTCAACTCTTTGACAAAAAATCTTTTAACATCTATCAGCACAAAGAAACCTATCCCCCCTACTATAGAAATGATATTTACAGTCATATTTAATAGAATATTATCCCTGTAATTCATAAAGCTGTTCGAAAACAGTGAAAAACCAGCGGTACAGAATGCAGATACAGAATGAAATATACCAAGATAAATAGAACGCTTGAGCGGAAACTCTTTCATCCACAACACTGTCAGAATAAAAGCGCCGATGGATTCGACGATCAGCGTAAAGAGAAAAACGTCTTTAAAAAATCTGCCTAAAATAAAACTCTCAGTGGCTAACGACTCTTTAGCAATAATGCTGGCCCTAACTGAAACTCTCGTTCCCAATAGGTAAGCTACAAAAATTATGAATGTCATATAGCCAACGCCGCCAATCTGGAAAATACTCATCAGGACAACCTGCCCAAAGAATGAATAGTAACTGCTTATATCGACGACTGTTAGACCTGAGGTGCTAATTCCGGAGGTTGCTAAGAAGAGTGCGTCCACAAAAGGTTGGGGCGTACCGTTCGCGGAAGAAATGGGTAAGGTTAGTAGCAGCGCACCCGTAAGCGTGATAAAAAAATATCCGAGTATGAGGGTCCGAATTGGGGTTAAGAGTATAGCCTTTCTTGACTTGTCCACAGTGTAAGAAGTTTAAAGCAACAGACCGGCAATTCAAGTCAAAAAAGTGTCAAAATAAAGAATAGTTCTTAAGCAGCCGTTTAAGGCTGATAAGACTGGAGTCTATAGCCAACGGCGGGTTCTGTGACTATATATTGCGGCCGTGACGGATCTGGTTCAAGTTTATTCCGCAGATTGCTTATAGTTACCCGTAACAAATGCTCCAGGCCTTCGTATTCGTCCGGGCTCTTATTCCATATCTGTTTTATAATTTGTTTATGCATAAGCACTTTGCCCGCATTCATTACAAACAGTTTCAGTATGTCATATTCTGTTGGCGTCAGATCTGCTTCCTTACCGCCCACTTTTACCAGCCGCTTTATTAAATCAACGCTGAGCTTCCTAGCCTTAAACAATGAGCTGTCTTCTATTCTTGTTGCACGTCTTAAAACAGATCTGAGCCTGGCCAGCAATTCCTCAACTCCAAACGGCTTTGTCAGATAATCATCCGCCCCTCTGTCTAGGGCTTC
>JAQTRP010000056.1 GCA_028711765.1 Candidatus Omnitrophota bacterium | reverse complement strand
GTGTCGGGTATCTTCACTGTTTCCTCATCATCGTGCCCGGATACGGAAGTTACCTCTTACCAGGATTTCCGCCGAAAATCCAGTTAATTTGGCCGGCTGTCATTCGGCAGCCGTTCCGGGGGGGCGCAAAAGGCAATGACAGGAGGGCGCGGATTTTTAGCATATTCTATCTAAATTCAAAAGCTTAAGTTGGTCCAACCCGAGAAAGGAAGATTCCAACCCCTTCATAACCCTTCTCCATCCGTGCAACCTAAGGGCCGTTCTGAACGTGCTTTCCATGTAAGAAAGTTTTGAATCAGACTTCCGGTTTTCGAGGTTGCTTTTTTTTGGTTACACTACGCACGTTCTGCTGCACTAACGTTATTGACTTTGTATCCTTACTCCGTATTTTGCAAGGGGGTAAGAAAAAAGACCAACCCCATTTAAAAAGCCCTAGGGAGCAGCCTTTGGGAGCGAATAGAATGTCTACTTGGTTGTAGGGTTGGGAGTAAGCTGCTTCTTGGACTCTGAATGGCCTAGGGTGTCACCTGGTAGGTTACTTCCGGTCTTAGTCTCCTTCTGGAGAGTCATAGGCGCATAATTCTGCAATACTTGAGGTCCCGATTTAGCTTCTTGGGGGGAATTCGATGTCGGGCCAAGAAAGAAGCCAAGTAGGAACGCCACAATTACGCAAACCAACCCGATCACAAAGCCTATAGTAAGCGTTTTCTTTTCAGCGTGTCTTTTCTTAGTCTCATGTTCGATCAAAGATGGTTTTAGCCTGATTATGTTTTTCTGGTGCTCCCTTATGGTCTTGACAGCGAAAATATACGCGAGCATGTTCTCGAGATTTGGGTTCCCGATGTCTTTCTTTTGGCGCAGGTCTGCGAAGGTCTCATTAAACTCTTCTAATTCCGGCTTGATAGTCCGATAGTATTGGGGGATGACGGTATTGATAGTCTCGTTCGAAAAGCCCGTTAATTCTTCTGAAATATACAGTTTGCAGTTCAATCCAATCCAGTCCAGCGTGTCATAACCCGCTCTGTAGACGTGGCCAAACGCCTTATCAATTTGACCCGCGACATAACCGCTGTCTTCATGTTTGTTCACGTCAAACTTCGCAGCAAATGCACGCATCAGATGGTCAAATGCATTCCTGAGTTCGTTGATAACCTGTAGGTCTGCTTTCTGCTCCGGATTCGTTTCCTCCCAATACAGAATCAACTCCTTGACAAGATAATATAACTCGGACAAATCTTTTATTTTCTGCAAACTTATCTCGTCAAATCTGTCCACGCAGAATAAGACCTTTGGGGTTAAACTAGAATTAATTCCAAAGCTAAGATGAATGCTATGGCAGGCGTATTTCTCTTAATCTCTTTAGCTCGATGTCTTTCTCATGGTCTGTATAGAACAGGCCTTTAGCGATCCGGACGCTACATCTGCATCTCGAAGCATATCTCTGCGCAGATTCTCTTGTGGCAGCGTCAATCGACACTTCTCCATACTCACGATCCCACACCTCTCCTTCAACCAAATGGCCTATTTTCTTCTTGAATTCCTCAAGTATCAAGGTGATCCCCCCTAATACCGAATTTGCATTCATTAGACAATCCGTATAATGAATGATTGGTCATTTTTCCTATATATATCCTTATATCGGAACGTATGCCTTTTTGCAATATATAAATGCAATTTTTCGATTAAGTGAAAGAATAATCCATAAGTAAATTGGATCGAAGATACATCTGGTAAGAATTTTGAAAATTTACGATATGCTATTTATACGGAAAGGTCAATCACATTGTTGAGCAGAAAATCATCCGTGTCCCATTTCAGGAAATACATTTCGAAGAGGGGAACCACTTCTCCTTTCAGCTGCAAGACGCCCGCGGCGAGTGGTGTAAGGTCGGGTTGGGGACGCTCCTAAGATTATGATTCCTGAGAAGTAACTCACTTTGAAGTGGATCGCCAGAAATATATTGAATCCAATGTTGTGTAAATACTACATAAATTTTTTATGTGAGCCGTTACTATCTCAAAAAATCGAGTTGCTTCTCAGGAGTCAGATTATAAGTTACTATAGATTTCTTCTATGTAAATAATGGCCAGGCCAACTCGAATCCTTTGCCCAAAGAGTATAAACTAATGAGCGTTTACCCACCAATACGATACATTTTTGACTGAGTTATATCTATAACGGCAGGATTTGTCCTAATAGTTATATTTAAGTAATATGTATTAAATCAGTCAGTTACAACGTTTCTGGCCCTGCAGTTTATACATAATTATATATCTAGACTTTCTCTTTCACTATTGGGCTAGATAAAAGCCACCTTGCCCACCGGGTCGTTTCCTCTGAGTGAATCAAGCCATCTTTTCTCATTTCCTGGAGCAGGTTAGTGACAAAGCTTTTCTTCTGTTTGTCCGTGAGGGCATCCGAGAGTTTGCGCAACAGGAGTTCGTCAATGTCCTCCCGTTTTGCTTCAGCAAACTTTTCTAAAAAGGTGTCCGAAATTAGTGAACAATAAGGATTCTGGTTCCTCGATCATGTTGATCCGCCCTGCTTGCGTATAGTCCTGGTGGGCGATACAGTTATGGAGTATTTCCCGCATTACCCAAGGATCGTACTGTTTGATCTCGGTCGGAAACAGGCTAGCAAGGGGAGAAATTCGCCAATTTATTTGCTCAAAAATCCTTGAGGATTTGTAGCAGTCGTATGCCCAGAATTTATAACCACCTGTAACAGGTTGATTTTATATTCTTTTCATTTTTAGCTTGACAGAGAATATAGGATTGTCCGCATGTCCTCGTCCCGCTATCGGATCACGGCAACAAGGCAATCCCTCTTGCCCTCGATGTCCCGCTTAAATTCTGTATCGTCGGAAATCGCGCGTTCGGGATCATAGATGATAAACAGGATGAATTTATCCGATGGATACTTCGTGATGTCTGCGGCAATACCGTCGGATGCCTTGCTCGGCGGAGTCCCCTTTCGGATGTACTTTGCTTCAACGAGTAAGTCAGCGTTCTTCGCTTCATGATCCGGGACAACCTTCGCAAGTGCAAATTGCGTCGCCGGGAACTCCCGGCGGAAATCGTCGCCGTGGGCGCGAAGCAGGGCGTCAATCTGGTTATTTAAGTCGGCTTCCTTCTGGGGTTTCGTTGTCTTGAATGCGACGGGAAGGCTGCCGATCAGTGTTTCTGTGATTCGCTCGGCAAGTCTTCGCGGATCATCCTTCAAATACTCACGGTCGGCAATGAGTTGAAGCAGACTACCGGGCTTCACCTTGTAACGGGGGTCGTCCAGTTGGCGGCGAATCTCCTTGATGGCCGCGACAACTTGCTTTCCGTGCCGGTTGCACAGTTGCCACAGTTTATCAACTGCGTCTTGATCCCCGTCCGCGTTAATGTAGTCAACGATGTCGGTGAGTTCAAAGAGGCGTTCGTTCGCGAACCGGTCATCTGTGGTTGTCGCAAAGTCGGTCGCTTGCCGGATGTAATCAACGGCTGTTGTTCTGGTGTCAGGCGAGTCAACCGGGTCAACAAAGATGTCCTTTGAGTAAATGCCGCAGTTGTCAACGTCGTGGAGTTCTGACGCATAGGCGGCAAATCGTCGGTCGATACACTGGAAACAACATCCGCAATGCGTCGCCGATTCCAGACGTTGAAAGGTCTTGCTGCATGACACCGCGCTACCGATGAGATTGCGTCCGCCCACTTGGTCGAGAAGTTGAAACACATCGGTCTTTGTACGCTGCCAGAATGGATTGAGTACTTTGACCGGTGCCTCTTGTACCTCGGATAGAAACAGCGACATCAAGGCGTGCGTCTTCGGGTGCGTGGTACGGCTTGCCCTCGCATTGATTAAGTCCTGCCTCCGAAGCAGATTCAAGGACGTGACGCCGTTCTCGTAAACGAAGAACGAAGTGAGCAAAAGCCGATGCGCAAGGGCAAAGGCGATTGAACCGAAAAGAAATGCCCGCGTGCGCTGGGTCTCCTCTGCCGCCCTTTTGTTGCAGAGGCCGCATTCAAAGGCGTAATGGTGAATGCGCCCGGGATAGGACGCCGTCAATGCTTCAACGAGTTTCTTCTGTGTGCGTTTTGTGCTTGGTTGGCCGGACCGATGGCTTATGAGATAAAGGTCGTCTTCCGTGGATTGCAGGCGCTCAAGAACGCCCGCCAGCGAATCCAAACCGCCGGAGAACAACGCGACAGATGCCGGGCCTCGTGGTTCAATCTTGAATTCCTCACGGTCAAAAAGTGATGTCACCGGCGTTGAATGGCCAGGGAGAAATTCAAAGGCATATTCCCGATCGCCCGTCATGAAGACAAGAGCGGCGGCAAGTTTCTCTTTAACCTCCGCCCGACTCCAGAAGTTGGCTTCACGAACACGAATCACGAAACGCATTGAGCGCGGCCATGCATGGAATTCGACGGCTTCTTTCGGCCCTCGGTGTGCCCATCGATCTGCCGCGAACACGTAGGCGGCGATTTCCAGCAAGTCGAGAATCCGGGGCGGCAAGTGATAAACTTGGCCAACAAAGGTCGGGAGTTTCAGATTTACAAGCCGTTCTGGATCGTCCTTCGAGTAAGCCAGTTTGACGACTTTAGCGTCTTGCGGAACGTCTGCCGGTTTGTCCGCCCCGTTACAAAGGAAAACGTTGGGAGTCGGAGCGTTCATTTCGCTTCCCCCTCCCGGCGGAGTTCGTCGCGCAACTTGCCAAAGGCAATCGCAAGAAAACCTTCGATTTCCTTGGCGTCTGGCAACCCCTCGCGTGTATGAGCGTTGAACCAGCCCGCCGCAAAGGACTGCGTGATTTTGGCGGTTTCAAAGGCGTGTTTTGAAACGTCGTCAACATGGGAATGAATCTCGCGTTGAAATTGTTCGCGCTGTTGAATGTTCGGAAACGTGGCGGATGCGGCTCTGTCCAGAAAGTAATTCAAATAGCGCTCGGTGAGTTTTCCAAAATACAGCCGGGCCAGTTCACAGAAGCCCGCGCCGTTGCCAAGATCGCGCCATGATTCAAAGAACTCGCTTGAAGGTTGGAACAGCGGCATTTGAGTCGTTGCGTGTTGCTTGTGCCACTGACCGATTGCGTCTGCTGCGGCGGCAAGCGCAAGTTGCCCGTATTCGGATGCGGATTCATGAGTCGGGACTTGTTCACGAAGGGCTTTGACAACGGAAAGCAAAGTCGGCTGGTCCGGGATGGGGATGCCGGAGTCTTGAAGTTGGTTACGAGGATCCGGGAAACGGCAGGCGCGAGAAAACACCACCAAGAAGGCGAAGACAGTCTTTACCGTGTCGTCTCTGAATAAGGTTTCGTACCGTTTGCGGACGTTTTGCAGGGTTTGGGCCGCAACAGATGCAACCGGGAGCCCGGAGGAATAGACAGACCCCATTTGCCCTACGAGGTCGTTCCATTTTTTTGTCTTGGGCAAGAAGCCGACTCTTTCGTGTCCCATGCGTTTGCCCCCTCAGTTTATGCTTTCCTCAACAAGCCGTTTCGCTTCCTCAAGTTTCGCCCGTGCTTCGACCTTGGCGCGGGCCGCCGCAAGAATCTCATCGGCAAGTTTCTCCTGCCAAGCCAGATCAACCTTGCCGGCCTTGGTTCTCGGCCTGCCCCAACACCACATCCAACTCCGACCGGAAGCCGTGCGCGTCGTCCCTCCGTAGCTTGATGAACAGCTTGTTGAAATCTTTCGGCGCTAGGAAATTGAGCTAGTAGGCTGGGACTGAAAGGGGACCGCCCTAAAATTATAACTTATTATTTTACTGATAGCCTAAGTCCTTTTTTTCTAGCTATCCCTTCCCCCCTTCAAAATGCTATGGGCTGCTCCTCTAATTCCAAGAAGAGATTATCAATCTCTTTCTGGACGGCGATTGTTTTCTCGATGGCAGTAACAATTCTACAGTAATGCTTTATATCATCCGTGGATAGCAGTTTATCTTTCCTATCCTTAAGCCATTTATTGCAAACCTGATAACCACCGATTTGATACCGCCAAACCTCTTCCGTAACTCCTTCAAAATATCGATTTGGATTAATATAGCCCCGCCTTTCTCTTTCATTATACTTTAATTTCTCAACCCTATTATTCCCCTCCCCTTGAAACTTGGCCACTGGTGGATCAAGCTCTGAAGATTTAAGCAGATGCAAATTAACAAGTCTTTTCCCATATTCAGCCATCTTGCCAAAAAGTTCGTAATCTTTGGTAAAAGGTACCCTGGGAAAATCCGTTTTCAGAAACTCGGAATATTTTATGCGGTAGGTGTGCGAGTAAAGGACGGCGTAGATGTAATAGAAAATCTCTTCTGGGGCTGGTTCTTTTTTATAAGCTTTAGAAAGAGTGGCAAAAAGTTGAGGGCTAATATTGGGCTGTCTTTTCTCCGGTTCTTTCTTCTGGCTGAACAGGTCTTCTTTATTTGTGTCAGGGTAAAGGTAAAGAGGAAAATTTACATTCCCGCCACGATAAAACAAATTAAAATCTTCAACACAATGGGAACAGAAGACAATATTCCAAGCTTTCTCTGATCCTACAACTTGTCCTGCTCTACCAACGCACAACCCTAAATTTTCTTGCATCATATGACGCATGACTCTCTTTACTGTTCTCCATACCACTGAATCGTGATAAAAAATCCATTGAACATCAAACGGTCGGTATAGAACCGGAAGGATGAACTTATTCAAATCTGAACCTGAGATTGATTGAAGCATATTCCAAGCTTTTCTTATACTCCAACCTTTCTTTCTATTTATTTGGAAGAACGCATGAAGATCGTCATCAGAATACCGGCTATTTTTAAAAAGCCGTATTCTATTGACCAGCGAGCTTTTATCCCTGTCTATAACAAAAGCGTCTCTGGCCGTTGTCATTCCAACGCCATTAAGGGGAAATATCTCTGTTACCTTTGGATACCGCTTATATCCTTCCAAAAGCTTTTCATCTCTGGGCACAAAGAGATAAAATTCAGATTTTGGCGACAACTCTTTCCATGTGCTTGTTTTTATATCATTCCTTGAAAGGCACTCATTTTTCGCTTCTCTTAATCCCCAAATCTCTGAATGATGTATAGTACATCCTTTTTCTTCGCCTTTCTTTTTTATGAAAAGGGCAATGGCTACGCCCTGGCGGATGTCAAAGACATTTTCGTCCTTAGAGCCGTCAGGACATTTCTCCTTTTTCAGGCTGTTGCCGTGTAGATCCAGTATATAGATTTCGTCAAAACTATTCATCAAGGACTGCCTCATGCCTCTAAAAGTGGGGTTGTCAAGATAGCTGTGATTAGTGATAAGTCCTATGGTTCCTTCTCCTGCCTGGTCAATCTTCCACTGGGCAAAACGGATAAACTTTACATAATCGTCCTGTAGCCACTTAGGATTCTTTTCTTTAAGCGGTTTACCGTCAACTTGGTAGTAAGCCTTAATTTCATCTGATATCCATTTACCTATATTGGAAGAATGCCCTGAATAAGGCGGATTGCCCATTATCACCAAAATAGGCTGCTCTTTTTTGACCTTGCCCGCTAAATGGGATTCCTCAGAAAGGGAAGCCATGCCGGGAAGTTCAGTCTGGGCCAGTTCTTCCATCTCCAAGGTATTGGTAAGATAGAGTTTGAACCTGTCATCTGCTTGGAGTTTGTAGCCAAGTTCTTCTAAAAGAAATGACATCTTCAGATGGCCTACCGCGTAAGGCGCCATCATCAGCTCAAAAGCATAAAAATTTTTCAGTACGTATTCTTTGATAAAAGTATGCTTTCCACCTTCACCATATTTTGCAACAAACTCTTCCACCGCCAGTTTGGCGGCCTCAGCTAAAAAGGTGAGAGTTCCTGCCGCAGGGTCCAGAACGGTAACTGTGCTGCTTGCGAATCCATCTCGTCTATTAAAGCGCTCTTTCAAAATAGTATGCAGAGAACGGACGATATAAGAGACCACTGGTTCCGGCGTATAATAGACGCCTCTTTTCTCCCTGGTTTCCGGATCGTATTCGGTCAGGAAGGTTTCGTAAAAATGGACGACAGGGTCTTTACCTTTACCTTCATGAAAATACTGGTGAAGGATATTTTTTACATCGGTAACTGCTAAGACTTCTGAAATATCGTCAATAATCCATTCCATCGGTTGGGATAAGTCCCCAAGTGAAACAAATTTAAAAACATCTCTTAATATCCCAATGGTTGGTGGGATATTATCGTAGGCCAGTTTTCTATTAAACCCATTTTCTGATCGGGTACGCGCGGCAAAAAGCCCATAAGTGATGGTTTGTGAATAAAGGTCGGCAAACTCCTCTTTTGAAAGGCCGCTTATGAGATATCTTCTGAACGCCTCATAGAATCCTAGGATAAAACCTTTTTTTATTCTTTCCTCTTCTTCCAGCTCCTGTGCAATGACCTCAGCCTTCAAAAAGCGTGTTCTCTTGGCCAGCTCTATCGCTAAGCTTTTGGCATCATAGACCCTTGGCAAAGAGAACGAAAAGAATTTTTCCAACAGCTCGAAAAATTCAGCTTCTTTTTCAACCAGCGGAATGGCTTTGAGTTTATGCATAATAAAAGGTCTGGCGACCAGGACTTTATCTATCAAAACGCCGTAGCGGTAAAGCCTGAACTCGAAGAAGTTGGTTAATATCAGGTTTGGGAAGGTATGCCGGTAGCGCTTTAACTGTTCCGTTGTTTCTATTTGGTCCAAATACTCGACGGTTGGGGCTTTAGCTTCGATATATCCAACGATATGCTGTGTCCCATCCCATACCCTGAAATCGGGATTGCCAGCTTCGGTCTTTTTGGGTAGGGTCGTTATATGGATGTTTGTTTTGACTGCTGAATTGACATATTCCGTAAATAATGCCTCAAGAATCGAGTAATAGCTTTCTTCCCTGGCATCTCCCTGATTAGCAATCCGATGTATCCCCTTCAAATAGGATTTCAGCATTTGCCCCATTCCGATGATTTCATATTCTTACAGCATCATTATACAAGCAGTTCATAACATATATGAAAATACGCTTAGAGGAGTGAAGGGAGACATTTATAAGATTATACCTTATTATTTTACTGATAGCTCAATCCCTTTTTTCCAGCTATCTCTTCCGGAGTCAATTTTTTCTCTAGTGTGTTGCTCTTTGGCTATCTATTTCCCTGGTTTAATTACCTGAATGGCTCGTTTACTATAAATCCGGCGGAAGTCGCCAGCTTGTTTATTAGGATTAAAGGCACCTGGCAAGGAATATCACGAAATTAAATGGATGGTCAAGGAGATTCACCGTGGTGAGCGCAGGGGGAGATTATATACCCCTCTTTGTAAAGAGGGGGGTAAAAGGAGGGGATTATTCCCATGTCCTTTGTGTGGTTCATGTCAAATAAGTCCTTATAGCACAAATTTTGCCGGATTGTCACCATACTAAAAGGCATATTTTACCGGTTCGTTGCCCAATATTTTGACTTAGAGGTTGCCATCTGTCTGCCGACAGTCAGGGCAGCATGATGAGAATACCTCTAAGCCCATTTATTATCAAATGGAAGTGGCCGATAAGAGAACCAACGTTAGCATAGCCGTCTATCTTTTCTCTTGACCGAGGGGTAAACTTGATATACTCTAACTTTAAAGTGTTATGAATGGTTATTCAGTCTGCAGCCGGGTGGTATAAACAATGAGGAAGCATCAAAACCAAGTGAAGCTTGAGACGAAAATAAAGCGGCTAATCAAAGACTTGGAAAAAATCTCGCCTTCGCCTAAAAATATAAAGGAGGCTGAAGACTTTAACAGGAAAATCAGCTCCTTTTCTCCTGAAGACCTTTTAAGACCATTTACGATATAGGCTCAATTGAAAGTACTGCCTTTTGAATCCCCTTTTTATGAGTATCTAGGTCGCTCTCCGGTAGGTTCCTATCTTTCCAAATACTTGTCTGAACTTAATGCGAAGACCGTAGTCATTGAAGAGGACTATGTTGATAAAAACTTTTTGATCGACTACGCCAAGTTTTATGCCCGCTCCTTTAATGCCCCGCTGAGATTCACAAAACGCCTCCATTTCTTCTCCGCTGAGTTTGGAGAAAGAGAGTTCAGGGAGGCACTAACACCAAATAGGGAATTACTCAAAAACTTGCAGAAATCCTACCTCGGTTTTGTAATAGTTAAACCAATAAGAAGCCGTGAAGGGGAGCCTTTCATAGGGTGTACCAATTTAAAGACCTATCCGATAAAAACAAGCCATGACACCCGAATCTTTCTAACATGTACATGCGAAGCCTCTCTTTATGGCATTCCTTTAACGGTTGAATCATTACCTTTTCAGACACAAGATCAAGCGGTGGCGGCATGTGCTACAACCGCATTATGGACATCTTTATCACCGCTCAGGGGGCTATTTAGTATTCCACTGCTTTCACCTGCAGAAATAACAGAGAAGGCAATAGCTTATCCTGGTCTCGGCGAAAGACATTTCCCTTCGTCAGGACTAAATATTTTTCAAATAGCCGGTTTTATCAACTCTATTGGACTGGATACTGAAAAGATAAAAATTCCTGATGGCAAAAACCCAGAGGACATAGTCAGTAACGTGGTCAGGGCCTATATTAAAGCTGGAATTCCCGTTATCGCCGGTATTAAATTGAAAAGAACGAACTTAGAATATGACCACCATGCTGTAGTTATAAGCGGCTACCGTTGTAATTCCTTGGGTGAAGTAGCTGAGCTATATGTTCATGATGACCAAATCGGCCCCTACAGCAGGGTAAAGTGCGCTGACAATAGCTTTGTGGACTGGGAAAATGAGTGGATATCACGTGATGGCTATAAGCAGGTTAGGGTAGATTTTTTACTCGTTCCCATTTATCCAAAAATCAGGTTAGCCTTCGGCCATATCCACAGTATTCATAAAGAATACCAAAAATATGTAGCGCAGTTTAAAGATTCCGGCATTGGTACCGAATTCTTTTTAACCTTGCTCAATAGTTATAAAAGGTTTTTGTTACATCAGCCTGTGCCAATAAAGTGGAAGTGCTTTCTAAGCCATTACCTCGCTTTCTTTGGGTTGTTAGAACTCTTTTAAACGGACAGCCAGTCTTGGACAGCCTCTATGATGGTACTGAAGTTGTGCCTAAGAAGTTGCTCGATATTTCATTTGAAATTAAGGCCTGACCAAACCTTCTAGTACCTTGCCCACCGGGTCGTTCCCTCTGAGTGAATCAACCCATCTTTTCTCATTTCCTGGAGCAGGTTAGTGACAAAGCTTTTCTTCTGTTTGTCCGTGAGGGCATCCGAGAGTTTGCGCAGAAGCTTGTTCCCATATTTATTCCTACATTAATGTGGTATCCCTACTTTTAGTTTTTTCGCATCCACTTGGCGTCTCGCCCTTTTCCCAGCATCTCCAGCCGCCCTTTCTCCCGCCAGCGGTTCATCGCCAGGCGGATCGTATCGCGGCTGACATTGGGGCAAAGCCGTTCCACATCGGCGATACCGAATGGGCTGATCAGGTTCCGAAGGTGGATTTTGGGGAACGGCCATAAGATTATAGCTCATTATTTTACTGATAGCTCAAGCCCCTTTCTCTCTGGCGCCCTGCTCTTTAGCCGTCTATTTCCCTGGCTTGATTACTACAACGGCTCGTTTACTATAAATCCGATAGAAATCGGCGTAGCCCGCTACTGCAAGGGTTTCACGCAACGCGAAGAGAAGTTCTTGTTCGATGTTGTCGAAGATACACGGCATTACCTCAACCTCTCCTTTTTGTCTGGCCTATCAGTAAAATCTCCCCTCTTACCCTTACTCCATCGGTACAAATTCAGTATGCTTTGTTTGCGGCACAACCATCCATTATCAACCCATTGCTGCAAGCTCATCTTCATTACCGATGATAAAGATTTTAGGTGATGCCAGCACTCGGGAGATAAAATGGTCCCCGGAGGCTTTTCGCTTTACGAACTCTTCTTTAGTCAAGATATGTGGGTTAACTTCCCTGCCGATTTGGTCCGGCACTC
>JAQTRP010000141.1 GCA_028711765.1 Candidatus Omnitrophota bacterium | reverse complement strand
TATAGAACCGCACGCAACTATACTGAGTGTCAGCGGTAGTTGCGACGGCTTATTTGTCCAAAGAGGATAAAACACGGCGAGCGCGAGAAAGAAAGCTGTAACAACCCCGAAAAGACCTATAAAACCGAGAAACCAAGAAGCGCCGGCGATAGCCGCAACGAGCAAGGAAAGCTCAACCGCGAGACGCTTGTTGCGGGCTGCCGTAACGCTAGCCGGGGGAGTTTTTACCTCAGGTTGAATAACCGCCGCCGTTGCCTTCTTTTCAAGCCTTGCGTCTAACGCGGCTGCGATCGTATTATCTATACCGTTAATCGCCTTCGTAAATTCCCGCAGATTACTCGCTGCAAGCTGCTGAATAGGATTAAATTGCGTCGCTTCGCGCTCCCAACCAAGCTCGGCAAGATATTTTCTCAGGTCCTGACGGCGGGTATAGCAATCGGATGAAATTCTCTCTTCGACCTGCAAGCTATCTTCGATGAGCTGCTGCGTCATATAGCGCACGACCGCTATGCTGCCTTCCTTTTCGATTTGGGCAAGAAACCTATTGATATCATCCTGAACGCCTTCAACGTTAAGATCGATTTCAAACGAAAATTCATTCTTAAGAAAAGCAAGGAGAATACCTTGTTTCTCGGCATCCTTAGCAGCATTCACTGCGGCCGCGACGCGAAAAGCCTTCGCGGCAAGCAAATCACGCCGCGTAGCCTTTGTGCCGGCCATCGTCCCGTCGAGGTATTTTTCGATGAACTCGCTTGTCCCATGTGTATTTCTAATCAAGGTTTTCCTTACGGCCTCACGCTTACCGGAAACCGAGGTCTCTTCGTTGCCTGTTTTAATATCCGGGTTTGTAAGAAAGAGAAGATCTTCAAACGCGCGCTGCTCTTCGGCCTGCTTCACATAACGGCTCATATAAGCGCTGCGGATTGCATCGAATACTTCCATACATTTCTTAGTATCGAGTGGCTCGGTCTCGGCACCGCTGCGAAGCGCATCGAGTACTGTTCGAGCTTCGGTACCCTGTGTAGTGAACTCATAAAGATCATCAACCGAGACATACATCATCCACTCACCGGCATCCCCCGCGCGGGCAAAGCGGCCTTCGTGCTGGACCTGCTCCGCTATAAACTTATCAAAACTTATCGTAACACCGGTTATCCAGCGGCCTTGGTCGCGTATCTCTCTGTTGAGCCTTGTATCTATACCGCGGTTTAGAATATTGTTAACGATGGCGATTTTGCCGGGCGCCGCCGTTACTTCTTTAATTTTATCTTCTACCTGCGCAACGGTCGTGGTTGCACCGCAGTCGATCACCACAATATCTCTCTTTGCAAGTTCACTGGCGATGCGGGCTGCCTCTTTTCCATCAACCCCGCTCTCCAACACAAGTCTCTTCGCAAGTTCGGCCTCAATTTTCTCTATTACTTCTTTCCGCATTTCAATGGAATCGACTCTTGAAATTACAGAGCGCAAAGCCTCACCGGCAAGCGAACCATCGTCCATTATAGTCCTGCCCTTAAGATAATGATCCACTATAGCCTTAACGGCTGCCCGCATCTTGCTTTCGCGGCTGCGCCAGATAAGCGGCTTATAGGAAATCCTTCCGACAAGCTCAATTTCTTTTTTCTTTGATGTCTCTTCTGCGGCCTCGCTGAGCGCCTCGGCAAGATCGTTATTCGGAGCAACAACAATTACAACCTGTCTCTTGCCAGTCTTAGGATTTTTCTCAGCAGCAAACCCAACAACAGCCTTGACCTCCGCTGCTGTATCACACTTGTGAATAGTAACATTTATACCAGAAAGAATTTGCTTCCCTTTACCAAGGGGATGATATTCCATCGCCCCCATCAATTCATCGAGGAGCCTATTTGCATCGTCCGCATTAGAGGCAAATAAAACTGCGCCCACTCCTTTATCTCGAAGCTCCCTAACCCTTTCCGCATCTGCCTCAGAAGCGAAACTTTCAACTTGCTTACCGTAAATCTTTTCAATTGGTTCTTTCGGAATTGTGGCGCTCGCGCCGGTAAAACCTTTGATTAAATTACTGCCGTCTTGGGCCGTTAGGACCGTTCTCCTGCCATCCTGCTTGGCAAGGAGAGCCGGCATTGAGAGGGAAATCAAAGAATTTGTCTGGGGCCTTGGCTTGATATTGTGCTTAATCCTGAGGGCGTTATGAAGATCCGTCCACTCCTGACCTATCTTAAGCTCGCCGGATGACTTATCCGTAATTAAGATGTCCTTCTTGTTTTCCTTATTAAACCCAATCGTATAAGATTCCTGATCCGGGGCAACGTGAACGGCATAGGCCTGAAGGGCGACTTTAAGGTAATAACGGTAGCGTGCGAACGCAATTGCCCTATCCGAATCTTTCATATCCTTAACATCATCAAAATCCCCAAACATTGCCTGAAGCCTCTTCTCGCCGGCAGATGTGATTTTGATATTCTCGCCGTCGCGTTCGTAAAGCATGCCGATCGCGTTCCGCTCATACCAACCGCGCGCAACCTTATCAACGCGTGTCTGAATCTTGAGTATCTCGCTCCAATCAGCTCTCGGTGTCGAAGAAGATATAAGGTGCTCCTCGGCTATTTCCTCAACGAGCGGCTTATCGATCTCGTCTATGGCGACTACCCACTGCCTTGTACGGAGCGCCATATCGTTAACCAAACGGCTCGTAGAAAGCTCATTCTCGAGCGTAAATACAAAACTTGATTTGGAACCATAAACAATATCGGCCTGCTTCCAGGCTTCCTTGGGATCGGCTTCTTCAAATTCACCCTTTTCCTTATTATATACAAAGGCTGTTCGGCCTTCGTCGGCAACATAGCCAACCTTGATACCAAGAACGCCAAGGATAGCCGCAGCGGCTGCGGCATCCCTCTTGGCAAGAGTACCGTTTGTCGTCATTATATAGACGCCGGTATTGCTACGATCTTTTACGTCGGCATCAATACGCCCAGCCATAAATTCAACTACGCGGAGGAAGGAATATAAGCTAATAAGAATCGTCTTACCGCCCGACGTCTTC
>JAQTRP010000140.1 GCA_028711765.1 Candidatus Omnitrophota bacterium | reverse complement strand
TCCGTGACTGCGCGCGCGGCGACCGCCGCTGCCTTGGCTTCTTTGATATCGGTCATAGTTTCAATCAAAATTAAATCCGGCTTCGCGCGCGCAACCGCTTCAATCATTTCGCGAAAAAGTCCGACCGCCGCATCAAAACTAAGATCGCCCAAAGGCTCGAGCATTTTACCCAAGGGACCAAAACCGTAGGCCACGTAAGCCTTGTCCCGTGCGGCTTTGCGCGCTAATTCCACCGCTTTGTAATTGATCTTCTCGAGCTTTCCCTCGAGACCGAACTCCTTAAGCTTAAGACGATTCGCCCCGAAGGTGTTTGTCTCGATAATATCCGCGCCGGCTGATACATATTCCTCGTGCACTTTTAAAATCGCGCTCGGATTATCGAGGATAAGCGACTCGGGGCACATCCCTTTTTTAAGGATTCCGCGCGCCTGAAGGACAGTCCCCATCGCCCCGTCGTATACGAGCACCCTCTTTTTGAGCTCTTCAAGGATATTGTCCATATGAAATCAATAGTAGGGGCAGACCCCCGTGTCTGCCCGTTAGCTTGCCCCTTGAGCCATTTCTAGCCCTGAGGGCGGCCACAGGGGGCCGCCCCTACTTACACGTTAACCAACAACCCACCCTACCACCGCGGTAATGGACTTTTCCGGCACCATTATGTAACTCGGGCTCAGTGTAATTCCGACCCTCTCGGCCTTGAGTAATTTAAGCACTTCTTCCTCGGCGACAAGTTCCCAATCGCCGTAACCGGGGCTAAACCGCGGGAGAAGTTTGCACTCCTCGCCGCACGCTCCCTTGACGATTGCTTCATTGACACTATTCGCCACACCTTCTACCGCCTCAGAGCCGACGGCATCCAATATCGCCGCTCGCGTCGTTTCCTTCAAGCGCATATATTCATTCACCTTATCCGGTAAGGCGCGCCCGATCGTGCAGGCAAAGAAGGAAAGCTTCGGGCTTTTAGCCAGCCGCTCGGCAACATCTCTGCTTTTGATTACAAGGCTACACCCTTCTAATAAAATGCTGTCTTTTTCACGCTTCGAAATCGAATAGGTCTCGTAAATAGCCCGCGGCTCGGCTAACGCATAACCTTCTTTAATTTCGGCTTCGATGAGCGCTTCGACTTTAGGGGTAGACTGAGTTTTGGCGCGCGCGAATTTGAGAAGCCTATAAACATCTTCGCGGGAAATTGTGAATTTTATATTCTCGAGTATGGGCATATGAAAATTGTGATCCGGTCAGCCGGTTAACCAGTGAGCCGGTGTATTCTTAACCCGCTAACTGGCTAACCCGCTCACCGGCTAACGCCTATTCGCCTTTCTGCCAGGCAAACGCTGTAACCAAATTTTTCATTAAGAACACAACGGTAAGAGGACCGACTCCGCCGGGGACGGGCGTGATAAAACCAGCCCGCTCGCGCGCCGGCTCAAAAACGACATCGCCCACGATTTTGCCGTTAAGGCGGTTTATGCCGACATCTATCACGACAGCGCCCTCGCGAATCCACTCGCCCGGAATCACACCGGCCTTACCGACCGCTACGACAAGGACCTCGGCGCGATTGACGTGATCTCTCAATACCCCGCGCTCATAGGTCCCGATATGGCACACGGTTGTCGTCGCAAAACGTTTTAGCATCAGAAGCGCGACCGGAGAACCCACAACCTTGCTCGCCCCCACAATCACAACCTCTTTGCCGTAGAGCTTAACCCCCGTAGAATCAACGAGTTGCATACATGCCATCGCGGTACACGGCAGAATCTTTTCCTTGTTCGCGACAAGGAGCCCGAGGTTGTCGGGATGAATTCCTTCGACATCCTTTTTGGGGTCTATTTCCACGAGCACCCGTTCGGCGTCGATTCCTACGGGAAAAGGCATGGGGACAAAAATGCCGTGGACATTCTTATCCTGGTTCAGCTTGTTAATCTCCTGAATAAGACGGCCTTCCGATCTCTCGGCCGAGAAATCAAGGACATCGAAAGAAATCCCAAGCTCATCGCTCAGGGATTTCTGCGCCTTGAGGTAAAGCTCCGAGCCCTGGTCTTTCGCTGCCTGAATCGTTACCAGATGAGGCCTAGAACCGAATTTCGCCTCAAGCCGAGAGAGCTCGTCGCCAAGCTCCTTTTTGATTGAGGCCGCGATATTTTTGCCTTCAAGAAGTTTTGCGGTCATCGTCTCCTCAATTCCTTCGCTAAAGAGTTCCTGAGAAGCGGACTTTTGATATAACCAAGATTCAGTTTCGCCGTTATAAGCGCCGCGCCCATAGCGGCATCGATAACTCTGTTGCTGATCTTTAAATCTTCTTTGAGGCCGCGCTGGAGGATGCCGCGCACGGAATTATTGATTATTCGCGCTTCGCGGAGAAGTTCCAGCAATTCAGCCTGAATCAAGAAAGCCTTCTTAAGGCCGAGGCTGAGTTTCCTGGCAGAGCGCGGCGTTTTGGACCGCCTATCCTGCCTGAAAAGCCGCGTGAGTTCCTTAAAAATCGCGGCATCGCGATCTACGATCATAAGCGTGTTGAAACGCAGGCCGTCGAGCGAGCGGATTTTGGCGTTCAATTTTGCTTTTTGGGAAGCGCCGAGCCTTTTTGCCGCGATCCTTGCCGCCATCAGGCTTAAGGAAATTCCCAGGCAAGCGGCCGCGGCAGTCATGCTGCCGCCGCTTGGAATCGGTGAGTTAGATGAAAGCTCCGCAGAGAAGCGCCGGAGCGAATGATTGGAATATTTAGTCATTTGCTCCTTCCTTGAGTTAGCGTAACTACTTTTATTTGAACAAGATAGTATAACCGAGAGAAAGGCAGAGTGTCAAGAAAAGACAGTCGTTAGTCGCTAGTGAATAGTAGAAAATATAACATGCAGCAGGCGGGCGGGTTAATAAATGAACCGGATAACAACTAACGACTATTCCCTATTCCCTAACGACTACCTACCGGGTTTGTTGCTTACTGAGGGCGGCGACGTTGATGTTGGATATTTTGAGTTCATTCAGTATATCGAGGACGCTGACAAAATCCATGAAACGGACTCCCTTGTCGGGACGGAGGACAGCACTGAGGAATGGCTTTTTCTTGCGCATG
>JAQTRP010000139.1 GCA_028711765.1 Candidatus Omnitrophota bacterium | reverse complement strand
GGATTGCCGTTGTCGTCCTTGCGGAGGTAACGCTTGTTCAATACGGCGAGCGCGCTCTCCGAAAGCGGGAGGCGGGATGCGGCGGGCTGAGACGGCGCAGGTTCTGCTTCGCTGCGCTTCGGTGTCACCAAAGCTTGAGAATTAGCCATCTTTGGTGCTCCTTACTCAGTAAAAAGGTATTAGAATTATAAGTCCAATATATAGTATAGCAGCTTAAAGCGCAATACCATATCTAGTGCAAAGAACAAAAACTATACCCAAAAGAATTTGCGTAATTTAAACAATCCTGATTTTACGAAGATCCACCTTTAGCACGAAGGCTCTCTCCTAATTAGGAAGGATCTATTTTAAACGGAAGGCCATCGGCTCCTCACCGGCCTTCCTGAGATTTTCCAAAAAACTGATTAACCCTTAGAAATACAGGAGACGGGACAAACTTTCACGCATGCCCCGCAATCCGTGCATTTCTCAGGATCAATAACGTATTGACCTTCCCCCTGTGAAATAGCATTAACGGGACATTCCGGTTCGCACGTCCCGCAAGAAATACAATCGGATGTAATCTTGTGCGTCATGAATTGCCTCCTTATCAAGTTGACGGCAGATTATATGACAGAATTTTTTTCCAGTCAATAAATGAATTAAAAAAAATTTTGGCGGCAAAATTTATTCCCGGACCGGTAAAGACCCGCCGAAAATTTTTTAAAAAAATACTTGACATGCCGCCGAGCGGCCCGTAGCGCAAACTGAAACTTGTCCAAAAGACGGTTTAAAGCGCCAAAATCACTTCCCAATACAGAATTGCGAGAATATTTTATCCAGAACCTCGTCTGTATAGACCTCGCCGATGAGTTCGTTGAGGCGCTCCATCGCCTGCTTGAGGTCTAAAGCAAAAAGTTCGGGTTGCGCCTGATCCGTGATCGAGTTTATGGCCGCCTGAATGGCGTCTCTTCCCTGCTCGAGCGCAATTTTTTGTCTTTCGCGGAGCATCCAAACGGGTTCTTCTTTTTTGCCATGATTATTCTCGAGACACCTGACGATTTTCTTCTCGAGGGCTTCGATTCCTTCTTTTGTAAACGCCGATACAAGGCAAAAATCATGTTTTGCGATTACATGGCCCGCGCGGGCGCGGTCGAGATTTTGCGGAAGGTCGATCTTGTTTATAACGGGAATGAATTCCTTATCTTTGATTAAGGCGGAAAGTTCCATGTCGCTGCTATCCCAGACTGCCGAACCGTCCAAAACAAAAAGGAAGAGCTCGCTCTTATCCAAATACTCTTTTGTCTTCTCGCGGGCGAGCCTTTCCAGCGGCTTGTCGCTCGAACCCATTCCCGCCGTATCAACTAAGCGGACACAATGCCCGCCGAGATAAATCGCTTCCTCCACCGCGTCGCGTGTCGTGCCTGGCAGCACGGAAACTATCGCGCGGTTTTTGCCGAGAAGCACGTTAAGCAAGGATGATTTCCCGACATTCGGTTTACCCACAATAGTAATCGTAGTCCCCTCGCGAAGCCTCCGGCCTCTCTCGTAAGATGCGAGAATAGTCTCGATCGTTTCCCTAACGTCCCCGAGAGTGCCTTTTATCTCGGCGAGGGTATTTGTTTTTATTTCCTCTTCGGGGAAATCGATAGAGGCCTCAACGTGCGCCGAGGTCTGAATAAGTTTCTCGCGCATGGAGCGTATGACCGACGAGAATTTCCCTTCAAGCTGCGAAAGCGCGGCGCAAGATGCGCCCTCGGAACCCGCTTCCACTATATCGAGCACCGCCTCCGCCTGAATGAGATCGAGCTTCCCGTTGAGAAAGGCGCGCCGTGTGAATTCGCCGCGCTCGGCGAGCCTCAGGCCGTGAGAAATAAAAAGATCGAGTATTTTCCGCAGGGTCACAACGCTCCCGTGCCCGCTTATCTCGACAACGTCTTCGCCCGTATACGAACGGGGCGAGCGGTAGAACGCCGCCACCACCTCGTCAATCTTGTTGCCGCCCGCATCAATAATGTAACCGTGCCGCAAAGTGTGCGAGCGCGCCTGACGTATGTCCGTTTCTTTCGAGGGCTTAAAAAAACGGTGAGCGGCTTCGAACGCCTGAGGACCGCTCAGGCGGATGACACCTATCCCGCCCGAGCCGAGCGGCGTCGAAATCGCGCAAACTGTATCGTCTAACCGGAATTTTGTCATATTAGACCTTTGATCACTTACAGGTACGAGGAGCCGGTTTCATAAGTCAAGGTTGCCTTTACGTACCTGGTACCTAATCATGTGCTTTGCATTGCTTCCCCGACCAGAAAGAGGGAACCTGTAATCAATGTTAAACTGGAATATCCGCGGCGGGCCCTCCGAGCCAAAACCAGCGCAGACTTCAGCGAAGGTCTTGTCTCAACATTATCAAAATAACGCTTTGCGGCACGAGCCAGCTCGTGAGCCGGCAAGGCGCGCGCATGCCCGCTCTTGGTAACGATAACCTTGAGAGGCTCGAATCTAGCCATCTCTCTTAATATATCAGAAAGCTCCTTGCCGCGTGAAGTACCTATTATAACAATTGTTTCCCTGCGAGGAAAGAGGCGTTGAATAGTCTCGGCAAGAGCTTTCATCGAGGCGCCGTTGTGCGCGCCATCCGCCACAATTAAAGGGTTCTTCTTTAAAATGTGAACTCTCCCGGGCCACGATACCTTACGAAGCCCCCGCCTGATCGCCTCATCGGAAATCTTGAACGAAAATTCGCGGCGTAAAATTTCGGCCGTTGCAACCGCGGCCGACGCGTTGTCGGCCTGGAAAAAACCCAAAAGAGGCGAACTAAGACCTTTTAGCCGCAGCGAACCCGACGACCAGTCAAAATGTAAAGCGCGGGGATTAAGCCTGACGCCGCCACATGCAAAATCACGACCGGCCTCAAAGTTAAAAGCGCGGATTTTCTTAGCCCGCGCCCTGAATACGCGCAGCGCCTCGGGCGCCTGAGGCCCGATGACAGTCCTCTTTCCCGTCCTCATAATATATGATTTCTCGCTCGCGATCTTTCTGAGCGTATTGCCCAGCAGTTCCCTGTGATCCAGGCTGACGGAAGTCAAGACAGAAACCAAAGGATCAAGCGCGTTTGTCGCGTCAAGC
>JAQTRP010000138.1 GCA_028711765.1 Candidatus Omnitrophota bacterium | reverse complement strand
TAAAGAAAGCTCAAGACGCCGTCGTGATCGATACGACTAACCTCACCATCGATGAAGTAGTCCGGCGCGTTATCGATCTCGTTGAGAGTAAAAAGAAGTAGCAAGAAAGCGCAAAGTTTAGAAATCAAAGCGCAAAATTAAAACGCAAAAGTTAAGAATACCGCATCAACAAAACCGTACGCCTTGGTTTTGAATTTTAAATTTCAATTTTGCACTTTGCGCTTTAATTTTTGATTTATCTATCTGTTTGCTGCTCGCAACTTGAGGTATAAGATGCTCACAAAGATCGCGCCACACTCAGGTTTCTGTTTAGGCGTGAGGGCCACTATCTCCGCGATAGAAGAGGTCTTGAAGCACGCCAAAGAGCCGGTCTATTCCATAGGGCTTCCCGTCCACAATCCCCAGCTTACGGAGCGTCTTAAGGCCGCGGGGCTTTGTGTGGTTCAATCGCTCGATGAGATCAAGGAAGGCATCCTTATCGTGCGCGCCCACGGCTTTACGCCGCAGGTAATGAGAGATGCCGAGAAGAAGGGTCTTAAGATTATCGATACCACTTGTGTCTTTGTGCGCAGGGCCCAGCAGATCGCGGCGGAACTTTCCGGCAAAGGTTATACCGTGGTTATAACGGGGGAGAGGAATCACCCCGAGATGATTTCTCTAGCCGGCTTCGCGGGCGATAAGGTGCTGATTGTTTCTAACCATAAAGAAGCCCGTGCCCTTGAGCTTGATGGCAAATTCGTCGGCATACTTTCGCAGACGACCCAGTCGCGGGCTTTTTTTGATGAGGTGGTCCACATCCTCGAGACAAAGCCGCTCCGCGAGCTCCGCGTGGCCGATACAATCTGCGCCGGCCTCCAGAAAACACAGGATGCCGCGAAAGAGCTCGCGCGCGAGGTGGATGTGATGCTCGTTTTAGGGGGGAGGATGAGCTCCAACACGAAGAGGTTATACGAAGCCTGCAAGACCGTGAATAAACGTTCCTACCATATAGAGACGGAGAAAGACCTCCTGCTGTCTATCGTTAAGGGGGCGAAGTCAGTCGGCATAACCGCCGGCGCCTCTACTCCCGATTGGATAATAGAATCCGTCAAGCACGCCATCGAAGCAATGTAACTGCACCGCTCGCCGGCTTGGTTTATTTCTCGCGCGGACATTAGCCAAACGGGCAGCTTGGTTTATTTCTCGCGCGGACGCCAATTTTTCCCCAGCGAGGAAAAATTGGCTCGCTTTCGAATCCGCGCTTTGGACGACCGTGCGGCGCGGATTCTCAAGACGCCGCGCTCGAAACAAACCAAGCTGCCTGTTTGGCAAACACCGAATGTTTAGAAGGGATACCTTAGGACTGTTCACACGCCCCGCCGCGAAACAAATCAAGCTGCCGCATATTTTTTAAGGATGTGAGGAAAAATCGGTACATCGAGTCCCGATTTTTCCTAGGGGGTTTACCATACAACTTGCACGCGAAATTTGATATAATTACAACTATATCGAACCCCGCACATTTGGAAGGGGTACCTTTAAGTTTTATATTTTTTGGGGAAATAAGTTAACGCTGCCTCTAAAGGTACAAGGGTAAATAAATATGGCATTTGGTCATAAATTCTGGAACGAGATCAAGAAGAACTATAGCGGAAAAACTGTAACAGAACGGGTGTTCTGGTTTGTTGTCGGTTTAAGTCTTTTTATATTTGGTTTAGTTTTGGGATTAGGATTCGCTTTTTCTTTTTTAATAGCTATTCTTGTTGTTTTAGGGATAGTGTTATTGTCTGCAAATCCAGCAGCGGTTATTATGACGGCTACTTTATTTTTTATAGTGTGCACTTTTACTTTGCAGAGACGCGACTTTGATATACGAAATAGACCCTATTTGTCATTTTCCAACACAAGGTTATATGCGCGAACGAATAATGAAGTACGGATTTTATCTAGTATTGTAAATTCCGGCAATCTTGCTGCGTTTGTAAAGAAATATAAAGTTTATATTGGTTCAGAGAGCTCTAGCGATAAAGCGATAACCTGTAATTTTAAATTTGCGGATAAGATGTGGAAGAATTTTGTGATTCTGCCAAAAAGTACCCATGAAGGTAAAATCTCATGGTTTACTCTGGGAAATGAAGACTATAAACGGTACAATGGGAAATACAAATTTTTATGCATCGAAATCGGTTATGATTTTATAGATACAGAAAAGAATGAACCAAGATTCTTTTTCTGGACTCTTTACGCTCTTGATGGGAAAACGAATAACTATTGGGAACCTATAGAATCTGGAACTTTTGAGGTAGATGAACTGTTTGTGGGTAGGAAAATCAGTGATGCGGTAAATAAGCTCATTTCAGAAAACGGGAGAGTTTAACAATTTCAAAGGTACCCCTTCCAAAAGTGCCGGGTTCGTAAAGAGCGGCTGTAAGCTATAAGCTGTAAGCTGTAAGTAAAATCCCTCGGAATAAATTAAATCCGCGCAAAAGCCCGTAGCCCTAAGCTAGATTTTTCCCTTCCTAGATTACCATTCGCTCCCCGAGGAAAAATCGGGACTCGATGTCGCGATTTTTCCTTCATCTCTAAGAAATAACCAGTCTAAAAAACAGCTGGCTTGGTTTGCTTTTCGAAGGGCGTCTGAAGGCTTCGAGGCGCACGGTGACCAGCCGAGAAGCCGGAAGCGAGCCCCGCCAAACCTCGCTGGGGTTTGGCGGGCGTCCCTGAGAAAAGTAAACCAAGCCGGCTAAGAGTAAGCAATTCCTCGTTGGGGAATTGCGAACGTCCCCGCAAGGAATATTAAATCAAGCCCAGACCGAGCCATTTCTTTTGATTGCGATCTTTGTTTCTCCCTACGATTATGGCTTCGCAAACCTCCTGCTTTAATAAGTGTATGGTTTAAGTCCTTGCTAATGCTTTAGTTAGGTAACCCAAGCCACCTTTAATAAAGCCCTTTTAATTTTGGGGCTTTGTGCTATAATTACCGAACATTTTGGCCGCCTCAGAATGCATAGAGGCCGGTTTCGAAAGGAGAGTGTTATATTTAATGGCAGTTAAAGAATCGAAGTTTACATCAGGTCGGGCAAAGGAGGGATTGGGCAAAGGCCCAGCGGATGAGCTCGCGCGGCTTTATGAGGAGACGGTAAAGAGCT
>JAQTRP010000137.1 GCA_028711765.1 Candidatus Omnitrophota bacterium | reverse complement strand
GACCTTTAAAGTCGTGCTCAAGGCCGGAGACAATATCTCGACCGATCATATATTGCCCGGCGGCTCGAAGATTTTGCCTCTGAGGTCGAATATTCCGGCCATTTCCCAGCATGTCTTCGCTATGGAGGACCCCGATTTCGTGAAGCACACAAGAGAGGCCTTGGAGGAGGGCGGCAGCGCCGTGGTAGGCGGAATAAATTACGGGCAGGGTTCAAGCCGCGAGCATGCGGCAATGGCGCCCATGTATCTCGGCATAAGATGCGTCCTCGCCAAGTCTTTCGCGAGGATTCACCGCTCCAACCTGATTAATTTTGGGATCCTCCCGCTTGTTTTGAAAGGCAACGAAGATTACGCCTTGCTCAAGACGGGTGATATCCTTAAAATCGAGGATTTACACAAACAGCTTAAAACTGTCGGCACCGTGACTGTGAAAAATATCACTCAGGGAACGAGTTTCAAGTGCGCCTCTGATCTTACGAAGCGCGAGGCGGCGATATTGCTCGCGGGCGGGTTGCTGAATTATACGAAGGGTAAACGAGATGGCTAAATATAAAGTTACTTTGATACCCGGTGACGGTATCGGGCCCGAAATCGCCGATGTTACGCGGAAGTGCATCGAGGCGACGGGGCTTGATGTCGAGTGGGAGATACAGAACGCGGGCGCCGAGGTGATGGAAAAAGAAGGCACGCCGCTTCCCGAGCGGGTTATCGAGTCCATCAGGAAAAACAAGATCGCGATAAAGGCGCCGCTCACCACGCCCGTTGGCGGGGGATTCCGCTCGGTCAACGTGGCGCTCAGGAAGTCGCTCGATTTATACGCGTGCCTCAGGCCGTGCAAATCCTACGAGGGCGTGCGCTCGCGTTATGAAAAGATAGACCTCGTCGTCGTCCGCGAGAACACAGAGGACCTCTACGCGGGAATCGAGTTTTCAAAAGGTTCGAAAGAGGCTGCCAAAATCATCAAGGAAATCGAGGCGCTCTCGAAACATTCCATCAGGCCGGATTCGGGGATAAGCATAAAGCCGATTTCGGTCTTCGGCACCGAGCGCATCGTTAAGTTCGCGTTCGAATACGCGAGAAAAAACGGCCGCAAGAAAGTCACGGCGGTCCACAAGGCGAACATAATGAAATTTTCCGACGGCCTTTTCCTCGAGGTGGCGCGGGAAGTGGCGAAGAAATATACGGACATCGAGTTCGGCGACTGCATCGTCGACAATATGTGCATGCAGCTTGTGCAGAAGCCCGAGCTTTACGACGTGCTTGTTCTGCCCAACCTTTACGGGGACATTCTTTCGGACCTTTGCGCGGGGCTTGTGGGCGGCTTGGGTGTAGCGCCCGGCGGAAATATCGGAGATAAGGCCGCGCTTTTTGAGGCGACGCACGGTTCCGCGCCCAAGTATAAAGGCCTTAACAAGGTCAATCCTACCGCGCTTATACTCTCGGGGATGATGATGCTCCGCTATCTCGGCGAGAAGGACAAGGCCGAACGGCTTGAGCGCGCGGTCGCGGCCGTGATCCGCGAAGGGAAGGACGTGACCTACGACATGAAGCCCCACCGCGACGACCCAACCGCCGTCGGCACCCGCGAGATGGGAGAGGCGATCATCCGAAAGATCAAAAGTCAAAAGTAAAAAGTCAAAATTGAAATTAAAAGATTAAAATTGTTCCGTAACCCGTAACCCGAAATTCAGGATTAAGATGCCATTTCCAAAAGTAACGGTAGTAGGTGCGGGATTTGTGGGCGCGACGACGGCCCAGAGGATCGTCGAGAAAGACCTGGCCGACGTGGTCCTCATCGACGTCGTCGAGGGGCTCTCTCAAGGCAAGGCCCTCGATATGATGCAGTCCGCTCCGGTCGAAGGTTTTCACTCATCTATACGCGGCACCAACGATTATAAGGATACGGCCGGTTCCGACCTTATCATTATCACCGCCGGCCTCACGCGGAAGCCGGGGATGAGCCGCGACGACCTCCTCCTGAAAAACGCCGAAATCGTCGGCGGCATCGCGGAACGGGCCGCCTCTCATTCGCCGAAGGCGGTCATCCTCGTCGTTACCAATCCGCTCGATGTCATGTGTTACGTCGCGTGGAAAAAATCGGGTTTTCCCGTAAAGCGCATCGTCGGAATGGCAGGAGTGCTTGATTCCGCGCGCTATTCCTATTTTATCGCCAAGGAGCTTGGTTGCGGAATGAATGAAGTCCAGGCGGTCGTCTTGGGAGGGCACGGCGACGCTATGGTGCCGCTGCCGCGTTACACCAAAGTGAGGAATAAACCCCTCTCGGATTGCGTTGACCCCGCCGCGCTTAAAACTATCGAGCAGCGCACGCGCGACGGAGGGGCCGAAATTGTAGCTTTGCTTAAGACAGGCAGCGCTTTTTACGCCCCGTCCTCATCCGCCGTTCTTATGGCGAAGAGTATTTTGAGGAACGAGTCGGCTGTTTTCCCCTCCTCCGTATATTTGAACGGCGAATACGGCCTCAAAGACGTTTTTACAGGAGTGCCCGCGCGGCTCGGCGAGAAGGGTGTCGAGGAAATCGTAGAGCTCGAATTAACGGACGAAGAGCGCAAAGCGCTCAATGTTTCAGCCGAGGGCGTGCGGGAGAACATCCGGAAGCTTAGTCTTTGTATCTCGTGAATCGTATCTCGTATCTCGAAAATTCAAAAGCATAAAGCAGTTAAAGTTTTTTATCCGATTTTCACGAGATACTAAATAGGAGATACGAACGACGATTTAACAAGTATATTTTATGAGAACTATAACCAAGCAAACAATAACTAACGCAATTGCCCGCCTGATTGTGGAGGCTTCCGAGAGGCTGCCGGCCGACGTGGTTCGTGCCATCAAAAAGGCCGAACGGACCGAGAAAAGCCCGCGCGCGAAGCGTATACTCGCGGCCATTCTCGAGAACGCGCGCATAGCGCGGCGCGACAGGGTCCCGATTTGTCAGGATACGGGGCTCGCGGTTATTTTCTGCGAGCTCGGAAACGACGTCAGGATAAAAGGCGGGACGTTGGAAGAGGCAATACAGGATGGGATACGCAAGGGTTCGCGCATCGGCCGTCTAAGGCAATCCGTCGTTCATCATCCCATTAAGAGAAAAAATACGGGCACGAACTCACCGGGTGTCATCCATATTAAGA
>JAQTRP010000055.1 GCA_028711765.1 Candidatus Omnitrophota bacterium | reverse complement strand
GAGTGCCCGCGTAAGAAAATGGCATACCGGAAATTTATCTCTCTACCTTATGTGGTCTTTGGTCGGCACATTTTTAGTCATCGTGTTCTTAGTATATAAGGGATAGCTTTATGTCGTCTTTATTTATTCTGATCCCGTTATTCAGCCTGATGATTTTAAACCTTTTGCCCAAAGGCCTCGCGCGCCGCGCGGCTTTCTGGGTCGCCCTTCTTCTGCTTGTGGCCGAGCTTTATCTTGTCATGTCCCCGATTGTGGGCTTTAGAAACATTAAGCTTAACAGGCTTGCTTACTTTTTCAATTTTCACCTAATTGTGGACGACCTTAGCCTTCTTATGCTTCTTTCCATAAGCATTGTCGTTTTTGTGCTGCTTTTCGCGGCGAATCACCTTATCTCCGATGAGCGGCGGAGATTTTATTTCATAAACATTCTTTTGATTGAGCTTGCGGGGATGAACGGCGTCGTTATGGTAAGGGATATCTTTTCCCTCTACGTTTTTCTTGAAATCACGGCCGTATCCAGTTTTATTCTGATAGCGTTTGACAAGGAGCGCGATTCACTTGAGGGTGCCTTTAAATATATTATTTTTTCCGCCGTTGCCTCGGTTTTCATGTTTTCTTCTATCGCGCTGATTCTGCTTCTTTCGGGCGACACGGGGTTTTTGGCCATAAAGGATGCCTTGGCGGTATCGCCCCATAGCCGTCTTATCATGATCGCGATAGGCGTCTTTTTGGGCGGCATTTTCATGAAGGCGGGCCTTGTCCCTTTTCACGGCTGGCTGCCGGACGCGTATTCAGAGGCCCCGGCTCCCGTGTCGGTACTTTTGGCGGGTATAGTGACAAAGACCTTAGGTGTGTATTCCTTGATGAGGATTTTCCGTTCGGTATTCGGTTTTGATAATTCGGTAGGGAATATTCTGATGTTTGTCGGCGCCATTTCGATTATTTGGGGGGCGCTTGCCGCCTTGACCCAAACTGATTTTAAACGGATGCTCGCGTATTCGAGTATCAGCCAGGTAGGCTACATTGTCTTAGGTTTCGGCTCGGGCACGGTGCTCGGTATGGCGGGAGCTGTGTTTCACCTTTTTAACCACGCGATATTTAAGTCGCTCCTCTTTGTGAATTCGGCCGCGGTTGAGCATGAGACCGGTACAAGAGATATGGAAAGGATGTCGGGTCTGGCCTCAAAGATGCCGGTTACGGGTGCCGCCTCGGCGATCGCCTGCCTTTCCACGGCGGGTGTTCCGCCGCTCGCGGGTTTTTGGAGCAAACTCATTATAATCGTCGCGTTGTGGCAGTCGGGCCATCACGTTTACGCGGTAGTGGCGGTCCTCGCGAGCCTTTTGACTCTGGCCTATATGCTTTCGATCCAGAGAAAGGTTTTCTTCGGTAAATTAAAAGAGGGTTTTGAGGGTGTGAAGGAGGCGGGTTTTGGCCTGGTGTTTCCCGCCGTGATTCTTGCCGTGATCACGGTGGCCGTAGGGATATTTTTCCCGTTTGTATTGAACACATTCATATTACCGATTTCACGTATTTAATTATGCCCGGTTACGAAACAGTAGACATAGTGATTCTCGTAGGCTTGACGCTTTCCGCCTTGTGGACTGTGATGACGCGCAGCCTCTTGAGGTCGGCGATAGGCCTCGCCATGACAAGCGCGGTGCTTACAGTAGTTATGTTCAGGCTCAATTCGCCGCTCGCGGCGGTTTTTGAACTGTCAGTGTGTTCTGGCCTTATTTCGGTTGTGTTTATAAGCACCATCAGCCTTACTCAGCCGCTAACGTGGGAAGAAATAATCCAGCATATGAAAGACAGGCTGAGCAGATTCTGGTATCTGCCCGTAATCGTTGTTGCGGTAGGGATTGCCCTTGCATTTTTAAAGGTGAAAATAGGCATCGTCCTGCCGCCCGAAGAAACGGAGAAAGACGTGAGGGCGGTTCTGTGGAACCTGAGGCACATCGACCTTATAGGGCAGGTGATTATCCTTTTGGCAGGTGTTTTTGGAGTCGTGATATTGTTCAGAGAGGCAAATAAGAAATGACGACGGAATCCCTGGCTTTATTCTGGCCATTTTGCATCTTCATCATTATGCTCTTCATAATGGGTTTTTACTGCCTGCTCGTGACGAACAACCTCATAAGGGTGCTGATAGGGCTTGAACTTTTGATTAAGGCCGCCACTCTTTTGATAGTGGTGGCGGGTTATGCGTGCAATCATATCGCCCTCGCACAGGCGCTTACGATAACGCTGATTGTCATCGAGGTTGTGGTTATTACGGTGGCGATGGGCGTTGTCTTGGGCCTGCGCAGCCACAATAAATCGCTCGATGTAAGGAAAGCGAGAAACTTAAAAGGATAAACATGGATAAGTGGTTGCTTTCGCCGCCCGGGGCTTTTATAGTAATGATAGTTTTTGTAGCGCTTCTCTCATACCTTTTTTCCAAACTATCGTTTCACGGCAAAAAAAGGACGGAGGGTTCTGAGGAATCTTATGCCTGCGGGGAGGACGATTATGACCACATGGCGCAGCCCAATTACAGCCAGTTTTTCCCGTTCGCGTTTTTCTTTACGATAGCGCACGTCGCGACCCTTATACTGACATCCGTACCTGTAGAGACGCTCAAGATAATGGTTATGGCGTTGATTTATATCTCGGCCGTTATTGTCGGCCTCGTCATTTTGCTCGAGAGGTAATATGAATTTAGTGAAAAGGGTTATTAAATGGGCAAGGGTGAAGTCGCCATGGATCCTCCATTTTAACTCGGGCGCGTGCAATGCCTGTGATATCGAAATTGTCGCGGCGCTGACTCCGCGCTATGATCTGGAGAGATTCGGAATGCTCCTTAAAGGTACGCCGAGGCATGCGGATATTCTTGTCTGCTCGGGGCCGGTAAACCGCCAGATTGAGGATAGGCTCAAGAGGATTTACGACCAAATGCCGGAGCCGAAATTTGTTGTTGCCGTAGGCGCCTGCGCTTCGACAGGCGGTGTTTTCAAAGGCTGTTACAATATAAGAGGCGGTATCGGCTCAACTATACCCGTATCGGCGTATATACCGGGTTGCCCTGCGAGCCCAAAAGCGATAATCGACGGTGTGGTAAAGTTACTCGCAAGTTTGGAGGAGTAGTAAAGCGAAGAGTGCGGTCCGCCTTCGCCTAAAGTAGTAGCCCTACGTAGCTGGCTACGGCGGATTCAATTCGCGCATACAATTTACGTCGCTACGCTCCGTAAATTGTGCGCTCATTGAAGAAGAGAGGATCAGAGAGAAATGGGACAGGAAGAGAAAATTAGGGAAGGGTTTTTGGCGGCGTTCGGTTATTTGCAGGATAAAATCACGATCCAGCGCTCAAGACGTATCTTCGTTACCGTTGATATCGAAAAATTCGCCGAGGTGTTTGACTTCGCCGTGAAGAAGCTCGGTTTTTCGGTTTTGTGCGTTATAACAGGGCTTGACGAGGGCGATAGGTTAACATTTATCTACCACCTCGACGACGGAAGCGGCGTGATGTTGAACTTGAAAACGGGTGTTTCCAAAGAGCGTCCGGTCATAAAGACGGTCACGGAATATTTTCCGAGTGCGGAGGTCTATGAAAGGGAATTGGTGGATCTGCTCGGCGCGAAAGTCGAGGGTCTTCTGCCGGGATATCGCTATCCCTTACCGGATGGCTGGCCGAGCGGCGAATATCCGTTGCGCAAGGACTGGATACCGGAGAACAAAAATGGCTGAGCGGGATAAATTTAAGATTCCGGTGGGTCCGCAGCATCCTTCTCTTAAGGAGCCGACGAGTTTCAGCGTAGCGCTAAGAGGAGAGGAAATCACAGGCATTGATGTCAGGCTCGGTTATAACCACCGCGGCATAGAAAAGGCCTGTGAGGAGAGGACCTATATACAGGATATGTACCTCATAGAAAGGATATGCGGCATCTGCTCGCACTCCCATTCCACCTGTTTTATCCAGGGAGTCGAGGAGATCGCTAAAATCGAAGTACCCAAACGCGCCCTTTATATCCGTACCCTCGTAGGCGAGCTTGAGCGCATCCATAGTCATTTGCTCTGGCTCGGTGTCGCGGGACACGAGATAGGTTTCGACACACTCCTTATGTACACCTGGCGCGACCGCGAAATCGTGATGGATGTTTTAGCCCTGCTTACGGGAAACCGCGTCAACTATGGGATAAATACTATCGGTGGTGTGAGGCGTGATATCACGCGTGAGCAGATGAAGGAAGTCACGAGGGCGATGGATAGCCTCGAGGAGAGGACAAAGTATTATATTAAAATTGCCAGCGAGGAGACGACTATCATCAAGCGGCTCTCGGGTGTGGGGGTGCTTTCAAAGGAGGACGCGCTGAGATTTTGCGTTGTCGGGCCGACCGCCCGCGCTTCCGGCGTTGACCACGATGTAAGACGCGATGATCCCTACGCCGCCTACAGTGAAATTTCTTTTAACGTGATTACGGATAATCACAACGACGTCTACGGCAGGACAGTGGTGCGGCTCAAGGAGCTTATGGAGTCTTACAAAATAATACGCCAGCTTCTGGAAAAACTGCCCGAAGGGCCTGTATCCGTCAAGGTGCCGCGCAAGATTCCGGCCGGCGAAGTCGTAAGCCGATATGAGGCGCCGCGCGGCGAGGATCTTCATTACATTAAGGCAAACGGAACGGATAAGCCCGAGAGAGTAAAGGTTAGGGCCCCGACCCTGGCCAATATACAAGCCGTTAAACATATGCTGAAAAACAGGCTTCTCGCGGATTTGCCGATTGTCGTCGCGGCGATAGACCCGTGTTTTTCCTGTACCGACAGGCTGATCTCCGTCAGAGGCGAAGACGAGGAAACCCCGGGTATCATGACGTGGGAAAATCTGCATTCATACAGCGTCGAGTGGTATCGCAAACGGGGATTGGATTTTTCGAAGCTAAAATGACAGCGTTATTCCAAATTTTAATATTTCCGGGGTTTTTGTTCCTGAGTGTTTTCGGACTCGTCGCCGAATTCGTCGACAGAAAACTCTACGCGAGATTCCAGAACAGGATCGGCCCTCCGTACTTCCAGCCTTTCGCGGATATTATCAAGCTCATAGCGAAGGAAGATCTTATACCCGGTGAGGCGAACCCGAAGATGTTCAGGCTGACGCCCCTTTTCGCCCTTGCTTCGACGGTGACGGCGTTTCTCTACATCCCGATTTGGGGAACGAATTCGGTTTATTCCTTTAACGGTGATCTCATAGTCGTTCTCTATCTTCTTATGGTGCCGGCGCTGGCGGTATTTATCGGCGGGTGGTACTCAACTTCGCTTTACGCGAGGATCGGCTCCGTGAGGACAGTGACCCAGCTTTTTGCATATGAGGTGCCGCTATTTATGGGGGTATTATCGCCCGCGCTTCTCGCGAACACGTGGTCGCTTAACGAGATGGCCCAGTTTTACAGCCGCAATCCGTGGTATTCGGTATTTAATCTTATCGGGTTCGGCGTATCGCTCGTAGCGCTTCTCGGCAAATTGGAAAAAGTGCCGTTCGATATTCCCGAGGCGGAGACCGAGATTGTGGCGGGCAGTTTCGTCGAGTATAGCGGCAAGCTGCTGGCCTTTTTTAGGCTGACCTTCGATATAAAAATGGTGGTGTGCGCTTCGCTCCTTGCGGTTTGCTTTTTGCCCTTCGGCCTTAAGCTCAACCCCGCGGTCGTATTCTTGCTTTTTTTGGTGAAGGTATTTTGTATAGTCGCCCTGATTTCTCTCGCTCGTTCCGTCGCCGCGCGGCTGAGGATCGATCAGATGATCCGCTTCTGCTGGAAGTATCTCGTGCCGCTCGCGCTCATGCAGCTTTTTATCAACCTTATCCTGAAGGAGATTTTGCTTAAATGAGGCCGGGAAGAATGATAAGACAGGTCTTGCATTCGGTCGTGAGGAAGCCGGCGACGATTAAATACCCCCGCGAAAAGACCGAAATGCCGGAGGGGTTCAGGGGAAGAGTCAAATTTTACCCCGAAAAATGCGTAGGCTGTACCCTCTGTATGAAGGATTGCCCCTCCGACGCCATAGTCATAAGAAAAGTCGGCGAGAAACAGTTTGAAGCGGAAATCGACCTCGGTAAATGCATATATTGCGGGCAGTGCGTCGAATCCTGCCCGCGGAGGGCGCTTGAAGTAACGAAAGAATTCGAGCTTGCGCAGTTAGACAAGGCAAAATTGAAGGTGGTTTTTCGCGCCGGGCCCGGCGACGGCATCGAAAAAAAGCTTTAAACACAATCTTGACAGAATACTTGCTAAATCGCGCCGGTTGTGGAATAATACCGCCTCAGTGCTTAGGTTGTTTAATATGAAGAGACAAAGACGTCCTTTAGCCCCTATGAGGGGGCGGGGCGTCTTTTTTATTCTCCTTCGCCGAATATGTTGGGCTTCAGCCTAGCGGTGAGGGCGAAGGCGAAGGAGAACTGCTGCGAAGCTCAAAACGAAAGTTTTTGAGCGAAGCAGAGTATAGCTTCGGAGCAATGAACTTCTCCGGAAGATTTGTTAAAATACTACGCCATTTTATAGCGGAGAAGTTCATTTTTGAATTCTGAGACCGTTTCTGTTACTATCTTGGGCGGCAAAACGCGGCCGGAGGCGGTTTTTGAGACAAGCCAAACGGATATGAGGTGAAAGAAGGGCGATGCCTAGAAGAAAAGACATTCACAAAATTTTGATTGTTGGTTCGGGGCCTATAATCATCGGCCAGGCGTGCGAATTTGATTATTCCGGCACCCAGGCGTGCAAGGCGCTTCGGGAAGAAGGTTATGAAATTGTGCTCGTAAATTCCAATCCGGCAACGATTATGACAGACCCCGGAATGGCTGATAAGACCTATATCGAGCCGCTCACTGTCGAGAGCCTCGAGAAGATTATCGAGAAGGAAAGGCCCGACGCACTTCTTCCTAATCTTGGCGGCCAGACGGGGCTTAATCTCGCCTCGGCTCTTTATAGGGCCGGTGTGCTTACGAAATATAAGGTCGAGGTCATAGGCGTGAAGATCGACGCCATAGAGCGCGGCGAGGACCGAATCGCTTTTAAGGAAACAATGAAGAAGCTCGGGATCGAAGTGCCGAAGTCCGAGCCCTGCCACTCCGTTGAAGAGGCCGAGGAAATCGTGGAGAGACTTGGGTTCCCCGTCGTCCTGCGTCCCGCCTACACGTTGGGAGGCACCGGCGGAGGGATCGCCTATAACGTGGAGGAATTAAGGACAATCGTAAACCGCGGTCTTGCGGCAAGTATTGTGCATCAGGTCTTGGTCGAGGAATCGGTCTTTGGGTGGGAGGAACTTGAGCTCGAAGTCGTGAGAGACGAGAAGGACCAGAAGATCACGGTCTGCTTCATCGAGAATATCGACGCTATGGGCGTCCATACGGGCGACAGCTTTTGCGCGGCCCCTATGCTTACGGTGCCCGAGCCCTTACAGAAAAGGATGCAAGCCCTTTCCTATAAAATCGTCGATGCCATAGGAGTTGTGGGCGGGACGAATATTCAGTTCGCGCACAACCTCAAGGATGACAGGTTGGTCGTGATCGAGATTAACCCGAGGACGTCGCGCTCATCCGCCCTGGCGTCGAAGGCCACGGGTTTTCCCATCGCGAGGATTTCCACGAAACTCGCGGCCGGTTTTACGATGGACGAGATTCCTTATTGGAGAAAAGGGACGCTTGAGAAGTATGAGCCGTGGGGCGATTATGTTGTCATCAAATTCGCGCGATGGGCGTTTGAAAAGTTCCGCGGCGCGAAAGACGTTCTCGGCACCCAGATGCGCGCCGTCGGCGAGGTTATGAGTATCGGCAAGACGTTCAAAGAGGCCTTCCAGAAGTCTATCCGTTCCCTCGAAATCGGGAGATACGGCCTCGGAGGCGCCAAGGATTTCAAGAGCCTTTTTCTCGACAGGCTGAAAGAGAGGTTGGTCAGCCCCTCGAGCGAGCGCGTCTTCCTGATATATGAAGCCCTCCGTAAAGGCATGAGCGTGGAAGAACTTTATCAGATGACTTTTATCGGGCGCTGGTTTATCAAGGAGATGAAAGAGCTTGTCGAGTTCGAAGAGGAAATCCTCAAATATACATGGAAGAGCCTTCCCGACGCCGGTCTTATCAAAGCGAAGGAGTGGGGTTTTTCGGATCGTTATCTCGCCGGTCTTTTCAAGGTTAAAGAGCGCGAGGTAAGAGAGAAGCGCATAAAACTCGGGAAGTGCGCGGCCTACGAACCCGTTCCCGTGAGCGGCGTTAAGGACGCGGCTTATTATTACTCAACCCATCTTGCCAAGGATTCCGTTCCCGTATCTAAAAATAAGAAGGTTATGATCTTGGGCGGCGGCCCCAATAGGATCGGCCAGGGAATAGAATTCGACTACACCTGCGTCCATGCCGCCTTCGCCTTGCGCGACGAGGGCTACGAGTCGATTATGGTTAACTGCAACCCCGAGACCGTTTCGACCGATTACGATACCTCGAACAAACTTTATTTTGAGCCGCTTACGGTTGAGGATGTGCTCGCGATTTACGAAAAAGAAAAACCCGAGGGCGCGATCGTCCAGTTCGGCGGGCAGACGCCGCTTAATATCGCCGAGGAACTCAAGGCGAACGGCGTAAAGATTCTAGGAACCACTCCCGAGGGCATAAAATTTGCCGAGGACAGGGAGGAGTTCCGCAAGAAAATAATCGCTCTCAAGATTCCGCAACCCGAAAGCGATACGGCCCGGTCTTTAGATGGGGCCATCAAGATCGCCCACAAGATCGGTTTTCCGCTTATGGTGCGGCCTTCATTTGTCTTAGGCGGCCGCGGTATGGAAATTATTTATGATGACGACAGGCTTAAGGAATACGCCGAGAAGGCCATTCAGGTGAGCCCAGAACACCCGATGCTCATCGACAGATTCCTCGAGAACGCGATAGAAACCGAGGTTGATGCTGTGTCTGACGGCAAGGAGACATTCATCGCCTCCGTTATGGAGCACATAGAGCTTGCCGGTATCCACTCGGGCGATTCCGCCTGCACGATTCCGACACGCACTATCAAAAAAGAGCACCTCGATACGATAGAGAAATATACCAAGGTGATAGCGAAGGAGCTCAAGGTGGTCGGTTTCATCAATATCCAGTACGCGATATGTGACGACAAGGTGTATATCCTCGAGGCCAATCCGAGGGCCTCGCGTACCGTCCCGCTTGTTTCCAAGGTGACGGGTGTTCCCCTTGCCAGAATCGCCACCCTTATAATGCTCGGCAAAAAGATAAAGGATTTTCCGGAACTCGTCGCGCGCAAGTTACCTTATTTCGGCGTGAAGGAAGCGGTATTTCCCTTTAATATGTTTCCTGAGGTCGATCCGCTGCTCGGCCCCGAGATGAGGGCGACAGGCGAGGTCATGGGCATTGCCGATACCTTCGGATGCGCCTTCTATAAAGCGCAAGAGGCCGCGGGTTCGAAACTCCCGCTTAAGGGGAATGTCCTCTTGACGGTTGCCGATAAAGATAAGGCCCCTCTTATTCCAATCGCGCAGAAGTTGAAGGATCTCGGCTTTAAAATTTACGCGACGGATTCGACCGGCCAATTGCTCAGCGAAAACGGAATACCTAATACGATAATCAAGAAACTGCACGAGGGGCGGCCTAATATAACCGACGCGATCAAAAACAAGGAGCTTCATCTTATCGTCAATACGCCGACGGGGCGCGTGAGCAAACATGATGACAGTTACATCCGCACGATGGCGATACAGCACAAGGTGCCTTACATTACGACATTGGCTGCCGCCCAGGCGAGTGTCGAAGGCATAGAGGCGGCGAAGAAAAGCGAGATTTCGCCCAAGTCCCTGCAGGATCATTATAAAGAGCTTATGGGGAACGCTCAATGCGTAGGTGCAAAATGACGGCGCTTCCAAAGGGAAGAAAAACCGTAAAAAAGATAGGTTTTGATAACGAGAAGTATCTGAAGGAGCAGAAGTCTTCGATACTTGAAAGGGTCAAGAAGTTCGGCAACAAGCTCTACCTCGAGTTCGGCGGCAAGATAGTTTTCGACTATCACGCATCGCGCGTCCTTCCCGGATTCGATCCAAACGTGAAGATACGGCTCCTGAAGGAACTCAAGAGCAACGCCGATATCATACTCTGTATTTACGCCGGCGATATCGAGCGCCGCAAAATGAGGGCCGATTTCGGAATAACGTATGATGTTGACGCCCTTAAGCTAATCGATGATTTAAGGGAATGGGGCATCGATATTTTAGCCGTGGTAATCACCCGCTTCAACAATCAGCCCGCCGCGAATATTTTCAAGAATAAACTTGAGAGGCGCGGCGTAAGAGTTTACACTCACCGCGCGACAAAGGGATATCCCACCGACGTGGATTTGATCGTCAGCGACGAAGGCTACGGCGCGAACGAGTATATCGAGACTAAAAATCCGCTTGTCGTGGTCACGGCCCCCGGCCCCGGCAGCGGAAAGCTCGCGACCTGCCTTTCTCAGTTGTATCATGAGCACAAACGCGGCATGAATTCAGGCTACGCGAAGTTCGAGACATTTCCTATCTGGAATGTACCGCTCAAGCATCCTGTTAACGTGGCGTATGAGGCCGCAACGGCCGACATCAAGGATTTCAACCTGATCGATCCGTTTCATCTCGAGGCCCACAGAAAGACGGCAGTCAATTATAACCGTGACGTGGAAGTGTTTCCGGTCTTGAAAAGGATACTGGAAAAGATAATGGGCGCCAAGTCGGTTTACAGCTCTCCCACGGATATGGGGGTTAACCGCGCCGGTTTTGGAATTGTTAATGACGAGGTTGTGAAAGAGGCGTCGAGGCAGGAGGTGGTCAGGAGATATTTCAGGTGCGCGTGCGAATACGCGATGGGATTCGCGAATAAGGATACGGTTGAGAGGGTGGAGCTTCTTATGGAAGAACTTGGCATTAAGTCCGAGGCGCGGAGGGTGGTTGAACCGGCGCGGGAAGCCGCCCGCCAGGCGAGCGAAAAAGGCAAAGGCAACGAAGGAATATTTTGCGGGGCGGCGATAGAGCTTAAAGATGGTACGATTGTTACGGGCAAGAATTCGCCTCTTATGCACGCGGCCTCAAGCCTTGTATTAAATGCCATAAAGGAACTCGCAGGTATTCCGGACAAGATCCACCTTCTTTCGCCCAACATCATAGAATCCATAGGAAACCTCAAGAAAAACATCCTCGCCTCAAAGACGGTGAGCCTTGACCTGGAGGAGGCGTTAATCGCGCTCAGTATAAGCACGGCGACGGCGCCTACGGCCCAGATTGCCATGGAGAAACTGAAGGAGCTTGGGGGCTGCGAGGTTCACATGACGCATATCCCGACTCCCGGCGATGAGGCGGGCTTAAGGCGGCTCGGAGTGAATCTTACGAGCGATCCAAATTTTCCCACCAAAGATTTGTTTGTAGCGTAAATCCTATGTCCATTTAAGGAGGATTTTGTATGTATTATCTTATCGTAAAAGGCGGGCCGGTGATGCTCCCGATTATACTGGGTTCTATTATCGGCCTGGCAATTGTTATTGAGAGGTTCTGGATCTTCGGACGGATGAAACTCAACACCTTTGAGTTTGCCCAGCAGGTTTTCGCGAACCTAAAGGCGTATAAGACAAAAGAGGCCGCGGAATTATGCGACAAGAACATTAACCATCCCCTAGCGTCGATTTTTAAGATCGGCATAGAAAGACGGAACCAGCCGATTGAAAGGCTCGAAAAGATTCTGGAACAGGAAGGGAATAACCAGATCCAGAGGCTTGAGAGGCATCTGGGTACCCTCATTTCCATAACAAGCATCGAGCCGCTCATGGGTTTTTTGGGAACGATCACGGGCCTCATACGCGCGTTTATGTCATGGGAGAAAGCGGGCGCGAATGTCACGGTGAGCATTTTGGCGGCGGGTATTTACGAGGCTATGATTACGACCGCGGCCGGATTGACTATCGCCATACCTCTTTATCTTTGTTACAATTATTTTATCAGCCGGATAAAGATTACGTCAAACGAGCTTACGAATTACTGCATCCAATTGCTTGAGGTCATCGCCGAGACGCGGTAGATAATCAGCTGTAAGCCTGCCTACCGGCAGGCAGGCTGTAAGCTATAAGCTGTAAGTTAAGGCAAAGTAAAAGCTATGAAGACTACGCCTTTATGTACCTGGTACTGCTTGGATGCGGTACCAGGTACATAAAGACAAAGGTATTTGCTTATGAAGATTAAGGGTAGAAGGGATTATATGGTGAGCCTTGAGTCCGTTGCCATGACGGATATCGTGCTCAATATGTTTATTTTCTTCTTTATCTCATTCAGCCTTCTTTACACCTTCAACCCGAACCGCGAGCAGAAATTGGAAGTGAAACTTGCCGAGTCCACAAATACGTCCGCTATGAAGGACGAGTCTCAAGCCTACATTACGATAACAAGCAAGGGCCAGGTATACTTAGGCAAGGATCCGGTAACAAAAGACGAATTGCGCGCGCGCCTCACCGCCATGCGCAAGAAAAAGCCATTCCTCAGTGCTGTCCTCCGTCCCGACAAGGGAGTCCGTTTCATGGATTTTGTCAGCGTCCTCGATATACTGAATGAACTCAAAATATCCAACATCAACGTCGCCGCTTTAAGTAAACAGCAAACCCGATGATCGTGTACCTGGTACCGGTCCAATTAATCCGGTACCAGGTACACGATCAAGTTCTATTCGCTAATCCCTGGCGACTAATTTCTGCCTTTTCTTGCGAGGCACGGGACACGAGCCACGAGTCACGTTGCTCGCTTTACCATCCTTGACACTCTGCCTTTCTCTCGGCTA
>JAQTRP010000136.1 GCA_028711765.1 Candidatus Omnitrophota bacterium | reverse complement strand
GGGCCCCGAAATGCCGGACTCGATCTCATCCCTCTTCCGCAGCCTCATCGAAATATGTTCCAGCGCCAAGAGTAGTAGAAAAGCCGCAGCGACGAAAATCGCGGCGAGCGGATAATTTATCGCCGGAAATGACTTGCCGAAGAGGTGCAAACCCGCCGGAAGCATTATGAAGAGCGATAAGGCGAGAAATACACCTGCCGTGAAGGATTCGCCGGCCGGAAACCCGCGCGCGCTTCTTGATTTGTCTCTTTTTATGAGGGGATAGCAACCGCCCAGGATCGCCACAAAAAATATTATGAAAATCGAGAACCATTTAAAGGAATTCATAAAACCTCCTCAAACATTTTTGTGTCCGGTTTTGTCATGCGCGTACTATACCCCCAAAATAACATCGCCTCAAGGTAGAATATCAAACAGGGGGGATGATATTAACATTTATTCGGTTGACTCAAAACCTCTCAGGGGATAGCATTGTATCGGCGTTATTATATAGGTAAGGAAACTTGGATTAATAAGCCGACGACGTACCATAAACATCATTTACAACCCGAATAGTCCAGATTAAGGCTGCCGGTCTGTTATGACGTATCGGAAATTTCCGCTCGCGGTATTTTTTCTAATATTCGCGACCGCAACCGCGCATGGCGCGGAAGCGGCAGCCTCCACGGAAAAACCTTCTCTGCTCGCGTCATGGTTTAACCAGCAGACGGCTACCGGTGACTGGGGCAGTTTACGTAATAAACTTGAGGATCGGGGCATAACTATTTCTTCGAATTATACCACCGATATAGGCGGCAACCCTTTCGGCGGTCAGAAGCAGACCGCGGAATATTCCGGATTCTACGATCTCGCGACAGCCTTTGATTTTGAGAAAATCGCATCCCTAAAAGGCCTGGCCCTTACTGTCAGCAATTACGCGGCCTCGGGTAGAAACCTCTCCGCCGAAATCGGCAATTTCTTCGGAGCGCAGGAAATTTACAGTCCAGGGAACTATTATTTCGGAGAAATGGACCTGTCGCTCGCGCTTTTAAACGATAAGGTAATAGTGGAGACAGGCCGCTTGTTTGCCGGAGACGTTTTTGCCACATCCGAACTTTGGCAATACTACGTAAACGGCGGCATCAATAACAATCTGAACTCCATACCCGCTAATATCTTTTTTCCGAGTTTTGATATAACGGCATGGGCCGTACGGGTCACCTGTCAGCCGAGTGAAAATTGGCATTTTATCGCCGCTATGTATAACGCGGATACTCGGGTCGAGAAACCCGTTAACCACGGCGCCCGTTTCAGTTTCAAGATGGATAACGGCTATCTGGCCATCGGCCAGGCGGTATATAAGCACCACCAGAGCCGCGAAGAGAAAGGCCTTCCGGGAAGCGTGACTTTCGGAGGTTATTACCAATCCAGCAAATTTCAGGACTTTGCCAGTTCGGCAGGGGGGGTACAGCACGGGAATTGCGGCTTTTATTCCATATTTGACCAGATGATCTACAAAGGCGATTGGCCGGAGTTCAAGGGACCGCGCTACCTGCGCTCCGGGGCCAGCGCCGCCGAGCGGATCAAACAACCGTATCATCCGCAGACAGCCATAAGCGCGGATCGTCCCAAGGGCCTGAGCTTTTGGGCGGCGGCGTATCTCGCCCCCCAAGAGCGCATAAACACGCAGATATATCAGCTTACCAGCGGATTGGTATATCAGGGATTACCCCCAAACCGCAATCGTGATGTAACCGCGTTTTGTATTATAATGGGCAAATTCAGCGATAAGTTAGACGACCATGGAATAGAAACGGTGCTGGAGTTTAACCACAGGTTTCAACTAAACCAGTGGTTCTATATTACCCCCGACATCCAGTACATCATAAAACCCAACGGCCGGAAGGGTTCTCACAATGCCATGGTTTTAGGCATGGAGGCCAGCGTTAATTTTTAGAAACAGAGAGGTTTAAGCCATGATGATTAAAAAACCGCGGGTTTTCGCAATCTTTTTCCTTTTCTCTTTCTTTTTGTTTTACCCCTTATCTCTGCGCGCCGAAAATGAAGCCGCCTTGACGGCGCCGAAACTGACCAATAATCCGAGCTTTGATGTGATAGTCACAAATCCAAGGCCGCTCCTTTCTTTTTTTAACGCTTCCGGAGGGGCAGGGAAAAGAACATATACAATCCAGATCGATACCGACCCCGCTTTCGCGAGCAAAAATCTTATAACGTACGAAAGCGTCCCCGAAGAAAATAAATACATAACCGGCAAACTGGAAATTTCGCGTAAGCTTGTCGAGGAAAAAGATTCATTAAATGGTAAGGCAAGATATTACTGGCGCGTCCGCGCGGTCGATGAGGCCGGCAACGAAGGGCCGTGGGCGGAGTCGCGTTTTTTCTTCGACGCCGAAGCCGACGATTCCTTCATGGGCCTTGTCAGAATTCCGGTATCCGCGGTAGAAGTTTCAAGCGGCCAGAATCCGAAAAATATTACGGACCTTGACGACCCTGGACAGGCGAGCTTCTGGCAGTCGACGCCGCCGGGTTCTGTGACCCAGTGGGTAATGTTTGACATGGGAAAAACACGTGAGGTTTCGAGGATCTGGATGCTTTCCAACCCGCAAGGCCCGGACGGATGGCTCAAGGATTTCGTCTGGCAGATGAGTTCCGACGGCAAGCGGTGGTCCGATATCAAAGGCACATCGGTAAAAAATAACGATACTTTCCGCAATATCATAGACTTCGATGCCGTGAAGGCGCGCTATTTACGGCTTCTTATAAAAGAGTGGTACGGCTACGCGGCGCAGATAAACGTGATTACGTTATATTCTCCGGGCAGGCCCGCAGTCCCGAAGGCCCCCGAAAAGGACTATGTGCTGTTAGTGGGCAATCAGGAAGACGGCTTCACCTTCAGCGAGCTGGCGGATTTCGTGAAGGGCCTTGACCTCGGACTTGAAACATTGACAGTGCCGCATTACGAAGTATCGCTCGATATGCTCACGAAACTCAAGAAAAAGCCGGTTGCCGTAATCCTGAGCGGCAATAACGCCGACTATCCGAATCTCCCGATGTTCGAATATAACGGAGAGTATGAAATAATAAGGAAAAGCGATATACCTATATTAGGCATATGCTGCGGCCACCAACAGCTTGCCATGGCGTATGGATACACTTACGCGAGGAGCATGGGGTGGGAGGACATATAGTCCA
>JAQTRP010000054.1 GCA_028711765.1 Candidatus Omnitrophota bacterium | reverse complement strand
CTTTTTTCCCGTACCGTCTAATACATCAAGATATTCTTCGCTCATTAGCCGTCTTCCCCAGGCGGATTTTTATTTTTTCCGCGTTGTTTAAAATTTCCTTACCGTGCGTCATATAATATTCAAGGACGATCGCGTCTTGCTCGGCGGTCGGGCTCGAGGAATTGTCATAAATGATGGCGTCGGGCGCGATCCCAAGATTACCGCGCTCCTCCTTATCAATCGCCATGAGCGTTTCCCTGTAGCTCTCTGGCGTCGGATAGCGTTTCCGCTCATCAGGCGTCATAACTTTAAACATACGCTTGAGCCTTATCTCAAATGAGGCCGTAATGAAAAACTTCCAATCGGCGTGAGGAAAGACGACCGTTCCCATGTCTCTTCCCTCAAGCACGCAATTTCCTTCCCGCGCAAATCTCCGCTGGACATCAAGCAGATTTTTACGCACCTCGGCGAGAGACGAGATCTTCGAGGTGAGCGGCACAATGCGGGGAGACGAGATCTCGTCGGTAATATCGCGCCCATCGAGCTGTATCCGTACGGACGAGCGTTGGCGTAAAAACTCAATCTCCAGCGAACGCGCCGCAGCGGCTATGGCGGCGGTGTCTTTTTCGTCGATATGGCGCTCGAGCACGCGAAAGGCGAGTGTGCGGTAAATATGGCCGGTGCTGACATAGGTAAACCCAAGCCGCGCGGCGAGCGCCTCAGCAATCGTAGTCTTGCCCACACCCGCGCCACCGTCGATAACCACAAGCGTGCGATTAGCCATATTTAAAAAACTCCTATTTCCTGATCTATACTTTTCACTATGGCGTTGTAAACCTCATCCGGAGAGACATTGTCCATGCAAAGGTGCCTTGGTTTTGGACAAATCTGATAATTGCAGGGCATACAAGGAACGATAGACCGCAGCACAATCTTCCTTGCGGTCCACACGCCCCACTTCTCGTAGTTATTCGTGCCGCTCGCGATAACCACAACAGGCACCCCCGAGGCCGCCGCGATATGGGAAGGCCCGGAATCGTTGCCGACAAAAAGAGAACACGATTTTATAACACCGCACAGAAGACCGATATCCGTCTTCCCTATAAGATTGACTACGGCATTGTTGCCGGCCAGCGCCCGCGCAAGCGTCTCCTCCTCGCGGGTACCAATAAGCACCGCGCTAAAATGGCGCTTCTCGATCAGCCTGCGGATAACTTCAAGAAACCGCTCCTCCGGCCACTGTTTCGACGAATAGGCGGCACCCATGTGGAAACATATGACCGGTTTTCTGAAATCGATCCCTCCGCCCTCAAGAATTTTCCGCGCCTGCCTCATGTTTTCGTCCGATACAAAAACTTCGGTCTTCACTTCGCTAAGAGTGCAGCCCTCCTCCTTTATCAGCCTCAGGTTATTTTCAACCTCATGCCGTGTATTTTCGTACGGAAGCTCGCGGTTAAGCAAAAATCCGCCGCCCGTGACACCGTATCCGACGCGGTATTTAACGCCGGCGAGGAACATAAGTAGAATTTCACGGAAATCGCCTCGCAAGGAAAAACCGATATCAAACTCACCGCGCCTCAGTTTTTCGAGCACACTCTTAATCTCCGCGGAATCCCAGCGTTTCCTATCACGCCTAAACCAGTGATGATCCATAACAATAAATTCATCTATGTAAGGATTCCAGTCTAGGACCTGGCGTCCCCAAGCGCTCGTAAGAACCGTGAGCCTCGAAGCCGGATAGTTTGCCTTCCATTCCCGGAAAGCTGGAGTTGAGGATACGACATCGCCCATGTGATCAAGTCTTATCATAAGAACATTCTTGATGACTACCGGAGGCTTGATCCACCGCAAAGGGTAAAACAAAATCCTCCCGATAAAATCAATAATGGACACCGCTAATATATTCCGTTTTTTCTTAAAAAGGTAATATGGCGAAATCGGCTTCATAATCTTACTGTTTCCCCAATAGTTTTTTGTAACCTTCTAAGGTACGGTCAGCAACAATCTCCCACGAGAAATTTTTGCGGATATGCTGCTGGAGTTCCCCGTTTTTCTCCGATTCAAAAACCTGTATCACGGTCTTCCTTATCCCGTCCGGATCGTTCGGGCGGACATAGGAGACGTAGTCTCTGAAATATTCCTTGGTAGAGCCTCCGTCGGTGATCACGACCTTTGCGCCGGCCATAGCGGCCTCCAATGCCGCAAGGCCCGGCGTTTCAAACCATGAGGGCAGAACAAATGTATCGCAGGCCGCGAAGGCCGAAGCGAGCAGTTCGGAATTATGCGGCAGGCTACCCAAGAAATGCATCTCGCGAGTCGCCTCGTGCTTACACTGTTCATAATAATTCTGATAAGACGTGACGGGGTCTCCTATAAATACTATCGGATAAGTAAAATCCTGCATCGCGCGGATAAAGCTGAGCTGATTCTTGCGCGGCTCAAACCTCCCGACAAAAAGAATAAAGTTCCTCCACGGATAAGTGCTTTGGAATACCGACGCCCGGGCATCGGCAAGGGATATATCCGCGCCGTTCGGAACGACGAAGATCTTCTCCTCAGACATGCCGAAGTAGCGCCTAAGCTGCAGCGCCTCCATTTCCGAATTGGGAAACAAGATATCCGAAAAGCTCATCAGTTGGTGCCGCATCGACGGGTAAAAAGGCAGAAGCGTCTTGCATAGGTGCCTCATAAACGTGAAAGTCCTCCGGCCGGGATCCGAATAGGTGCGCCAGGCACTGCGCAAGTCGTACCAGCAGATCGTGGAAAGCACCGTCTTGACCCCCTGATAATGCGCGTAACGCACGAGGTCGAGGCAGTACTTGACGGAACCGAAGGTGTGAAAGATGTCGAAATCCTTGATGTCATCCTGCCACTGATTGAAAAGATGTACCTTGACGCCCCTCTTCTCGAGGTATTCCTTCGTCTTTAAGAGCTGGACCTCGACACCCACTTTTTCCTGAAACGCCGAAGGATAAAGGTAGAATGCGACTTTCATAACTTCGCCTCGCTCTTTCCGCAAATAAAAATGAAGTGATAAGAAAAATTCCTCGGAATAAGCAGATCTTTAAGGAATTGTTTGAAAGCGCTTTTGCTTATACCGTTATACTTAAGGGTACGCTCTATTTTGAAACCATTCGTTTCCAATAGTTTTTTCCATTCGCCTAGCGAATTGAAAATTTCGTTATGCTGATTACGCGGCAGCCTGTCTCCTTTTATAAAAACCGATATTAAGTCCTTATACCAGAATAGGTTAGGAACCATTATAAAAACCTTTCCGCCGTCTTTAAGCACACGCGCCATTTCATTAAGGGCCCGCTCCGGCGAAAGAAAATGTTCGAGGCTCCCCAGACAGGAAACAAAATCGAAAGAACCCGCCGTAAAGGACAGCCGTTCGGAAGAACCGATGACGATATTGGAGTTCCTTAAATTGGTCCTCGCAATTCTTAGCGCCTCTTCTGAGATATCCAATCCGAAATTGCCGCTTTTGCGGTATTTTTCTATCTGGGTAAGAAAGAAACCCCCGCCGCAGGCAATATCCAGGATAGCACCGCTTTGTCCGGCATAACGCGCGGCGAGCTTTGCGAAATAGGCATACGCGCGGTCTTCGTCCCTTACGACCTCCTTCTTGTATAAGGTGTCATATTCTTCCCTTAATTCTTTTTCGGTCGTAATCGAGCTAGAGATCATTTTCCACAAAGCTCCTCATAAACTTTAACCACTTCATGAGCCGTCTTCCGCCATGAAAATTGCTTAACCTTTTGGCTCGCGCGATCTATGAGTTCCTTACGCAGACTGTCATTGCACCAGAGCTTCTCAATAGCCCCGTAGATTTCATCGACGCTGAGGGGATTGACTTTCATGGCCGCCTCGCCCGTGACTTCAGGCAGAGAAGATGTGTTTGACGTGACCACCGGAGCACCGCATGCCATCGCCTCAAGAACCGGAAGACCGAATCCCTCATAAAGCGACGGGAAGACGAAAATCTTCGCCATGCCGTACAGCGCGGCCAATTCCACGCCTGAAACATAACCCGTGAAAACCACCTCATTTTCGAGGCCCAGATTCCTTATCTTGTCCATTATCTCAGGATAGTCCCACCCTTTCATGCCGACAATCACAAGCTTTTCGGGTCCCTTCAGGTTTTTCTTAAAGAGTCCGAACGCCTCGATGAGCCTCGAGAAATTCTTCCTTGGCTCGACGGTACTTACCGAAAGAAAAAAACCGTTTTCTAAATTGTATTTGCCCGCGAGCTCTCCTAACAGCCTCTTATCGGTCACCGGCTTGAACTCGTCGCCGACGGCAAGCAAAATTACCCTTACCTTATCTTCTTTTACCTTCAAAAGCCTTATGACATCCTTTTTGGTGTTCTCCGAGCTGACTATTATCCTGTCGGCCTTTGACGAAGCCCACGGAAGCCACTTCGACCAGTAGAGGCGCGAGACGGGGCCGAGGTTTCCCGGAAAAATCATGCCTATGAGATCGTGTATCGTCGCGATTAATTTACAGGATTTGCGTACCGGCGGCGCGAAGCCGACGGTATGCAAAATGTCCACCTTGTCCCTGCGCGCCCGATTTAGGAGAGTCACGTTCTCCCAATAAATTCTTTCATACGTTCTTAGGTCTTTACGGCGCGGTGAGGAATAATAGAAATACTGGTTTCCGTTGTCTATCTTTTTAAGCTCTCCTGCTAAGGAAGCGGCGTATGTGCCTATCCCCGTCCTTTGGCCTGTGGTCGATTGCATGTCTATCCCTACGCGCATGGCTCACCCTTCATCAGTTTCTTATACTTGGCAAATTTCTCCGCCATGTATAACGAAGATAAGACGTAAAAGAAAAAACCCTTGAAACCGTCCAAAAAACCCAGTTTGATAAAATAAGTGTAGATAAACCTTAAGTATGGCTTAAGGTAAATATCTAGAAGGGTCACCTTTTTATTCTCTTCTTTAAGCAAGGCCGCCTCCAAGGTCGTGTATTGCCTGAATTTCCTGAAATAATCATCCATGGTCTCGAAACTGTAATGGTAAATCGGATTCTTAAGCTCTTCGACTTTGCCGTTAACCGTAACACGTTCGTGGACAAGGTTCGCGAAGCGGGCCTTGTCTTTCCTGAAAAGCCGCAGTTGCAGGTCCTCTCCTATCCCTCCGTGCCTGAGCTCCTTACCCAAGAAATAATTTCTTCTCGGCATGCAGTAGCCATCATAAGGTTCCGCCAATGACAACTTCGCGCGGATTTCCTCCTTAAGGCTTTGATCTACCACCTCATCCGCGTCAACCGACAGCACCCAGTCAAACCGTGCTTTCTCGAGCGCGAAATTCTTCTGGCTCGCAAAATTATCAAACCGCCTCTGGAAAACCCTCGGCGAAAACGCCCTCGCTTTATCGAGCGTCTTATCGGTACTGTAGGAATCCACCAAGACTATCTCGTCGGCCCAGCGAACGGATTCCAGGCACCTCCTTATGTTTCCCTCTTCGTTAAGAGTGATTATCACTACCGATAAACGGTTCATTAAAATCAGGCGACACGGTTTTCGCTATAAGTTTTATTCTTAAACAAATAACGATTGTTGTCGTAATAGACGAGCTCATAGCGCGGATCGCTTTTGAGCCTCGTTATAGTGTTCTCGACGTAAGCCAAGTTCACGGGGTAAAGATTGATATTCTTGACCAGGTAGTAGTAATCCGCGTTCGAGTAACACGGCTTCGTTTCGTTCGACTCGGCAAAGTAAACGTTATGTTCCCGGTAAGACGTCTGGGGAACCAGATTCCCCATCGTTACTAAATTAGCGCTTTGCGGAACGGATTTTGCCATACGGTAAGTATTCAGGCTCTCCCCGCTGATAGGATAAACGCTGTAATGCCCGAAATTAAGCAGTATAAAAACGCAAGAGATAAGCCACAGAAAATTCTGTCTCCTCTTCTCTCCGACGAGAGCGGCTAAATTGCTTAAGCCGTAGACAAGCGCTATGAAGATCAAGGGATATATGGCGTTCGCGTATTTGGGGCTCAACTCATTGTAAAGCGGAAGGCTCGAGCTCAGGTACATCAGAAGTGGTAAGAACCAGAGGCATGCCGCCGGGGTAAATAAAGGCACAAAAAGGAGCGACTTAAAAAGCCTGTAGAGCACCGGCCTTGAGAGGAAATCTCTCGCCAGGGCGAGCGGGTTTGACAACATCCCGAGAACGATTTGGGTATGAGTGCTGCCGTACTGGGGCCAAGGCGAGGCGTTTATCCCCGAGGTATAGGCGAGGCTCGGCATCGCATTATTAAACAAGGGCAGTATCACTTTATTTGAGAGGACAAAATAAAGCGCCGATACGAGCATCGTACCGAGGCCGAGCTTCGGTTTTTTCTGAAAGAGCGTGAAATAAAGTCCGATCACCATAAAGTAGACCGGCGATTCCTCTTTTACCATCAAACCGAGGGCCAAAAACAAAAAGAACAAGGCGTCTTTCCCCGTCAGGGCGAAATAGAACGCCGAGAAGATAATCAAGGGATAAAACGCCTCGACATGAAAATTGAACTGAAGTATCTCGAAGACGTAAAAATAATTCAGAAGCGTTAGCGCCAAAACCATCGGGACAAATGATTCTTTAAACTTTAAGCGCGCCAGAAAATAAAACGGCACGACCGCCGAAGCCACCAGAACTCCGTGAAAGATTACGAGGAAAAGCGGGCTCTTAAAGACCGCGACTAAAGGAAGGAGAATTAACACTATCGGATAAAAATGCGCCCGGAAAAGCCAGCCGTGCAGATCGGCGGTGAACATAAATTTCCCCTGCAAAGTATTGTAGAGGCCGTAATCGAAAAAGCTGAAATCTAGGAAATTGACATTCATCGTGAAATACTCCGTCACCTGCTGCCAGGCAAACAAACCGGCATAAAGCAAAGCGATAACCCATATCGCGAAGGGGTTCGAGCAAAGCCTCTCGAGGCCGTCTTTCAGACGCCATATTTTACTGCCCCTCTCTTCGCTTAAGAAAAGGGATGCGAGAAACAAAATAAACGCGAAGAGAAAAGGCTTCCTTATGTTCTTGATAGCGATCTTTTTCCCGAAAACGAAAAGCTCATAAGGAAAGGCCCCTTTTATAATCAGCACGATTATAAGTATCGCTCCGACCAAGGAAAGGAGCCCTAAAATCTTAGATACCGCGTTCTTAAATTTGTTAACTGTCTTAGACATTAGTTTTACCTTTGAAAATGTGACTAATCCCGCGAAAGATTTTGAACTTGATAAACTGTTTTATGATAAAAAAAGTCATCACTATTGCAAGAACCACGGTTTTTCTCAGGCTCCCTGTCACCGAAGACGTCCCCACCCGCTTAAGATAGTTAACCGGCACTTCCACGGCTTCAAAACCATGAACTTCAGTGAGTATCATAAGCTCTGGTCCAAAATGAGACCCCCCCACCGTAAAATCGGGCTTTATCTTGTCTATAACGCGCCTGTGAAAAAGCTTAAAAGTGCAACCCATATCCGAAAGCCGCGTTGTATTAAACAAAAGCTGCAGAAACTTCGCCACGAGAAAATTTCCCCATCTCATATGCATCGCCATATTGGCACCCGCCCCGACCAAACAAACATCCGTACGGGTTCCCCAGACAGCGTCATAGTCGTCGGAAAAGACAAGAAGTTTGATAATGTCCCTGCCGATAAAAGTTCCGTCCGGCTCAGAAATGACTACGAGATCCCCTTTCGCCTCATCCAACCCGCGCCTGATGGCATAGCCATAGCCCTGCCTAGCCTCAAAAATCTGCCGGGCGGATGTCTTTTCAACTTCTTCCTTCGTCCCTCGCGCGGCGTTATTATTCACCACCACAATCTCATCCACGTAGCCGGACTTTTTGAAATCCTCGATCGCGGCGCGGATCGAATCTTTCTCGTTATAAGTAGGAAAAATAACGGATACTTTTTTGCCGTTCCACATATTAGCACCTTTAATGAGCACGTGACTTACGGAACGAAGTGACGTAAGTCACTGTGCGAATTAAATCCGCCGTAGCCAGCTTCGCAGTATCGCTTACATTAGGCGAAGGCGGATCACATTAAATACCTTTATGAATGCGCTTTTTCGCGATGACAAGCATTTGTTTTCCGAAAGGTTTTACCGGAAAATGTAAATACAGCCTGATCAATAACCCGATCTTGGGAAGCCTAGATTTCAGGGAAAAGGGCAGAAATTTCGGATTTACGAGCTCTATCTCGAAATCTTGCGCCCTGAGGCACTCGGCGAGGCTGACATCGGTAAAAATCCTCTTATGAGTATAATCGTCAAAATAATTGCGGAATGAAAACCGGAAGTTCGGCTGTATTATTATAAGCCTCCCGCCACATTTAAGAATTCTGCGCACCTCACCGAGTATTTGGTCGCACTCATTTATTTCAAGATGCTCGAGGAAATTACTCGCGAAAACAACGTCAAACGTCTCGGACTTAAAATTCCGGAGATCACAGGCCGATTGCTTGTGCACAACCACATCCTTCGCGGCGTATTTGCCGATCTCCTCAAACAAATCAAGGGCGTGTCTCTCGCGGGCCTTGACGTTGTTAACAAAGTGGCAATAACCGGCGGCGAGCTCAAGAAAAGCGCCGTCCTTCGGGATATACCTCTCGAGATACTTCGCAACCTCCTGCCAGACTATTTCCCTCTTAGGATTGTAGGTAAAATGCGACTCAAAATAGGCGTTTTTCATTAATAAGCCCCCTAATTAAAAGCTGCGTTTATTGCCTTCTTGAAATAACACTCTACGGGAAACGCCGTAAAGTGACGCTTGAATCTGAAGCGGGCCAACGGGCGGTAAAGATCCGCCGCGGTGCGCAGGGCCCGAAACTTAAGGCGATTTGACGTAAAGTGCTTGTTCAGCTTTGAATCGATAAAAAGGCCCGTCAGGTACAGGGTATCCAAGAGCAACTGCCTCTTCGGATCGATCCAAGGATTATTCTTGGCGCAATCCTCCTCGTCAAAATCAATCCACCCCTCGAGAGACTCCGGCGGCTTAAACCCGTGCTTAACAGCCATATCGTAAAGCTCCGTCCCGGGATAAGGCGTAAACTGGTTAAACGCCGTAATCTGGCAATGGGGATTATCCTTAAGGAGTTTCAGTATCAACGCCGTCGTCTCGTGGATGTCGTTCTCGTCTTCGGTGGGCAGACCTGAGAAAAAGTTGTAGGTCGGGAGAAGCCCCGGGAATTTCTTAAGTTTATTATTCACCCTGATTATTTGATCAACCGTGATCTTTTTGTCCATCAGGTTGAGAATCTTCTGTGACCCCGACTCGGCGCCGATGTGGAGGTGCTTCACGTTAATTCTCTCCATCAGAGCGAGCAAATCTTCCGGCATGCGGTCAAGCTCGTCGATCCTGACGCCGCGGAAACCAAATTTAACCTTCCAGTTCTTTTCCTTAATCGCCTCGAAGATCTTCCGGGCCCTCTCGAGATCGACAAAGAAATCGTTGTCTATAACCGAAAAATACGTCGGATTATAGGCGTCTATAATTTTTGAAAGCTGCCCTATGGCCTGCTCCGCCGTCTGGGGCCACCACACGCGCTTATTGTAAGAGGGGTAATAGCAAAACCGGCACTTGTGCGGGCACCCGAAACTCGTGATAACGGAGAAAACCCTATCTTCGCCGTCAAAGCGCATGTACTTATCGACGTCGACAAGGTTATAAGGCACTTCGGGCAGGTTATGCATATCGAGGTCGTATTTCCTTTCGTTATTAATTATCCTGCCGTCTCGCCTGTAACTGATAGATTTTATAGCGCTAAAATCTTTTTCGCCCCTTTCGAGGGCGCGCGCCAACTCAAAAAGCGGAATCTCCCCATAGCCCCTCACGACAAAATCGATATCCGCGCTCTTGATCGTTGAATCCGGCAGAATCGTGGGATGTATACCGCCCCACACTATAGGCGAGCGGGAATTCTCTCTCACGTATTTAGACACCTCAAAGGCGTAATGTATGGGTTTGCCCGTCATAACGGAGACACCCACAAGCAGAGGCCTTTTTTTGAGCTCCTCCGAAACAGTTTTCTTCCAGTCAGGCTCAAGCCTCTGGTCTATAATCTTTACCTCATAACCTTCCTTGAGACATACCCTCGCCGCGTAAAGGACGCTTAAGGGGAGATCTTTTATAAAGGCGTCGTATTTTCCGGATTTTGGATATATCAATAATATGTTTTTTTTACTCATGGCAACACGCATGGCTGCTTACGGCAAAATCATTCGATGGCTTTTCTGCCGTATAATTATCCGAAAGGAAAATGCCAAAAACATCTTTATCGCTTCGCGCATAAGGGCCCTTCTCGCATCGCCGTTCCTTAAGAGCCCGGCTACCAAGCGGAATGGCCTGTAAAAAACCCAAGAAAAGTTCCGGCTTCCCTTTTAAGAGCGAAAGCAAAAGCCGCGGCATGAGAAAGATAATGTGCGACAGGAGGTACTGGGGATCTCTAATATTTTTCCACATAAAAAGAAACGTGTTTCTGAAATTAATCACCAAGGTGCCGCTTATGCCGAATTCCCTGCGAAAGCTTTCCGCGCCCTTGTGGTATACGACGCTCCGCGGCTCATACAAAGAGCGGTAGCCCTTTTTCCACGCCCTGAAGCATAAATCAGCGTCCTCGAGCCGTCCCGGGAGGTAAAGTTCGTCGTAGCCGCCGAGTTCTAAAAATTTCTTCCGGTCGAAAGCACCGAAGCCCGCGGCAAACGTTATATTCTTCCTCTCAATCCGCGGGTCCGCACCCTTATAGGAATTATCGGAGCCGAAAATGCCCCACCTCATAAAAGCGTGCGACCTCCCTCCTTCGTAGCTCCCGTCGAAACGGCACGATTTGCTCGATACAAAAAATATATCGTCCGCATGCCGGAAACATTCTGCCAGGGGATCTATAAAACCGCGGTCTACCTTAATGTCATTATTTAGAAGGATAACGACCTCATCGCTCAGGGTCTTCACGTAATCATTGAAAGAACAAAGGACTTTGTTTATCGGGGCGCGCGCGTAGGTGACGGACGGGAATTTCTGTCTTATCAGGTTTTCGGCGCTTTCGTCCCTGTTATTATCGAGAACAGTGACCGTTACGTTATTCAGAGACGCCTCCTGCGCCGCAATTATCGAAGGCAGGCACTCTTCGAGAAGTCTCGCCGTGCCATACTGCAGTATTATAACGTTTACGTCCATTGATTTAAGGCCTTGGGGCGACGCACATACAAACGGACCCTAAAATTTCCGTTTGAAGAAGCCCACAAGGTCTCCTTTTTTAGCTCAAAATCCTTTTCCATGCTCGAGATAACGATCTTCTTGGGATCACGATCTTCCTCATACCAGGTCAGAAGCCATACGGCGTTATATCCCTTAACCGCTTTTGCAATAGAATCGGCATAGCCGGGATTAGCAATCCGGTTACTTTCCGTTGCCAAAGTTTCAAACTTAAAATCTTCGGGGATACCCTTTAACGGGATCGGTTTCATTTTATCCATACCATAATTCATGTTAAACGTTACTTCGCTAGGAAATACTAAGACCAAGTCGTCTTCTTTAATTTCACTTTTCAGAAAAACGGCAAGCTGATGCCAGTTAATTGGAACTTCATATCTGGGCAATACAATAAGATAGATTGCGGCTGAAACAATGGCCAAAAACGCAATGACGGCTATTAAGACCTTCTGAAGCGTGTTTCTAAAACTCAGAATCCCGACACTTGCTAATAAATAGAGATAAGGGGCTATAAAAACAAAGTATTTTGAATTGGTGTAATGCCCATAGCTTAAAAAAGCCATGGGGAAAATGCTTACGATAGGCACAAACACCAGAAATAGCAGATATCTAAGCGGTACGGTTATATTATCGGCACGCTTACCTCTCTTGAATAAACCGGAGAGCAACAAAAGCACAAAGGATAAATTAATCAATTTCAAATATTTGATAAATGGCCTATCGTAATGAAAAGTTATAATATACCCGAAATTGCTTATAAGCGACGGAATGGCCATTAAAATTTTCTTTAAACCAACTTCCGTTCTCCACGTTGGCAGGGCATATTCTGACAAAAGGGTTGCTGTCTGATTTGTATATTGTTTCCACAAAATCAGAAAGTTGGGAATTGCGGCCAGAAAAACAAATACATTAATCAAAAACCACTTTCGAAAAACCAAGCGATCCCGTCTCCAGACACTAAGCAAAAATAGACCCTCGGCTAAAGAGATTGAAATACAATAAGGGTGCCCATAGAACCTGATAACCGAGAATAGAAAATAAAATAATGTATTCCAGGAATTACATTCCTTATCTATAAAACACTTCACAAAAAAGTATTCCGAAATAAGGACCATCATACAGATAAAGGAATATCCCTCCAATGTCCTTGAATTCGCTATCAACACCGGCGAAAGAGCCACCAGCCATGAAGCTAAAATGGCTATCTTTTTGTCAAAAAGCCGTCTGCCCAGAATATAGACAAGAATTATAACGATAGAACCGGATAGTACCAATAGCACCCTTCCCCAAATTATTGATTTACTCCCAAGGAGCATAAACCAAAAATGCAAAGTGGACAGATATAGTAAGTTTTGATTAACCCCTTGCAAGTACTTTAATAAATCGCCGAATTTTTCAAAATTCGCAAGGTAACAGATAGCGATTTCGCCGTCTTGCGGAATCTTGCTATAAAAGTTAAAAACCCTCAGGCCAAAACCTGCCATGATAGCGCCGGTAAGGAGAAACATATCGCCGCCTATGGTCTCGATAAAATTCCTGATGGCTGATAGTGCTTTTTTCATTTAAATCTCCGTCCTTTAAAAATGATGCTAGAGGCGGTTCTGTTTACTTGTTTTCTTTCTCCAGAATCGTTAAGACAATATACCGTATACTCTCTTCGCTAAGTTCCGGGTAAATCGGCAGCGAAAGAATTTCACCGCTTACTTTCTCGGTAACAGGGAAATCCCCTTCCTTATAACCGAGGTAACTATAAGCGGGCTGAAGGTGAA
>JAQTRP010000135.1 GCA_028711765.1 Candidatus Omnitrophota bacterium | reverse complement strand
AATTAAGAATATCGTTTCCGCCGTCTTTTAAAAAACGCTTCTTCCTCAAAATGGCGTCGATGGTCATAACGCCGCCCTTAGACGAGCTCATAACAACACCGACGCGTGAGGGATCCGCGCCGGCAGTATCAAAACCAGCATCCCTAAGCGCCTCATCCGAAACCGCCAAGGCATACTGGATAAATAGATCTTCCTCCGGCATCCATTCGGGCAGCGTCCATCCCTTAATCTCAAAAGCTCTTTTAATGGGAAAATCCGCCGTCTCAAACTTTGCGATAGGGCCTATTCCCGAGCGCCCTTCACACAAACCGCGGGCGAAATCGCCGGCGTTAAACCCGATCGGCGTCAAAACCCCTATACCCGTCACCATCACTCTTTTCATAAAAATTCCTCTGTCATTGCGAGGCAACTGCTTTTATGTACCTGGTACCGGTCCCATTAATCCGGTACCAGGTACATAAAAGCCATCCACTTTTTCACCAAACAGCTTGGTTTGTTTTTCGAAGGGCGTCTAGAGGCTCCGAGCCGCACGGTCGCCCAAAGCGAGGAGCCGGAAGCCGAGCGAGTTTTGCCACGCTGGGGCAAAACGAGCGCCCCTGAGAAAAATAAACTAAGCTGTTATCATGTTCTTCTTGAGTCGTAATGAAACACCTGCCCCGTCACCTTCGATACTTTATCCGAAAGGAGATAAATCATAAAATCGGCCACTTCATTCGGATCGGAAAAAGTACCGAGGTAACTTTCCTCGCGGTTTTTCTCCTTAATCTCGTCGGACAAACCTTCGTTCATCTTAGAAAGCATGAAGCCGGGAGTAACGGCGTTGACGAGTATCCCCTGCCGGCCGACTTCCGCCGCGAGAGTCTTAGCGAGGGCGATCAGCCCCGCTTTCGATGCCGCGTAATTTGCCTCGCCAAATCCTCCCCGGATCCCGACGCGGCTTGCGATAAAAAGAATGCGGGAATTTTCCTTTTTGTAGAGGAGCGGCAGAAGTTTTCTAGTCAGGTAGTAAACCGCCGTGAGATTTACGGCGATTACCTTATCCCAGTCATCCGCCGTGAGATTCTGAAGTGTGTGGTCCCGCACAATCCCGGCGCAATGGACAAGGGCGTCAAGGTTACCGCAGTTTTCTTTTAGCTTATCTTTCAGCCAGTCGACCGCGGTGCGGTCGGTAATATCAAACTGTAAAGGAACCGCCCCTTTGTCCGCAAGGGCCTTTGCCTTTTCTTCGTTCCGGTGATAAGCGAAAAAAACCCGTGCTCCCTCTTCGAGGGCGCGCGTAACCAAAACGGACCCTAACGTCCCCGTTCCGCCTGTAATGAGAATATTTTTACCGGGTAAAGAGATATTCACTTAGAGGTGAATCCGGCTCGTTCGATGAGCGCAAAGTCTTCCTCGACCGGAGAGCCTGAAGTCGTAAGATAACCGCCTATGATGATGCCGTTCGCCCCGGCCTTCAGGGCAAGTTCCTGGTATTGCCCGAGATTCGCCTCGCGGCCGCCGGCTAGTTTGATTGTTGCCTCAGGAAGAATAAATCTGAAGCACGCGACAGTTTTTATAATCTCGAGCGGAGTGAGTTTTGGCTCATTCTCAAGCGGAGTCCCCGGCCGCGCGTTAAGAATATTTATAGGTACGCACCTTGAGCTAAGGTCGCGGAGTTCGAAGGCGAGTCTCAGACGATCCTCGCGGCTCTCGCCCATTCCGATGATACCGCCCGAACATATTTCAAACCCCGAATTCTTGAGGCGTTTCACCGTATCGACACGGTCCTCAAACCGATGCGTTTTCACAATTTGGGGATAATATTCGCGGGATGTCTCGAGGTTGTGGTTGATTCTCGAAACACCGGCTTCGCGGAGCCTGCGCATACGATCGTCGCTCAAGAAACCGAGTGAACCGTCAAGCTCGAGATTCGTCGACTTATGGATAAGCAAGAACGCGCGGATAACTTTCTCGAACTCGGCATCGCTCAAGGAGCCGCCGCTTGTGACTATGCAGAAACGATGAGCGCCGTTACGCTCCGCCTCGCCTGCCGCCTCTGCGATGGTCTTCCCGTCGAGCAAGGGATAGGTCTCAGCACCGGTTTTATGACGAGCCGATTGCGCGCAGAAAGCGCAATCCTCCGAACAGCGGCCGCTCTTTGCGTTTATGAGGGAGCAGAGATCGATTTTGTCCGAGCAGAAATGCTTTCTTATCTCATCCGCCGCCTCGGCAAGGGCCAGGATTTCCTCTTCTTCTTCAATGTTCGCGAGAAAAAGGGCGTCTTCCCATCCGATCGGCGCACCACGAAGGACAGCATCTTTTAGGAAATTTATTTTTAAAAAGGAATTTTCCATCGACATTTCCTGTCATTGCGAGGCAGCATTCTAAGATATGGCCGAAGCCTGCCTGCCGGCAGGCAATCTACAAGCTCTGAGATTGCTTCGCTCACTTCGTTAGCTCGCAATGACGTATGAGGTTATTTTAGCCGTTCTAACCCTTAAAAAACAAGCCCTTTTCCATACGGAAAAGGGCTCTCTTGCGCTATTCTTGCGGTCTACGGAATACGGCTTTTCAGCCTCCCGCAATCGCGGGCACAATTGAGATCTCGTCGCCGTCTTTGGTCTTCGTCACTTCCATCTTCAGGAACCTTATATCTTCCTGATTGAGGTAAATATTAATGAAGCGCCTGAGTTTGCCCTGGGTATCGCAAAGACGGTCTTTGAATCCCGGGAATTGACGGTTGAGATCTTCGATAAGCTCAGAAATTGTGGAGCCGTTTGCTTCAACCTGAGCCTTATCTTGCGTCAGTTTTTGCAGCGGAGCGGGAATACGCACTTTTATAGCCATAAATTACCTTTCATTTAATTACGCTCTTCTCAAATGAATCCAGATTTGGTTCTATTGTAATCGGTTTCCCGATGTGTTCGTGGACCGCTTCTTGCGTCTTCAAGCCGTTGCCGGTGATCGATATCACGATCGATTCATCGCGCGGAATAATTCCTTTCTCGATCAACTTTTTGGTGACGGCGACCGTGACGCCGCCGGCCGTCTCGGTGAAAATCCCCTCCGTCGCGGCGAGGAGCTTTATGCCTTCGCGGATTTCGTCATCCGTCGCCACATCTGCCGTCCCTCCGCTGCCCGAAACCGTATCCTTCGCGTAGTAGCCGTCGGCGGGGTTACCGATGGCGAGAGACTTCGCGATGGTCTTAGGCTTTTTAACCGGCTTAAGGATGTCGGACTTTTCCATTATCATTTGCGCGATCGGGG
>JAQTRP010000134.1 GCA_028711765.1 Candidatus Omnitrophota bacterium | reverse complement strand
CAAACGAAGAGAACGGAAACGGGCTCGGGCTTTTTATAGTGCGGCAGCTCGTCCAGCGCAACGGCGGAAGTATTTCCGTCCAGTCCGTCGAGGGCGAAGGTACAACCTTCCGGCTCGTGTTTCCCTGGTAACACAGATGATCACAGATGGGTACTTGGAGTCTTAGCCACGCAGATTGTCACAGATAAAATCGCACGCCAGAATACCAGAATATCAGGGTATCAGAGATAAAAGATTTTAATCTGATATGCTGATAACCTGATGTCCTACCTACCGATATCCTGATTTCCTGATATGCTTGACTAGAATTATCTGCGATCATCTGTGTAATTTTAATTCCAAACGCTCATCTGTGGTCATCTGTGCTTTTTTAGAGTTGCTTTCAAGATAAGCGCAATATATAATCCCACTTCGACTTCAAAAACGTGTCCCCATCGTCTAGCTCGGTCTAGGACACCAGATTTTCATTCTGGCGACAGGGGTTCAAATCCCCTTGGGGACGCTTACTTCAGGTCAACGTCAGGGGATTTGAACCCTGCCTGCTGGTAGGCAGGTGAGCCACTCTTAGGGCAGTGAGAAAATTCAAAGTTTAAAAATCAAAGCGCAAAATCAAAACGCAAAAGTTCAAAATGTTGCATTGGCAAAATCACAGGGCTTAATTTTGAATTTTAAATTTCAATTTTGCATTTTGCGCTTTAAACTTTAATTTATTGTTTGATGCTTGACATAAAAAGACGTATCAATGTAAAATGCAAAAGTGCGAATGATTGTAAAATAGTTTTTGCGAATATAAAACGAGGAGACAAAAAGCATCATGAAGTTTAACAACAAAGTTCTGATTATCGGTTACGGTTCTGTTTCTAGATGTACTTTGCCCATACTGTTGAAGCATATTAAGATCCCCTATAAGAACATCACCATAATCGATTTTGTCGATAAATCCAAAGAGTTGAAGCCATGGACAGATAAGGGCATCAGTTATTTTCAGGAAAAAATAGCGCCGATGAACTTGGCCCGCATTCTGTCTAAATATGTTTCGTCAGGTGGGCTCATTATCGACCTCGCGTGGAATATCGATTGCGATGATATGCTGAGTTGGTGCCACGACAACAAGGTTCTCTATATCAATACCTCCGTCGAGGAATGGGATCCCTACGCGAACATGGACAGAAAAACCCCACTCGAAAAATCCCTATATTGCAGGCAGATGGCCCTCAGGAAGATGACCGCAAACTGGGAAAATGGTACTACCGCCGTCGTGGATCATGGGGCAAACCCGGGGCTGATATCGCACTTCACGAAAAAGGGCATCTTGGATATAGCGGAAAAAGTAATAAGCGAAAAGACTACGTCGAAGAAAGAGGCGAAGAACCTTGAACGGCTTGTCGAAGATAGGAAATTCGCGAATCTTGCGATGAAATTAGGCATTAAGGTAATCCATGTTAGCGAGAGGGATACTCAGATAACCAACAGGCCTAAAGAAGTGGACGAGTTTGTGGGCACATGGAGCATAGAGGGCTTAAGAGAAGAAGGCGTTGCCCCTTCTGAGATGGGTTGGGGTACCCATGAAAAGAAATTGCCCCCCCTGGCCAATGTCCCCGAGTACGGCCCGAAAAACCAGATATTTCTTTCACAAATGGGTATGAACACATGGGTGCGGTCGTGGATACCTTATCAGGAAATAGTCGGGATGGTTATACGGCACGGCGAGGCGTTTAGTATTTCGGATAAGTTGACTGTCTGGAAAAACGGCAAGGCAGTTTACAGGCCCACCGTCCACTACGCGTATATGCCCAGCCATGAGACTATCGCTTCTCTGTATGAAATCCGCTGCAGGAATTACGAGTTACAGCCAAAGTGCCGGATCATGAGCGACGAGATAACAAAAGGCGAAGACATTTTAGGAGCCCTCATTATGGGCCACAGGTATAATTCATGGTGGACAGGCAGTATATTGAGCATTGAGGGGTCGCGGCGGCTTGTTCCTCATCAGAATGCCACTACTATGCAGGTCGCGATAGGGGTAGTAGCTGCCACTATGTGGATGATAGAAAATCCGAACAAGGGCTGGTGCATTCCCGATGATCTGCCCCACGATTATGTGCTAAAGATAGCGAAGCCTTATCTCGGAAGACTTGTTTCCGAGCCGTCGGATTGGACACCGTTTAAAAATTATAAAGTATTTTTCAAGGAGAATGCAAGCGCTCACCTCGACAAAAAGAATATGTGGGTTTTTAACAATTTCCTCTTTAAGGATTAGGAGTTAAATTAAATGGCGGTGACGGAACAAAAGAACTCGGATACAGACGTAGATTTACCGAAATATTTGGGCGAACTGCAAGGAATAGCGAAAAAATACGGCACTCCCGTTCTGGTTATAGATCACGAGAAGATAAAGCAGAATTACAGAGAGTTTAAGGAAAACCTTCCGAGGGTCCAGGCCTATTACGCGGTAAAGGCAAACTCCTCGCCCGAGATAGTAAGGACATTGTATAAACTCGGCGCGAGTTTTGACGTTGCCTCCTTGCCCGAGTTTAAGATTGTCTACGAAAATATAAAAAATCTCCCTCCGAAGGAACGGCAGGATTTCATATGGGACAAAATAATCTATGCCAATACGATAAAGCAAATTGAGGCGTTGCACGAGCTGGACCAATATAAGCCGCTTGTGACCTATGACAATATACATGAGCTCAGAAAGATTAAAGAGCATTGCCCCCACGCCGGGCTTTGCTTAAGGATAAAGGTGCCCAACACCGGCTCTATGGTTGAGTTATCGTCTAAGTTCGGCATTGACCCCGGGGAGGCCGTTGATCTGATAGTGGAATCCTTCAACGCCGGCCTTGTTGTGGAGGGCTTGAGCTTTCACGTCGGAAGCCAGTGCAATAATTTTGAGAATTACATGCAGGCACTGCAGCTCGCCTCATCCATACTTAAAGAGTCCGAGTCACGCGGGCATAAGATTAATATACTCGATATCGGTGGCGGATTTCCGGTTAAGTACAACAGTAAGGTAAAGGCGTTCAAGACCTTGGCGCGAAAGTTAAACGCCGAATTCAAAAGGCTCTTTCCCGAAACCACGGAGCTTCTTGCGGAGCCCGGCAGGTTCATGGTAGCCAATGCCGGGACGCTCGTCACAAAAATAATAGGGAAGGCAATCCGGGACGGCAAGACATGTTATTATTTAGATGACGGCGTTTATCATACCTTTTCCGGCATCGTATTTGACCACTGCCAATATCCGCTAAAATCGTTCAAGGAAGGA
>JAQTRP010000053.1:5823-13491 GCA_028711765.1 Candidatus Omnitrophota bacterium | reverse complement strand
ACACCTTAGACACCACAGGTCTTGTCACCACCGATATCACGGAGATCGTCTTCGTATATGAATATTCTAGACTCGAGGCATCAGGCCTCTTGGCCGGTAACGTAAACTGCGAAGTAGGCAGCGGTCTTACGAATTGTCCCGACATACCGGGTACAGCCTACGTACAGGCAGACTTGGTAGATCTACCCGCAAACTCCACGGTCACAAGCGACCCGAGCCATGCCACGGTCATGACGGGAGTAGTCACCCCCGGCACCGACCTCGACATGTCTTATAACGTCTCGGCCGACGGTCAGTGGGCATTCAGCTCCATAGTATTATCAAGTCCTCTGGACCTTGCGACCGCGCCGGGCGGGGTATTGACCATAGCCCTTGACGGCGTATTAGGCACGATAATTAAGGTAGAGGTGAAGGACGGCTCAGGCAATACCCGCATACAGACAGTCACGCTCCAAGGCGCCCAGAGAAACTACACCTTAGACACCACAGGTCTTGTCACCACCGATATCACGGAGATCGTCTTCGTATATGAATATTCTAGACTCGAGGCATCAGGCCTCTTGGCCGGTAACGTAAACTGCGAAGTAGGCAGCGGTCTGAGCAATTTAACATCTGCTCAAGAAGTAATACGCCAGCAGATTGTTGAGGATAACCTCGATTATCTTTCTGTTGGAATCGATCCCGAAACCCACTTGCCCGTTGATAAAATCACTACCGATGGTTTAGCTGCCGATTATACTCAACTGACAGCTATCGGTTTTCACCTGCAGGTTTTGGGTGATATTATCAACGGCGATGTCACATATTGGGGCATGACTCAAGCTCAGGCCATAAGCGAAGCAAGAGCAGTTTTGGATACTTTGAGCACTATCGAATCAACCTATGGCTGGGGAGGGCTTCTTCCGGCATGGCTTGATCTTGATGCTAGCGGTGCACATCCGGCCGACAATTATACTTACGCTTTCATCGACAACGCCAATCTTGCGCAGAGCCTCGCTTGTCTAATAGGCGCTCTAGAAAGCGGCACTTTTGACGCAAGTGTACAGGGCGATATCGATAGCATTATCGCGGATGCCGAGCTGTTTATTAACGGCATGGGGACTGGTTTCGGATCGCTTTACCAAGAAGGCGTAAACCAAGGTCTAAATATTTTCTCCGCATCATACGATCCCGACCCTGTTTCATATGTTGGTTGGATCGATAGGTTCAGTTTCGAGTCTCGCTCAGCTGTCGCTTTCGTTGTTACGGAATATGGTATCTCTGCCGATGCGTGGAATAAACTCTCGCTTTACCCAGGTACCTACACCGACAGCGACGGAGATACCATCGAAACCCTTATGCCTTATTTTGGCGGGGCGTTTGAGATGTTCTGGTCGCTCCTTAAGACAAACGAGATGGATTACGCCGAAATGTCGACTGTCTTAAGAAACTTCCTATACTGTGAAGCGGATTTTGCCAATCAGAATATACTGCCGGGTTTTCCTTCGCCTTGCGAACTGCCGGCGGGCATTCATCCCGACTGCGGGATTTACTATCCCGGAGTGGGTATTACCGGTTTATCGGAGGCGTACTTTAACGTTCCTGAAAATGTGCAACTCGTTTGCGACCTTGGCAGTATTTACGGTCTCGCGAGTGCATATCAGGTTGATCCGAGTTTTGTAATAGCATGGCTCAACAAGATACAGGCCGATATCCCAAGTGTAAGAAGCGAATACGGATGGGTTGATTCCCTGCGCTCCGGTTCCGAAGAAGCCGATAATTTCCTTTACTATATAGATCAGGCTTCGATTATTCTGGGTCTCACGAATACCGGCGGCGATTATTTTAATGTGTATTTGGAAAATCGCGCCGAAAAGGCTGCGCTTGATTCACTTTATACCAGCCTCTCGCTCGCTATTACTCCGACAACCAAAGCCCTTCCTTCACCGCCGGACTTTGCGGAAAGCTCCTTAAGCGTTCTTTTCCACTATTCCGACGAAGGGGTCTTCGGTGGATTTCCTGACGATGAAACTACGGACGTGACCGGCCTCGACGTTGATTACACGGGTTGCGCCGCCCGCGGCGGGCATTATTGGGAGTTAGAGTCGGTACATGATGCAAGGGGAGAGACCATGCTCGTTACGATTACGCCGGGGACCGTTAGCCCGGTACAAGTGATTTTCGAGCTTGTAAATAGTTCCGACGTATTAATCGGCACATATACTTTTGATGTGGCGGCAGGTTCCGCTCCCCAGACTCTTTCCTTCGCGATTCCCGATCTGCCGGCGTTTGCCGATGTCGCGAAAATCAATATGGTCGTAGACCCTACGGCGACTTTTGTAAACGCCGCGGATTTCTACATCGATAGAATAACCTTCCTGCATTTTTCGTCAATTCCCGATGTAATGCCGGATCCGGGACTCGATGCCGATGACGTCGATATGCTTCCCGGCAATCCTGTGGTTGCTGTAGGCGGTGACGATGCGACGAAACAGAGTTTTGTCCAAACCTCGTTATCGCACGTCGATTTCACCTATGACGTTACAGCCGGCAATTTCTCGTATCTCCAATTCTTATGGGAAAATTGGGCGACACCCAACCATGAAACAGCCGACCTCTCGGGGCTTAATCCGTTGGTTTTTGGTGTAAGCGGTCCGAACGGCTCTAAGTTAAAGGTAGAGGTTGTGGACGTGAATGACGTAAGGGCAATATTTGAACTGCAGGATATCACCGGTACAGTTCAATATTATCCTCTTGATTTCAACAATATTAAACTTCCAGGGACATTTGATCCGACGCAGGTTTCCTATATCAACTTCGTGGTAGATCAAGCCCTTGCAGGGACAAACCCGACCGGTGTGTTTAATATTGATACCGGCGGCCTTAGCTTTACGCCGGTTATCGCGGGCACGGCTACGGGAACACCGTCAAGTTTCCCTAACGTTATCAGCCCGTCGGGAAACGGATGGAATGGCGGAACTTCAGTGGTGACCGTTATTGATCTCATTCATAATACTGAATTTAAGTGGGATTACAATGTCTCTGCCCAGGCGGACTCCGGCGCTTATGCAGAGCTGAGCTTCGACGATGGCGGCACGCCCGCTATTGAGTACGGCGACCTTTCGGGCCGCACAGAACTTGTGCTGGGCCTGCAAGGTCTGGCAGGTTCTCGTGTAAAGGTTGAAATCGTAGATGCAAACGGACTTCGGGCAGCTTATATCTGCGATAATTTAGAAGCGACGACAAAATATTATACCTTGTCCCTTAATACCGCCATCAGTCTTCCGTCGGGATTTCTGCTTGACCAGGTTGCTTATATTAATCTCGTGATTGATCAAAGTCTGGCGGGGGCAGGGAACTATAACGGTTCTATAGAAATTTATACAGATGGCGTGTCTTATGTCGCTACAGTACCGGGTGCCGGTAGCGGCACAGTAACCCCGATGCCTGATTCGCCGGATCTTACGGGAGGCAGCGGAAATGGCGGAGACTACACACTTAACCAGATTTCAGCTTCTGAATTTACGCTGGATTATGATGTGTTGGCGCAGTCCTCGTCATATAGCTTTGCCCGGCTCACGTGGGACGATCCGACTACACCGGCAGTGACCGAGACGGTTAATTTATCAGCTTACGGCAGCATAACCCTTGGCGCGAGCGGTCCCGATGGGGCGGATGTCTTAGTGCAATTCGTCGATATAAACGGACGTATCGCCGAACGAAGACTTTTAGACCTTGTTTCCGGAACTGAGCAATATTACGGTATGCCGTTCAGCAGCGCGTTTTATTTTCCGTGGGATTTTGATAAGACCCAAGTTGCTTACATTAATATCATAGTAACGAGAGGTCTTGTGGAATCGGGTAATGAAACCGGAACTATTCATGTGTGGACGAATGGCTTAGAGCCATAAAGTTGTTCTGAGAGTTAAAGTTATGTGAACGAGAATAGCGGAAGCGAAGGCTTCCGCTATTTTTTTCTTTTGTTGACGTTTTCGTTTTTCTCCTTACAATACGCATTATGAACATCAAACCCGCTGCGTTACTCGCTATTCTCGTTATTCTTTTTCTCCAGTTCGGTTTTGCCACAATGCGGGAGGATTATGTCATCCATGTTTCACCAGAGCACTACAACAAGGTGTGGAAGATATCGCAAGATGTTGTGTCGCAATACTTTAAGATTAGAAAAGCAGACCTTTCAAGCGGTACCATAATTACCTATGAAAGGTTGATAGAAGGGCGGGGAAACAGGACGGAGCGCGCCGTCATAAGGCTTGAGCGTAAGACAGACGGTATTCTTGTGGATGTCGATTGCCCTATAATATTTCTGGCGGGGAGGGAGCGGCTTGGCCTAAGCGGCCAATTTGAGAGCGATGCCTTAGATCCGGGCGACCTCGACGTCGGACGTGAGGATTCGGTCGAAAGTGATTTCCGTCTGGAGGAAAGGATCTTTAATGAAATAAAAGAGCGTGCCATCAAAAAATGCGGCGCTACCGTAACTCCAGCCGAACCTTAAAATGCCGAAGAGCCTTTGATATGCCCAAGGTTATATTAGTGAAACAGGCCCAGAGCGATTACGATAAGGAAAACCGTATTCAGGGCTTGCGCGAAGTTCCGCTTAACGAGGCCGGGAAGCTTGAAGCCAAGGCTTTAGCAAAAAAGCTCGGCAAGGCTGAGGTTGCGAAGATTTTCTCAAGTCCTCAGGCCCCGTCAAAAGAAACGGCCGATACGATTGCGAAGACGTGCTCTTTGTCGGCGGCCTTCGATGAGCGCCTTTGCGATATGAGCCTGGGCCGGTGGGACGGTCTTACGGAGGAGGAAGCGAGAAAGGGTTACCCGATCTTTTACGCCAAGTGGGAGCGCGATCCGTCGTCGGTCGTGCCGCCCGGCGGCGAGGGTATTTTTCATGTTCTGGAAAGGGTAACGCGTTTTTGGTTTGAGAAAGTCTCGAGGGAAAAAGGCGTTGTTGTTATTGTAAGCTCCAAAATAGTCGGTTCGCTTCTTAGGCTTTATATCCAATCTTGTTTCAACGAAGCCGAGGCCAAGCAGAATATAAAGAAGTTCCGGAAAATCTTTTCGGGGTCGCAGAACGTTGAAGAATTTGAAGTAAGTTAAAGCGTGATTAGAGCTGGTTTCATAAGTACTTGCACACCTTTATGTACCTGGTACCGGTTCCGCGAATACGGTACCAGGTATATAAAGTTACCCCCCAAAGGCATTTGCAGATACTTATGAAACCGCTTCTACACATATTATAAAAGCAGATTACACAGGAGCTACCTTATGCCGTTCAAGACGATACTTGTTCCGGTAGACTTTTCGTGGGCGTCAAAGCGCGCCTTACAAGAGGCCGTTGTTTTAGGAAAAGAATTTTCATCGAAGCTCATACTTCTCCACGTCGTCAAGGATTTGCCTATTACGAGCGACTATGTTTCTTTGTACGCGTCGGCCTCCAGCATATTTGATAAAATGAAGAACAGGGCACTGCTGGATATAAAGAAGTGGACGGCCTTAGCAAAGGCCTCAGGCGTGCGGGCCGAGGCGATTGTGCGTTTAGGGGAACCTTTCCTTGAAATTATCAAGATGGCTAAGGCAAAACGCGTCCAGCTTATCGTCATGGGGACGCACGGGCGCACCGGCCTTGAGCATGTATTGATAGGCAGTGTGGCGGAGAGGGTAGTAAGGAAGGCCCCCTGCCCCGTATTAACAGTTAAGGGCGGAAAAGCCGCTTTCAGACATCCGTAATAAGAGTTTGTAAGTCTGAAACGGAGGAGTGATTTTGTTATGGAGAGAAAAAGCAAAGCCATTATCATCGTCAATATGGTAAAGGATTTTCTTGAGCCGAAGGGGGCCTGCTATTGCGGCCGCCGCGCGCGGCGCATTATTCCTTATGTGAAGCGTAAGCTTATTAGTTTCTGGAAAGACCGCTCGCTCGTTATTTATTTACGCGATACCCACCGCTCTATAGACAGGGAATTTACCGTGTTAAAACCCCACGCGCTTGTGGACACCAAAGGCAGCGATATGGTGAAGGAGCTTGAGCCTACAAATAAAGATTATATTGTCGGAAAGCGTTTTTATGACGGATGTTTCGATACCGAGCTCGGCAGGATACTTACGGAGTTCGGCGTAAGAAAGGTTTATCTAGCCGGCCTCAAAGCCTCGGCGGATGTTATGGAGACAGCGGCGCATCTTTTTTATCTCGGGTATGACATCCATGTTTTTAAAAAAGGCGTCGCCGACCCCGATAGCCGCTCGTATAAGTGCGCCCTTAAGCGTATGAAGAGCCTATTTGGCTGCAAGTTGGTTTAGCATAAATGTGCTTGAATTTTCGGCCAAAATATGCGAAAAGAGTAGGTCGACTAGTTAAGAGATGCCTTGTAACCGATAGAGAAATAAGTCAAGGAGGAGGCGTATGAGAAAGAGTTTAGTGCCTGTCCTGATTATAGGGATAATATCTGTTTCTTTTTTGGCGTTCGTGAACATCCTTTGCGCTGTTGTGGAACCGGCTAAAAAACCGGACGATACGGCGAAAGATAAGGCCGCGCAGGCCGAGGCCTCGATGGTGAATATGGATGCCATCGGGCGCGCGGAGAGCTTCGGATCGATGGCGGATTCGACCCTGAAGGAGTTGGAGGCTGCCGCTGCTACGACAAATACCAATCAGATCGTGTATCTTGCCCGGCGTTATGAACGCGTCCTTGAGGCCGCCCGCTTCAACGTTTTTCTTGCCGACCGGCAGGGTAAGGATATAAGAGCGACGATCGATAAGGTCGAAGAGCTTTCCCGGAAAGGCGCTGTCTCACTTAAGGCGGTTTCTACCAGCGCGCCTCAGGATGCGCGCGAGGCGGTTGATCGGGCGCGCGCCACGGCGGAAAAGTCACGCAGCGTTCTCTATCAGCGCTTGATTGAAAAAGTCAGGACTCCTGCAGCCGCCCCCAAAGTGCCTACCGTTCCGGCGGCTGTTTCATCGCCGACTGCGATTCCGAAGGCACCGGTTGTTCCGGCACCAAAAGCGTTACACAAAGTGCCTCAGCCGGTCAATGTTCCGAGCGTGCCCAAAACTATACCTCCCGTACCGAAAATTCCGCCTGTGCCGCCACAGCCGGTTACGGCTGTTAAGGTTCCGCCTTCTACCGTGAAACCCGCGGTTACCGCTCCCCAAGCACCGAAAACCGCGGGATCGGAATCAATTCCTGCGGCGGTCGAAGTTCCCAAAGGTCCTTTGTCCAAAGTAGAAGGGGCAACACCGGCCGTGATTACTCCAACGGCCCCGAGCGAAGAGCCAAAGGTTTTGCCGGCGGAAGCAAAGAAAACCGGCGAAAAGCAAGCCGCGGCACCTTCCCCCAAAGAAGAGAAGAAATCATTCTGGAGCTGGTGGGGTAAAAAGAAGTAGATGGTGGCGAAGGAAGACATCCCTATCAATTTTGCCGGCCGCCTTATTAACGGCGGCCCCCTCGTTTTAATCACGGTTTCTGACGGGTGTAATCCCAATATTTTTACCGTCGCATGGCATATGCCCGTAAGCCGTAAGCCTCTAAGCGTCGCTATTTCGGTCGGAACCTCGAATTATTCCCATGACATTATCCGGAAGACGGGCGAATACGTGATAAATGTTCCCACCGCTATCATAATAGACAAAGTCGTTATCTGCGGCACCACATCGGGCAGAAGCGTGAATAAGTTCGAGAA
>JAQTRP010000053.1:0-5813 GCA_028711765.1 Candidatus Omnitrophota bacterium | reverse complement strand
AGGCCGGTCTCACGGCGATCCCTTCGAAGAAACTCAAGGCACCTCTCGTAGAGGAGTGTGTCGGCCACATCGAGTGTAAGGTTAGGGAAACTCTTTCCCAAGGAGATCATTCCGTTTTTATAGGCGAGGTTGTTGCCGTGTCTGCCGATAAGGGAAGGTTCGGCGAGAGCTGGAAGATGGAGACAGGGCTTGAATTTATTCACCATCTCGGAGCTCGGCTTTTTTCGAGCTCTAAAGGCACTTTAAAACTTAAGGCTTAGGCGGAAATGGATAAAAGTTTTATACGTGTCTGGGAAGAAAAAGACGTTAAAGAAATCGAACCGTACCTTCTTATAGTCGGCGAAGTAATGGGGGATTGCGCCAAGTGCAAGGAGGTGGGGCTTGACTATGGCGCCGCCAAGGAATGCCCGAAGTGCAAGACCGTTTTCCGCTATATAACCTCAAGAGAAGCCACAAGCTCCAAGCCCGGCAGATTCACCCTTATCCGGAGAATCCACTTCAAAAGGCCCGACCTTATATTTATTGACTATGATGATTATAAGTCGGCAAGCGGGCATTCGCGCGCTAAATCTATTTTTAATGACTGAACGCGCAACCTATTTATTATCAATAAGTTAGAGTTATCCTCGTTTATAATTCCCTCGTAATATTTTTGCTATTGACTTTTCCCCGAACATATGTTAAGGTTTTGAATAGTTAAGCATTCTAACCATTCAGCAATTTAACTAATGATCGATAATGCCGGAGGCGGTATGACGGAATCAATGAAGGAATTCCAGAAGCTTTTCAGGGAGATTCAGTTTAAATTCTCGCGTTTCTTTACGCGGATGTTTTCTTCCGAAAAGCTGTCCGTTCCACAGATTTTTGTCCTTGCCCAGCTTTTCCGCGAAGGCGACCTTCCGATGAATCAGCTTGCGAAATACCTGGGTATAACCCGTCCCGCCGTAACAAATCTTATCGACCGCCTCGTGAAAGAGGACTATGTCGAACGTATCGCCAATTCAGACGACAGGCGCGTAATTCTGGCGCGCCTTAAGAAAAAAGGGCGGGATATCGTCGGAAAGTTAGAGGCTAAGTGGGTAGATTTTCTGACGAAGACGGTTAGCAAGTTTTCCAGGTCGGAGCAGGATACGATCAGGGATTTTTACCGGAGTCTTTCAAAATCAATCGATGAGCTTTTGTAACGGAGATAGACAAATGAAGAAAGTTGTTTGCGTTGTTTTGGTTGTTTTTGGTTTCTCGCAGGTCGCCTTTGCCGTGCCGAACCAGATTACTGCAAAACTTCCCAAGTGCGGTTTTGACAAGGAGGCCTTTATAGAATCGGCCAGGGAAAAGAAGGTTTTGCAGATCGGCCTCGTCGACTGCATCGCTTACGCCCTCAGGAACAATACCGAAATTTTGATAAGGAAGATAGAGCCTAAGATAAGAAAGGACGATCTTAAAATAGCAGACGCGGTTTTTGAGCCGATAATCAATCTCAACTATAATATAAACGACTTCCGCGATTATTCAACTTCGTCCCTTTTTACCGGTTCGACTTTTACCCGGACAAGGACGGCGGATTTTGGCGGCGGGCTTTCGGGCAAACTCTGGACCGGCACGCAGTACAGCGTAGTTATCGATAATACCTACACTAAAACCCCTTCGAGATTTTCAAATTACAACCGTTACTACGATACGACAGGTAAGGCGACTATTACCCAGCCGCTCCTAAAAGGTTTTGGTATCCTTGTGAACAAGGCCGATATTTATATCGCCCAGAACAATCTGAGCATATCGAAGGAGAGCTTCAGAAAAGACGTGATGGACGTTTTAACCAAGACCGAGGTAACTTATTACTCTTATATCCTCGCGCTTGAGGCGTATGATATCGCGAAGATACTGTTAGACCAGACAGAGAGCCTCTTAGAAATCAACCGCAAGCGCTATAAGGTAGGCCAGGTGAGCTCGGTCGATCTTCTTGAGACTGAGGCCGCGTATGAATCGCGCCGTAAATACGTCATATCCGCTGACAGAGAGGTGCAGCGCAGCGAAGACGAACTGAAACTCGTTACAAATATAGTAGACGATCCTTCGCTCTGGAACGCGGAAATCGACCCTTTGGAAAAGCCGGAATTTGATCCCAAGGAGGTCGATCTCGCCGATTCTCTCGATCTCGCTTTTAAAAATAGGCCTGATTATGCCAGCGCGAGATTTGGTGTTGAAAACACGGCGATTAATGTGGAGCGGGATAAGAACGGTGTGCTCCCCCAACTCGATTTTACGGGCAGTTACGCGATGAATGCCTACGGGAAAAGCTACAACGAGATGCTCACGAGCCTCGGGGCGAGGCCGCGGGAATGGGCGCTGGGGGCGAAGTTCAGCATACCCATATTCGATAGCAGTCCCCGGGCGCTTTACAGCAAGAGTAAATTCCAGAATAAACAGGCCCTAATCGCTCTCAATCGCCTTGAGCAGAATATAATCTTTGAGGTGCGCGACGCGGTGCGGCAGGTAAATATCCAGTACCGGCAGGTAATGGCTTCTAAAAAGAGCGTTGAGGCCGAGGAGAAAAACTATTCGGCCCAGAAGGAACGCTACGCGGCAGGCCGTGTGAGCACGCACGATATGCTTGATTATCAGGAAAAGTTCGCCACCGCGAAGCTTGATTACGCCAAGGCACTCGTAGCCTACAAGGACGCCTTGATAGAACTTGATAGGATAATCGGTTTGACACTGGAGAAGAAGGGTATAAAGATAGAATCCATGGAAGCTTAGGCAAGTGAAGGGCGGCTAAGATGATTAATAGAAAAGTGTTCGGAGTTTTGATTTTGGTTGTTGCGACCGTATTTTTGTTTTCATCCGCGGGCTGCGACGCGAAAGGAAAAAAGCGCGCCGCCGACGGCATTTCCGTAAAAACAATGAAGGTCGAGCTTAGGGATATCGACAAGACGCTTGATTACGTGGGCAATATTACGGGGCAGGACGAGGCGAAGGTTTATCCCAAGGTAAGCGGCAAGATAATAGAAAAGCTCAAAGAGGACGGCAGTGAGGTCAAAAAAGGAGACATCCTCGCCTATATAGACAGGGACGAGGTGGGGTTTCAGTTCGAGAAAGCGCCGGTCGAAAGCCCTCTCACGGGCATCGTCGGCAGGGTTTATGTCGATAAAGGGACCAGCGTGAGCCCGGATACGCCGATCGCTTTGGTCGTGGATATGGATAATGTGGAGGTCAATCTTGATGCCCCCGAGAAGTATCTCCATCTTGTTTCGCTCGGCCAGGCCGCCGAGATTAAGGTGGACGCTTATCCGGAGGAAGAGTTTGCCGGCAAGGTGTCGAAGATGAGTCCGGTCGTGGATCTAGAGACCCGCACGGCACCTATCGAGATAGTGATTCTTAATTCCGATCATAGGCTAAAACCGGGAATGTTTGCGAGGTTAAGGTTAATTATGGAATCCCACCACAATGTTCCCGTGATTATGAAAGAGGCGATAGTAGGCAAAGAGCCGAACGTTTATGTTTATATAGTCTCCGCGGAAGGGAAAGCAAGCGTCGCTCATCAAAGGAAGATAAAATTGGGGGTGCGCGAGGGCCCGTATTACGAGGTAACGGAAGGCCTTAAGGAAGGCGAGACTGTCGTGGTAATGGGGCAGCAGCGCCTCTATGACGGCGCCCACGTAAAGGCAGAAGAGAGGGCCGCCGGCAAATGAATTTACCCGAATTCGGAGTTAAAAAGCCGATCACGAATTTGATGATATTTTCTTCTATCATCATTCTCGCCCTTTACAGCCTTACCCGGCTCGGCATAGATATGATGCCCGAGATCGAGCCGCCGTCTATTTCGGTGATATCGTCATATCCCGGCGCGAGCCCCGAGGACGTGGAGACAAAGGTTACGGAGCCGCTCGAAAACCAACTCGCGACGACACCCGGTATTGAAAAGATCACATCCCGATCGCTTGAGGGTCTTTCCAATATTACCCTTAAGTTCATATGGGGCACCAATCTTGACGAGGCCTCCAACGATATCCGCGACCGTATCGACCGTACAAAACAGTTTTTGCCCGATATACCGGACGAGATGGATAATCCTTATATTTTTAAATTCAACACGGCGATGATTCCGATTCTTTATCTCGGCGTGACCGCGGAAGAGACTTACCCCGAGCTTTATGATCTTATCGATAAGCGCATAGGAGATGCCCTAAGACAGCTTCCCGGCGTCGGCACGGTCCAGATTAACGGCGGTCTTGAAAGGCAGATTAATATTTGGATAGACAGGGCAAGGCTCGAGGGCTACAACTTCTCGATTCTCGATATCCAAGACGTCCTTCAGCAGGAAAACGTGACCCAGCCGGTCGGAAACGTGAAGTCAGGTTTCACGGACTATCTCCTGAGGCTTCCAGGAGAATTCAAAAGTCCCGAGGAGATAAATACAACAATCTTGGGTAAGCGCAACGGCGGAAATCTTGTTTATCTTAAGGATGTGGCGAGGGTAGAGGACAGTTTTAAGGAAGAGACCGGCATAGTCCGTGTTAACAAGCACCAGGGTCTGATGCTCATGATTCAGAAGCAGACAGGCACAAACACCGTGGAGGTGACGGATCGTGTAAAAAAGAAACTTAAGGAACTAGAGAAAAGCCTTCCTTCCGATGTTAAGCTGAATATTTTGATGGATTCGTCCGTCGATATTATCAACTCGCTTGATTCGCTCAAATCGACTGTATGGATAGGCGGCGCTCTCGTAATTCTTGTTGTCTGGTTTTTCCTGCGCCAGTTTCTGCCGAGTTTAATTATCGCGCTTACCATTCCGTTCTCGCTACTCATCGCCTTTATTTATCTTTTCCTGAGCGGTAAAACGATCAACACGATCAGCCTTTCTTCTCTGACCATCGCCATAGGTATGGTCGTTGATAACGCAATCGTGGTCGTGGATAACGTTTACCGGCATTTGGAAAAGGGCGAGAGGCGTGAGGAAGCGGCGATCTATGGAACCTCCGAAATGTTTCTGGCTATCGCGGCCTCGACCCTTACCACAGTCGTTGTCTTTTTGCCGATGTTATTCGTAACCGGTGTCGTAGGTATTATGTTCGGAGAGCTCGCAATCATAGTGACGGTGACTCTTTTGGGCTCTCTCTTTACCGCCGCGACCTTTACCCCTATGCTTTGTTCGAAATGGATGGGACGTAATCGTCAGCCGTCAGTGGTCGGTGGTCAGTCAGAACCTGACGGTCCGCAGTCGGTATTCCGCGACTTTAAGAAAGAGGTAGGCGTGCGCTTCCAGAAGTTTTATGATTTTTCCGAGAAAATGTTTAGGTCGTGGGAGGAGTTCTATTCAAAATCTCTCGCGTGGTGTCTCGGCCACAGGAAGATAGTTATATTCGGATTTTTCGGCGCGTTTTTACTTAGTTTGCTTCTCACGCCTTTTGTGGGGAGCGAGTTTATGCCGCAGCAAGACTCGGGCGATTTCAGGGTGACGGTCCAACTTCCAATCGGGACAAGAGTCGAAGAAAGCGATAAGGCCGCCCAAAAGATCGAGGACATTTTCGAGAAAGACGTTCCCGAGGCGAGGGTCATTTATGTACGGAGCGGTCAAGTCTCCGGTATCGGCAGGGTAATGGGGGGCGCATCCGGCTCGAACGTTATTTCGGGCGGCGCCAAACTCATCCCGAAGTCAAAGAGAAAACGTTCTGCTTTCGAGATAGCGCAGCAGGTGAGAGAAAAGGTAAAATTAATACCCGGAGCGATAAAGGTCGACATCTCGGTTGGCAGCCCCATAGGGAGGCTTATTACCGGAGGCGGAGGCAAGGATATACAAGTTGAGATTATAGGAA
>JAQTRP010000133.1 GCA_028711765.1 Candidatus Omnitrophota bacterium | reverse complement strand
GGGCACTCGCCGCGCACGCCGATTTCACCGCCAGATTGCCATAAAGTGAGTCAATATGGCGGTCGCACCACCACATAAACCGCGAGAACCTGTTCGCGATCCGGAGGCCGATATTGTAAGGATCGAAAGAACCTTCATCCGCCCTCTCGTAGAGCTTCGATAAGACCGGCGCGTAATGTATGTGGTCAACTGCCTTAAGGCCGCTCCCGTTAAGGCGGGAGCCGATTATGTGATTAGCGAGGGCCATCGCCAATACAACGAGTGTCGCTATAACAAGCCCGGTGCTTAAAGGCAAAGACGCGAAATTGTGGACGCCTAATTTGTCTCCCAAAACAGGCTGGATAAGCTTTTCGATCGCGAGCGCCCTCCATACGCCGAAAAGGACGCAGCCCGCCGCGATAATTATCATGGGAATAAGCATCGCGAAAGGAACTTCCTTCACCCGCTTGTTTTCATCGTTCACTTTGCCGAGAAACGCGGCGTGACCAAGTTTAAGAAATGACGCGGCCGTAAAGAAAGATCCGACGAGCGCGGCGAGATAAAAAACTGTCCCCCTCTCGAGGGCGGCGTCATAAACGAGTTCTTTCGAGAAAAATCCGTTAAAGGGCGGAACGCCGGATATCGAAGCCGCCGTAATCAAAAAGCAGATAAATGTTACCGGCATCTTTACGCCGATGCCTCCGAGCTTTTCAAGGTCGGTTGTCCCTGTCTGTTTTTCAACGGCTCCACCCGTTAGAAAAAGGCACGACTTATACATCGCGTTGTTCAACATATGGAAAAGCCCGCCTACTATTCCGACGGGTAGCGCGGTACCGATCCCCAGAATCATGTAGCCCACCTGGCTTATCGCGTGGAAAGAAAGGAGCTTCTTATAATCTTTCTGGATTAACGCCATCATAACGGCAAGCAGAATAGTCGCCGCGCCTATCACCATCATCGTGAGGCTTAGCCAGGAGCCCGCCTCCAACCTGAACATATCGAGCGAAATCCTCGTAAGGAAATAGATACCCAGGAGTTTTTCGAGGGCGGCCGGCATAAACGCCATAAAAGGAAGAGGCGCGTCAAGGGCGGCGTCCGGAATCCAGCTATGAAAAGGCATGGAACCTCCCTTGGAAATCGCGCCTATCATCAAGAGCGCGAAGGCAAGGCCGCCGCCGGAGGTGGTATCGAGACATATCTTCGATATCGTCAAAGTCCCGGAAAGCCTTGCTACGAGGGCGGCGCCGACCATCATGCAGAGATCGGTTATTCCGACGATTATGAACATTTTTATTGCCGTCCTGAAAGAATCCTTTCCGCCCGAGGCGATCATCCCAAACAAGGTAAGGAGGAGCCCTTCCCAGAAAAATATAAGCACGACGAGGTTGTCGGCAAGCACGGCGCCGTTCACAAAGCCGAGCGAAATCAAAAAATACGAATAAAACTGTTTCGAGCCCGCCCTATCACGCATGAAGGCAGTGGAGTAAAGCGCGATTAGAAGTGAGAATACGGCGGCGGCACCGAGAATGAAACTGCTGAAATTGTAGAGCCTGAGCGAAAACTCTATTCCGAAACCCGCCCATGGAATAACGTAATTTATGGATTTATTAAATATAAAGACCGCGACAAGGAGGTTCGCCGCAGCGGCAAGAACCGAGAGTATTTCTTTCGCGCCGCGCGAGTTTTTAGGCATTAGCAAAACCAAAAGCCCCGCGGCGAGAGGCAAAAATATGGGTAAAAGCAGAACGCTGTTTGTCATCGAACCAACCCTAGCATTTGAACAGCTGCTAAACGGGCGAAATGCGCGGGATAACTGATAAACACCCCGCCGAGTAAGGAGAGGGCTGCGAGAATCGCCACAGACAAGACCATAACTGTCGAGCCCTCCCTGCCGGCTGACTTAACATCTCCCAAAAACACGAGATTAAACAGCCTGAAAAGATAAAGTATCGTGAGAAAGGCCCCCGTGAGAAAAGCGAACGTCAAAAACAATTTACCGCTCTCGACAGAACCCATAAAAACCATGTACTTCGAAAAAAACCCCCCGAACGGAGGAATGCCCATAATCGAGAAGGCACAAAAAAGAAAAGAAACCGCCGTGACAGGCATCGTATGGATAAGCCCGCCCAGCTTTGTGATGTCTTTCGTCTTGGTGTTTTGCTCGATTACGCCCGCCGAAAGGAATAGCCCGGCTTTCGCGAGGCCGTGCATCAATATATAGAGGAGCCCGCCGGCGACGCCGATCACATTCCCTATCGCGAGGCCGAAGAAAATAAATCCGATCTGGCTTATGGTGGAATAGGCGATGATCCGTTTGATATCGGTATCTATAAGCGCCGAGCCCGCGGCGACAATAGTGCTAAGCGCGGCTACGGCAGGCACAACCGTATGCCAAACCTCCCCCACCGTAAACGTCGAAACAAAAAGCCTCGCGTAAATATATACTCCGATCTTGACTAACACGGCCGCGTGGAGAAGCGCCGTCACAGGTGATGGGGCGACACCCGCGTCCGGCAGCCACGTGTGAAAAGGCAGAGTGGCCGACTTCGAGAATATGCCGAAGAGGATGAGTAAAATCACGAGGTTTGAAAGAGGTTTTGTCTTCAGCGCCTCCCTAATCACGGAAAGGTCGAAAGAGCCGGTCTCACCGTATAGGCTGATGAACGCGATGAGCATAACGAGGGCGCCGAAAAATGTCATGAGAAAAGCCTTATCTGCGCGGGCTACATCGGTCTTCGCCCTGAAGAAACCTATGAGGCGCCAGCTTACGATGGCGGTAAGCTCCCAGAAGATATAGAGAAATATGAGATTAGCCGAGAAGATAATACCCATCATAGAGCCGAGAAAGAGCACCACCATAAGGTAATACTCGTTCTGATTTTCGTAATGGCTGATATAGCCGAACGAATACAAAACTATGACTGCGCCCACAAGTGAAGAAACTATTGCCATAAATACCGCGAGGCAATCGGCAGTAAGCACAAAATCAAGCCCCATAAAGAAGCTCTTCTTCACAGTAAACATATTGCCGGCCATAACCTGCGGCACGAGTTTCAGGGAAAGGACAAGAGACACAAGGACAAAAACTAGGGCAAGGATATTCCTTAAGCGCGAGGAAAAACGCCCCGCGAGGGGCAGGATGAGCGCGCCTATTAACGGGACGAAGACTATGGATAGAATAAAAAGCTCGTTATACATATATAAAAAAATACCAGCCTTCCTTCTTAAGGCTGGGGTACACGAAAATTAGTGCGGCTCTGAGGTAATATTACTATAAAACCTTATGTTGCACAAGTTTAAATCGTGTACCTCATCGGGTACCTGGTACCGGACCCGTGAATCC
>JAQTRP010000052.1 GCA_028711765.1 Candidatus Omnitrophota bacterium | reverse complement strand
AATTACGCGCGCATGCCTCAGTATGAAATCATCCTTTATTTTGATGCTGATACCGCAAAAACCGCGAAAGATGCCGCAAAGACCGCAAAGAAATGGCTTAAGAAACTTGGTTATAGCGAGGAGCTTGTAAGTTGGCTCGAAGGACGTGTTGAATTCAGGACCGCCGCACAGGGTAAAACTAAGGCCGAGAGACTCAGTAATGTCGCGCTTTCGTCCAAGCATTATTTTGCTAATGGCGTAGACCGTATTAATTATGAAGGGAACATTGCAGTGATTGCGGATACTTCAGTTTTTAGCGGTATGGAATTCTCCGGCATCAAAGTCGGCGTTAACCGCCGCGCCGGCTATGTCTGCTTCGGAGTGCTTGAGGCAGCATGTCTTCTCCTTGTCTGTGACGGCAAACCGGAATTGATCGAGTCCTATAGAAACCTTCCTCTGAGTTACGGCGGAAACGGCATATTCACCGTTATACCGATTTCACTATCCGACCTTACCGAAACCCTCCGCGAAACCTTCCTCACCATGAGCGAAGTGGGAATGGCCGCTTAAAAAGAAGGCCGTTCATTGTTCATCGTTAATAGTTCATCGTACATCGTATATCGTATATAGCAGAATAGGACCCTACAGCAGGTTTACTGTGTAAAGTCGTACTCCCATCGGACACCTTTGTGTACCTGGTACCGACCCAATTAATCCGGTACCAGGTACACAAAGATACAAAGTGTCGGTTTACCTCAAAATTAGCCCTCAAAATAGCGAATAGGGGACGGTGTTAATTTGGCAAGCTAAGGATTAGCGGATAGGTAAACCGGTGCGCTTACTTGACGGCGCACTGGTTTTTTTTGTGCGTGTGGTTATTAGTTAATTGCAAATATATGTTGCGTATTAATCAATGACATGATATTCTTCTTTTTCCACCCCAAGAAATCAAGCAGCCTTAACGTGTTTAAGATCACAATTGCGATCTTGAAGGGAGGGATTTATGAGGGCATTAGTTCCGCAGGAGATTATTGAAAAGAAGATTCTAATGATTCGCGGGCACAAGGTGATGCTCGACAGTGATCTGGCGGAGCTGTATGGAGTGGAAACTAAGTATTTAACGCGCCAGGTACGCAGGAACATTGTTAGATTTCCGGAAGGGTTTATGTTATTACTTACAAGGCAAGAGGTTAGGTATTTGAGGTGCCATTTTGGCACCTCAAAAGGCCGCGGTGGCCGCCGCTATCGTCCTTATGCTTTTACAGAGCAGGGAGTTGCCATGCTGTCTGCCGTGCTAAATAGTGAAAAAGCAATTCAGGTAAGTATCGCGATTATGAAAGTATTCGTAAGGCTTCGTGAGATTCTTTCAAATCATAAGGAGTTAGCCTACAAGTTAGAAGAACTTGAGAGACGCATCGAAAAGCACGACGAAGATATCCAGTCCATCTTCGAAGCTATTCGCCAGTTAATGGTCCCGCCGGTAAAGCCGAAGCGCCACATTGGATTTCATGCGGATTAACCTATGTGGTTGTTTTTGCTTAGTAATGATACATTACTTGACAGATTCATTACCACGTGTTATTCTTTAGGCGGAGGTGATGAAGATATGCTTTGCAAACGAACTTTTAAAAATCAGATTACCCTGCCTAAGAAAATTATGGTGGCGTTCGACGATGTGGAGTATTTTGAGGCTGAGGCAAAAGCTGACAGAATTATTCTTGTGCCCGTTAAGATAAGTCCCTTAAAGAAGGCAACACTTTCCAACGTGAGAAAAAAGATTTCTTCGTTGGGATTATCTGACGCGGATATTAATAAAGCAATTGATTGGGCAAGGAAAAAGTAATGTCGCTCAGGACAGTAATAGATACAAATGTGTTTATATCCGCTTTACTTTTTGGCAAAGAGGCGGAGAAAATACTGTACCTGTGGCAGAAAAGGAAAATAGTATTCCTCGCCTCGAAGGAAATAGTCGACGAATATATCAAGGTTTTGTCCTACCCCAAATTCCATCTAACCAAAGAAGAGATAAGGCAGCTTCTTGAGGAGGAATTTTTTCCATTCGTTGAGCCTGTAAAGGTAATTACGAAAGTCAATGTTATAAAAGGCGATCCGGCCGATGATAGATTTCTCTCTTTAGCTTTGGATGGGAAAGCACGTTATATTCTAAGTGGAGACAAGCATTTGCTTGATTTAAAAGAATGGCACGGCGTTAAAATAGCTACCATCAAGGAGTTCCTAGGGATTTGTGGCGGTGGACAATAAAGCGGCAAAAGGTTCTCTCTGCCCCTATAATCTCTTATTTCTTGTCTCTATCTTTTTTCTTGACATCCCACCAAGATTTGCTATTATCCACTCCCTATTAGCACTCATATTGAGCGAGTGCTAATTGTCTGAGGTAAATCTAACCCAAAGAATTGCGGGACATGAATGTTCCGCCTATCCACGAGTTCTAGGTGATAGGCGGGGTTTCTAATCCCGCAGTGCAAAATTAATGGAGGTAAAAAACAATGGCAAAGCAGATTCTTTATCAGGATGAAGCGCGCCGCGCGATCCTTAGAGGTGTGGATCAAATGGCCAACGCTGTCAAGGTAACGCTCGGCCCCAAGGGGCGGAACGTTGTCCTTGACAAAAAGTTCGGCTCACCGACGATTACCAAGGACGGCGTAACCGTCGCGAAGGAGATCGAGCTTGAAGACCCATACGAAAATATGGGAGCCCAAATGGTAAAAGAGGTGGCTTCAAAAACATCCGATACTGCCGGCGACGGCACCACGACGGCAACGGTGCTCGCTCAGGCGATTTACCGCGAAGGCCTTAAGAACGTTACGGCCGGAGCGAATCCTATGGCCCTGAAGCGCGGCATCGAGAAGGCGGTCGAGGCTGTGGTTGAAGAGCTCGGAAGGATTGCAAAGCCGATTAAGGACAAGAAGGAAATAGCGCAGGTGGCCACGATTGCCGCCAACTTGGACACGGTCATAGGCAATCTCATTGCCGACGCGATGGATAAGGTCGGCAAGGATGGAGTCATCACCGTCGAAGAGGCGAAGGCCACGGCGACGAGCCTTGATGTAGTTGAAGGTATGCAGTTCGATCAGGGTTATCTCTCTCCATATTTTGTGACGGATGCCGAGCGCATGGAAACAGTGCTTGAAGATCCCTACATTTTAATCCACGAAAAGAAAATCTCCGCGATGAAAGATCTCCTTCCTATTCTCGAACAGGTAGCGAAATCAGGCAAGCCTCTCGTTATTGTTGCCGAAGAAGTCGAGGGCGAGGCGCTGGCTACTTTGGTCGTGAATAAAATCCGCGGGACCTTGAGCGTCGCCGCGGTTAAGGCGCCGGGCTACGGCGACCGCAGGAAGGCGATGCTCGACGATATCGCGATCCTAACCGGCGGAAAGGCCATAACCGAAGACCTTGGTCTTAAGCTCGAGAATATAACCTTGAAGGATCTCGGCCGCGCGAAGCGCATTACGATCGATAAAGAAAATACGACGATTATCGAGGGCGCGGGCAAGAGCGCCGATATCAGCGGCCGCATCAATCAAATCAAGAAACAGATCGAAGACACGGATTCCGATTATGACCGCGAGAAGCTGCAGGAGAGGCTCGCGAAGCTCGCGGGCGGAGTCGCGGTAATCCATGTCGGCGCTGCTACGGAAACGGAAATGAAAGAGAAGAAGGCCAGAGTCGAAGACGCCCTTCATGCCACGAGGGCCGCAGTTGAGGAAGGCATAGTGGCCGGGGGCGGTGTCGCGCTCCTGCGTTCGATGGCGGTGCTCGATAAGATTAGACTTTCGGGAGATGAAAAAATCGGCGCCGAAATCGTGAAGCGCTCGCTCGAAGAACCTCTGCGCCAGATCGCCCAGAACGCCGGCGAAGAGGGTTCCGTTGTGGTGCAAAAGGTTTTGAGCGAGAAGGGCGGTTACGGTTTCAACGCCGACACCAACCAGTATCACGACCTCGTCGAGGACGGAGTAATAGACCCCAAGAAAGTGACGAGGAGTGCCCTTGAGAACGCCGCGAGTATCGCCTCACTCTTACTTACCACCGAGGCGATCGTTACGGATATTCCGGAAGAAGAGAAGATGCCCCCTATGCCTCCGGGCGGAATGGGTGGAATGGGCGGCATGGGCGGAGGAATGTATTAAGTGAGGCTGCAATTTAGCGAGTTACAACGAAGCTAAATTGCATGGCCGAACTTAATCTCGCCGAAGCCAGCTACAGAGGACCGCTCACATTAGGCGAAGGCGGATAGAATTCGATGTTCTAGAAATTTACATTAATTCTTGGGCGGCTCAGTGAGCCGCCCCTACGGAATTTAAAAATGATACGGAGGTAAAAAACCATGAAAGTAAAACCGTTAGCGGACAGAGTTCTTGTTGAAGTTTTAGAAGCCGAGGCAAAGACAAAGGGCGGAATCATTCTCCCTGACATCGCGCAGAAAGAAAAGTCGGAAGGCAAAGTATTGGCGGTCGGTCCGGGCCATGTTCTTGACAGCGGGAAGCTTCAGCCGGTCGAGGTTAAGGTCGGCGATAAGGTAATTTTCGGAAAGTATTCCGGCGATGAAATCAAGATAGACGATAAGGACTGCAAAATCCTAAAGGAAAACGAGATTCTGGCAGTATTTGAGTAAAAACACAGATGATCACAGATGAACGTTCGGGATTAAAACTGCACAGATGATCACAGATTAGACCACGCAGAATTGTCCGTTTTGAACATTTAAACCTTAGGATTTTGGATTTGTTTAGGATTTAGGATTTCGGATTTTGTTTTATCTGCGATCATCTGCGTAATCCTATCTGTGCTAATCTGTGATTTTTTCCGGAGGAAAAAATATGTCAGCAAAACAATTAGCCTATTCAGACCAGGCGCGCGAGGCGATTAAGCGCGGCGTCGATATTCTTGCCAACACCGTTCGCATAACGCTGGGCCCGCGCGGCCGCAACGTTGTCCTCGACAGAAAGTTCGGCGCCCCTATCATTACAAAAGACGGCGTTACTGTCGCAAAGGAAATAGACCTTAAGGACCCGTATGAAAATATGGGCGCGCAGTTAATCCGCGAGGTCGCGGAGAAGACTTCCGATGAGGCAGGCGACGGCACCACGACCGCCACGGTTCTGGCCCAGGCGATTATTCGCGAGGGCATGAAAAATGTGACGGCAGGCGCCAATCCGATGCTGCTCAAGCGCGGCATAGAGCGCGCCACTGAGTGTCTCAAGGAAAAGATAAAGAGCATCTCGAAATCACTTAAGACCAAGGAAGAGGTCGAGCAGGTCGCCTCTATCAGCGCGAATAACGATCATGTAATCGGAAAGCTTCTTGCCGAAGCGATTGACAAGGTCGGCAAAGACGGCGTCATCACCGTAGAGGAATCGAACACCACAAAGACGACACAGGATGTTGTCGAGGGTATGCAGTTTGACCGCGGATATCTTTCGCCCTATTTCGTGACCGACGCCGCCCGCATGGAGGTTGTGCTTAAAGATCCGTACATTCTTATTTACGAGAAGAAAATCTCCGCCGCGAAGGATATGATTCCCTTACTTGAGAAAATCGCGACTCTCGGAAAGCCGCTTCTCATCATCGCGGATGAAGTCGAGGGCGAGGCGCTCGCGGTTTTGGTGGTGAATAAACTCAGAGGCACGCTTCAGGCCGCCGCCATTAAGGCCCCGGGCTTCGGCGACCGCAGGAAGGCGATGCTCGAGGATGTCGCGATTCTTACCAACGGCAAGTTTATTTCGGAAGATATCGGCCTAAAGCTCGAGCACGTCGAAATAGAGCACCTCGGCCGGGCAAAGCGCGTCACGATCGATAAAGACAATACCACGATTGTTGAAGGCGCCGGCAGCGAGAAGTCCGTTAAAGAACGGTGCGAGTTAATAAAGAAGCAGCTTGAAAAGTCGGACTCGACTTACGATAAAGAGAAGTTTCAGGAGCGGCTTGCCAAATTAACCGGCGGGGTAGCGGTAATAAGGGTCGGTGCTGCCACCGAAGTTGAAATGAAAGAGAAGAAGGCGAGGATAGAAGACGCTCTCCACGCGACGCGGGCCGCGGCCGAGGCCGGAATAGTTCCCGGCGGCGGTGTGGCGCTCTTGAGGGCGATGAAGGCCCTCGACGAACTCAAACTTACGGGGGATGAGGCCACAGGAGTTAATATCGTAAAGCGCGCTATCGAAGAGCCGTGCCGTTGGATTGCCGCAAACGGCGGCTATGACGGAACGGTTGTCGTGAATCGCGTTAAGGAATCTGCCGGCGCAATGGGTTTTAACGCCGACAAGGGTGAATATTCGGACCTCGTAAAGGACGGCGTTATCGATCCTACCAAGGTTGTCTTGAATGCCCTCCAGAACGCCGCAAGTATCGCAGGCCTTCTTCTTACGACCGAAGCACTCATTGCCGATAAGCCGAAGAAGGAAGAAGGGAAGGACAAGAAGAAGAAATAAGCTATAAGTTGCAAGTTATAAGTTATAAGTTTTAAGTTAAGACAAAGACAAAGGCAAAGGAGTTGAATGAAAAGTTCTGCTTCTTTGCCTTTTTGTTTTCATTTATAGATTAGAACTTATACAACTAATTCCGAGACAAGCACTTAAAGCCTTATTTTAATTGACGGTTTTTGTGTTATCTGATAGTATCTCCTTCTTCGAAGACCAGTTGTCGTAATTGTCTTTTTTGCTTTACTTACGACTTACAACTTATAACTTAAGACTTTTTTACGGAGGAACAAACATGGGCATGTGGGTTGGACGGGGAAGAAAAGCGAGACGCTGTTACGGTTTTGACGAAATCGCGCTGGTGCCGGGGGAGGTAACGATAAATCCCGATGAGGTCGATACCGGCTGGGAGATCGGCGGAAAGCGCTATGAGGTGCCGATTCTCGCCGCCGCGATGGACGGTGTTGTCGATACCAAGTTTGCCGTCGCCATGGGTAAAATGGGCGGCATCGCCGTTCTGAACCTTGACGGCGTCCAGACGCGCTATGAAGATCCTGAGGTTATACTCGATAAGATTGCCGAGGCGACTCCTGAAAAAGCGACTGAGCTTGTGCAGAAAATTTATGTAGAGCCAATCAAGGAGAAATTGATCGCCAAGCGGATCAGGGAAATAAAAAAGGGAGGCTCCCCCGCGGTAATCAGCACTATACCGCAGCACGCGGAGAAATTTGGCAAGATTGCCGAGGAAGCGGGCGCGGACATTTTTATCGTGCAGGCGACCGTTACGACGGTAACTCATATCGCCAAGGCCTATAAGGTGGTTGATTTCCGTAAGTTTTGCAAGGGCATGAAGATTCCCGTTATTATAGGGAACTGTGTCACATACAAAGTCGCTCTCGACCTTATCGACACGGGCTGCAGCGGATTACTTGTGGGAATCGGCCCAGGAGCCGCGTGTACGACGCGCGGCGTATTGGGTATAGGTGTGCCGCAGGTTACGGCAACCGCTGATTGCGCGGCCGCGCGTGACTACTATTTCAAACGGAACAGCCGCTATGTGCCGATTATCACGGACGGCGGTATGTCGACGGGCGGCGATATCTGCAAGGCCTTTGCCTCCGGCGCCGACGCGGTTATGGTCGGCTCGGCCTTCGCGCGCGCCAAAGAAGCGCCGGGCCGCGGTTATCACTGGGGTATGGCGACGCCGCACGCTAATCTGCCGCGCGGGACGAGAATCAAAGTAGGAACGACAGGAACGCTTAAAGAAATTTTGTTCGGGCCTGCAAGGCTCGATGACGGCACCCAAAACCTTATGGGTGCTTTGCGCACATCTATGGGCAGCGTCGGCGCGGCGACAATCAAAGATTTTCAGCTTACAGAAATTATCATAGCCCCGTCGATTCAGACGGAAGGCAAAGTCTTCCAGTCCGCCCAGAAGGTGGGAATGGGAAAGTAAAAGTCCGTTGTTCGTATCTAGTATCTCGTATTTCGTGAAAATAATATAGCATTTGACGACATTACGAGATACGAGATACGATTCACGAGATACGAAAACGATGCCTCACAAGAACTTTGTTCATCTCCACGTCCACTCACAATACAGCCTCCTTGACGGTGCCTGCAAAATTCCGGAGCTTATCTCGAGGTCGATAGATCTCGGTTTTCCCGCCATCGCGATTACCGATCACGGCTCTATGTTCGGCATCATCGAATTTGTCAGCGAGGCAAGGAAGCAGGGGATCAAGCCTATTATCGGCATAGAAACATATGTCGCCCCCGGTTCCCGCTTTGACAAGGCGAGCCACGGAATCAAAGAGGCCTCCTTTCACCTTGTACTTCTTGCCTGTAATGAACAAGGCTACAAAAACCTGATGAAGCTTTCCTCGATCGGATATCTCGAAGGTTTTTACTATAAGCCCCGCGTCGACAGGGAAGTTTTAAAGACTTATTCGGAAGGTATCATCGCGCTGAGCGCCTGCCTTCAGGGCGAAGCCGCCTACTATGTTTTAAACGACCAGATGAAAGAGGCCGAGAAGACGGTGCGGGCGTATTGCGATATATTCGGCATCGAAAATTTTTTCCTCGAGGTTCAGGATCACGGTCTCGAGGAGCAGAAGAAAATAAATCAGGCCTTCCTAAAGCTTAACAAATCGTTAGGCGTCAACCTCGTCGCAACTAACGACATTCATTATCTTTACAAGAAGGACAGTGTGGCCCATGACGCGTTGCTTGCCATACAGACGGGGACAACTCTGAGCGATCCAAACAGATTGCGGTTTTCGACCGATCAATTTTATCTCAGGACGGCGGAGGAGATGGAAAGCCTTTTCAAGGGTTACCCAGGCGCGCTTGAAAATACAGTGAGAATCGCGGAAAGATGCAATGTCGAGCTTGATTTTGACAAAACCTACCTGCCTGAGTTTACGCCGCCCGGGGGAAAGTCAAAAGAGCAATTTCTCGAGGAGCTTTGCGAGGCTGGTTTAATAAAGCGGCACGGAACAATAAGCGAAGATTATGCGAAGAGGCTGGACTTCGAGCTCAAGGTCATTAACAGCATGAATTATACGAGCTACTTTTTGATTGTCTGGGATTTTATCCGCTTCGCGCGGGAGAGCAAAATCGCGGTCGGGCCGGGGCGCGGTTCCGCGGCGGGCAGCCTTGTCGCCTTCGCCCTCGGTATCACGGATATCGACCCCATCAAGCATTGTCTTCTTTTTGAACGTTTCCTCAACCCCGACCGCGTCAGCATGCCGGATATCGACATCGATTTTTGCTACGAGCGCCGCGACGAGGTTATTAACTATGTTACCCGGAAGTACGGCCAGGATAATGTGGCGCAGATTATCACCTTCGGCACGATGGCGGCGCGCGGCGTCATCCGCGACGTGGGACGCGTCATGAGTTTCTCTTATCAGGAAGTCGACAAGATCGCGAAGATGATTCCGGAACAGATCGGCATGACGATTGAGCAGGCGCTTAAGGTCGAGCCGCGCTTTAAGGAGATGATGGCGCAGGATCAGCGTGTCGGTCAGCTTATCGAAGTTTCGAAGGCGCTCGAAGGCCTCGCGCGTCACGCCTCCACGCACGCGGCGGGAGTCGTGATATCGAACGTGCCGCTGACGGAACATTGCCCCTTGTTTAAACAGAACGATCAGGTCACGACCCAGTATTCGATGACCGATCTCGAGAAGATTGGCCTTCTAAAAATGGACTTCCTCGGCCTCAGGACGCTTACGGTGATCGATGAAACCGTGAAGATCCTGAAGCGCACGCGCGGCATAGGGTTTGACATACACGACATACCCTTCGACGACGAGAAGACCTTTGAGCTTTTGGGTCGTGGCGAGTCCCCCGGGGTGTTCCAGCTTGAAAGTTCGGGCATGCGGGATCTCTTAAAGAAGATGCGGCCCAAGAACTTCGAGGATATCGTCGCGCTGCTCGCTCTTTACAGGCCGGGTCCTTTAGGCAGTGGAATGGTCGATGATTTTATCCGCAGAAAACATAATCCTTCGCTGATCAAGTACGACCATCCCGCCCTTGAGCCGATTCTCAAAGAGACCTACGGCGTTATACTTTATCAGGAACAGGTTATGCAGATCGTGTCTAACCTCGCGGGTTTCAGCCTTGCCAAGGCGGATTCCTTGAGGCGCGCGATAGGCAAGAAGGAGCCTGAGATTATGGAGCGCGAGAAGCGCGACTTTATCGAAGGCTGCCGGAAGAACCACGTCTATGACCGCGTTGCCGAGAAGATATGGGGCCTCATAGAATATTTTTCGGGTTACGGTTTTAACAAGTCTCACTCGGCGGCGTATAGTTTTATCTCGTATCAGACGGCATACCTCAAGGCGAACTTCACGATTGAATTTATGACGGCGCTCCTTACCTCGGAAAAAGACAAGATGGATAAGGTGGTGCAATATATCGACGAGGCCAAGAGGCTCGGCATCGAATTACTGCCGCCGTCCCTCAATGAGAGTTTCTCCGAGTTCACGTGTAACGATAAGACAGTCAGGTTCGGGCTTTCGGCGGTTAAGAATGTCGGTTCCACCGCGATAGAATCTATTCTAGCCGAGAGGCTAAAGGACGGCCCGTTCGCATCCTTCTATGATTTCACAAAAAGGGTCGATCTCCGCGTTGTCAACAGGAAGGTGCTCGAAAGTTTAATCAAGTGCGGCGCGTTTGATTGTTTCGGGCTCTACCGCTCGCAACTTATGGCGATGATAGACCATGCCCTGCAGATGGGGAGCTCTATTCAGCGCGACCGCTCGAGGGGACAATTTTCCTTTTTTGAAACTTTTGACGAGCACAAGCAATTTAAATCCGAAGTCGAGGATGTACCCAAGATCGAAGAGTGGGCCGAGAGCCAGCTTCTCGCTTACGAGCGCGAGATGCTCGGTTTCTACGTGACGGCCCACCCTCTGACCAAATACGAGAAGACATTGAAGACCTATGCATCGATGACGACCGATATGTTGAGTGAGGGTCGCGATCAACAGGAGGTAACCATAGGCGGTATCATCGAGATCATGAAAGAGATCCTTACGCGCAAGGGCGATAAGATGGCGTTTGTGACTATAGAGGATTTGAAAGGCCGCACGGAAGTCGTGGTCTTTCCCGATCTTTACCGCGAGTCCTTAAGCCTTCTCCAGAAGGACGCGACCGTTTTTATCAGAGGCCGCCTTACGTTGAGGGAAGACGAGCCTAAGATTATCGCGAGCGAAATCCTGCCTTTAAGCGAAGCCGGTAAAAGGCTTACCCGCGTTGTATCCATAGATTTATTTACGGCTGGCCTCGATAAAGAGACGTTGGAAAAGCTCAGGGATATTCTGATTACGCACAAGGGCAAAGTGCCGGTCTACCTTAATTTTAAGGGGCCGGAAGGCGATGAGACGATTATTTCTCCTTCGGAAGGGTTTTTGATAGAGACGAGCAGCGAGCTTTTTGATAAAATAGAGAAACTACTCGGCGAGAACGTTATTCATATAAAGACTTGAAAAACACAGATTAGCACAGATTTGGAATACACAGATTGTCACAGATACACAAATTATTAAGCAGCATATGAAATTCTAAGTAGCGGTTGTACCTAAAGTTATAATAAAATTTGTTGACAGTTTTAACTAAATTTGCTATTTTGTTACTGCTCAATAACTTATGAAATCACCGATAAAATTCATTTTTGGTTTTTGATACGTAACTCGTTATGATTCAAATTGTAACAGGGGAGGTGAGTTAGCGTGACGAAGAAAGATATCGTAATGAAAGTTTCCAACGAAACAAACCTGACCCAGATCGATGTTAAAAAAGTGGTTCAAAAGGCGCTGGATGCGGTTGTTGAGAGCCTCGAGAAGGGCGAAACGGTTGAGTTGAGAAACTTCGGCGTGTTTAAGGTAAAGAATCGCCGCGGGAGAATAGGCCGCAATCCGAGGACGGGTGAAGAGGTTAAGGTCCCCGAAAAGCGTGTTGTGGTATTCAAACCGGGATTAATTCTTAAACAGCGCGTTAGATAATATTTTCCGCTGAAATTTTATTTGGGTAGACTTGGTTCCTATCAGGTTTACTAAGGAATTTTTATTTCAGCCAAGTTGTCATTTCATTCCGTGAGAGCAGGCGGAATCTCATATAAGTGAAGTAACCTTGCAAACCCCATTTGCCTTAAAAGCAGATGGGGTTTATTATTACCTATGCCCAGAAGCCTTAAACGTTTTTTCGCCGACCCGCGATTTATTTCCGGATCGTATGCGTCACTTGATGCCGAGGAGTCCCATCACTTAAGGCACGTTCTCCGCCTCTCTATTGGTGATGGGATCGAACTTTTCGACGGCGAGGGGAATCTATTTCTTGCGAGCGTCCACGAAATAGAAAAAAAAGATAACGTTACGGCAAAGATAGAGAAGAAAATCCCTCTCCGTAGCAAGGATGCCCGAAATATCAGGATTTGTGCCGCGGTTTCTTTGCTCCAGCGCGGCAAGACGGATTTTATTGTCGAGAAGGCGACCGAGCTCGGGGTTCGGAAATTATTTCCTTTTGCCGCCGAGCGCACGATTGTCCGTATATCAAAACCGAGCGAACCCAAGGTTTTGGAAAAGTGGCGCGCGATCTCGATTCAGGCTGCGAAACAGTGCGAGGCGCTTTTACTCCCCGAGATTACGCCGGTCCAGAATCTTTCCCGTTTCTTGGATTCTCCGCTGTTGAGGGGAGCCCTGCTGTTTGTGGCGCATCCTTACGCCGCTCACAAAGCCGGCCCTGCATTTTTCCGCGCCCTGAAGCCGCGCCTTAAAAACGCGCGCGATATCACTATTTTTATCGGGCCTGAAGGGGGATTTACCGACGGAGAAATAGAAAATTTCAAACGCCACGGGACCTTTATATTCTCTGTCGGGAGTGCGCTTCTTAAGGCCGATACAGCCTTCATCGCCGTAACAAGTATCGTCAAGTACGGGCTGGGATTGTAAATCGTACGGCGTTTATAGTTCATTGTTAATAGTTCATAGTTCATCGAAAAAAGCAGCCTTTTCTTTACATACCTGCTACTGCTTGGATACGGTACCAAGTACATAAAGGTGCCGCTTACGGGTACTTATGAAACCAGTTCCAGGTACCTGAGTGTATTTGACAATGCACGAACTCTGTGCTATCATTCCTAACTCTTTAAACTATATATGATTAAACAATTCCTGTCACAATGCGGTTGGGTCGATATCGCTCTAGTAGTGTTCCTAGTGTGGGGCGGGGCGGTAGGATTTAAAAACGGCCTCCTCAAGGAGATCCCCCGGCTTATAAGCTTTTTAGTCGCTATAGTTTTATCACTCAACTACTATAAGCGTCTGGGAGAAAAAGTGGCCGCGAACTCTTTCGTGCCGCTATTTCCCGCCGAAATGATGGCCTTCGTCCTCATTATTCTTGTGACTCTCATCGCGGCGCGGTTTTTATTCCGCATCCTAGAAGGTCTCGTCACGGCTACCTGCGTTCGGCCGTTGGACGTTGGCGGCGGGATGTTTTTGGGCGCCGTGCGCTATTTTCTCCTTTTTGCCCTGATTTCCTACGGCTTACTGATGTTTACGAGGCCTTATTTGCACGAGTCCTATTCTTTCCGCTCGCTTTCCGGCCCGTTTATTGAGCAGGTCTGTGACAAGATCTACACTTTGACGATTAGATTTATCCCATTACCATAGTTTTAAACCC
>JAQTRP010000051.1 GCA_028711765.1 Candidatus Omnitrophota bacterium | reverse complement strand
TTCCCCAGTCGTTCGAGACCCCTATTTCACGCTTTACATCCGCCATAAGACCTCCTATTTTTATTTATCGCGTCTCAATACGCCCGTCAGGCACCTCGGCCCGCTGCCGTATTCGATGGTCGCATCCAGCGGCTCAAAAAATACCTTAATCCCTCTTTTTATGTATTCATCCGCGACCCTTCCATATTGCGTAGGCACAACCACTGTTTTTTCATTTATCGTAAGCGTATTGGCACCGAAAGCCTCATCCTCGCCTTTCTCCTTGTATACCTTTATCTTATCCCATTTCTTAAGCGGTTTCGGCAGTTCGCCTACAAGATCCGGATAATACGTTAATAAACCCTTCCTCGTCAGGGAACAGATGCAATCTATATGCAGCGTATTTGGCGACAGCTTTATCGTATAGACCCTATACTTCCTGCCAAGAAATTGCTGCAGCCAGGCGGCGCCGGCGGGACTTGAGGCGTTGCCGGAAATCCCCACGTAAACGTTATAACCGTCAACCATGATATCGCCGTTTTCAAGGTAGATATCATCTTTATTATAATGCGGTGATGGCGGAGGCGTTGCGGCATATCGCACATCCTGGCCCTTTATCAGAGATTCGATTGTAGCGCGCGCCACAAAGACCTGTTTCCTTCTGAATGGCAGGCGGAATGAATTGAGGAGTATTACATTATTGCCGATAACGCGGAAGAAGTCGGCGGCGCCGAAAAGCATGTTGCCTCTCTGTACGCTGTTAAGATATTCTTTCTCCTCCTTAAACCGCATCCGGCAGGCGCGGCGGACCTTGACTCCCAGCTTTTCCAGTAACTTCGCGTGTGTATCGAGCTGCCTCCTTATTCTCTTGATCCTCGCGGTATCAGTATCTATCGATTTCATGCCTGGATGTTGCTTAAAATCGTCCCGCGCTTCTTTTGTTGCCCACTTCAAAGTGCTAGTATAATCCGCGACAACGGTATTATCTTCAATTCCTATTACCGCCTCTCTAAGCTGCCCCCATTCATTATAAACGCCTTCTTTATGTTTCATCATTTACTCCTTTTTGGGTTGGCTTAAATGCGTATGCATATAAAAAGAACCAGTCTGAAAATACCGTTATTTTTCTAGCCCTACCGCCTTTATCTGCGATAGCTCATGAAAACCGTATTTGCCGTGAGACCTGCCGATTCCGGATCTCTTGTAGCCTCCGAAAGGCGTGGCCAGATCAAGATACGCGGCATTATTCATGCCTACCATACCCGCCCCGATCTGCGGGGCGACTCTAAGGAATCTGTCTTTATTCCCCGTATAGACAAAACTGCCGAGGCCGTATTCCGTATCATTCGCCAATTCGATCGCCTCTTTTTCCGTCTTAAAGGTGACGACCGGCAGGACAGGGCCGAACACCTCTTCTTTCCAGACCCTCATGTCTTTATTTACATTGCCCAATAAGACCGGTTCGTGATAAGCGCCTGACACATTTTTCGCGATCACGCCTTTAGCGATTATCTTAGCCACTTTATTCACGGCGTCCGCCACCTGGGCCTTTAATGTATTTAATTGTTTTTCATTCGCCAACGGCCCGATGTCGGTCTTCGCGTCCTCGGGGTCCCCGACCTTTTTGGCCTCGATTATTTTTTTCAGTTTTTCCGTTAATTCGGCGTATTTAGTTTCATGGACTATCAATCTCTTCAGCCCATAGCAGATTTGCCCGCAATTATTGAACCTGCTGGCATAGATGCTGTCGATTATCTTGTCGATATCCGCGTCTTCGAAGACTATCCCGGGCGACGATCCGCCTAATTCCAGCGACACCTTGATGAATTTCTTTGCCGCGACTTCATAAAGATATGCCCCGACTTTACTGCTGCCGGTAAAACAGATAATATCTATGTCCTGATGCACTAGAAAATCGCCTGTTTTTCCGTCGCCGTAAACCGTATTAAAAACGCCTTCGGGGAAAGCGGCGTTTTTGAAATTGGGTGTCCTTAAGGTGTCCTTAAGGGACGGTGTTAAGTTGGCAACTCAACGAATGCTTAACTTTCTAACTTAACACCATCCCCTTTTTCCGTATCCTTTATCTCGATCATTTCCGCACGCTCGTACGGGCCGCTATAAATGCTGCCAACGGCATCAAAATAAACACATATACCGTAAATGAGGGATAAATAAAAGCCGTCGTGACAGCTAAAATAGCGATAAAGCATTCGTAATTACCGGTCTTTTTAATCAGGGCTATCTCCCCATTCGTAATTGTATTCGCATCGATAAGACCGGGGGATTTTGTCACATAGGACCAATTGACTTTAAAGGCCAGAAAGATCATGAGCATATTAAGGCTGAAGATGAGCTGGACAAGCCAATCATCGATAAAGTCATTGGCAAGAGAAGTTGAAAACGGAATGATTATTATGGACATGCACAACATCACGTTGATCCAAAGGTGTTTTCTGTCTGTGTGCCGGATATAATGAAACCGGGAGTGGTATCTGATCCACAACAGTATAAGGATAAAAAATACGATCAGGTAGTTCGCGAAATTCTGCAGACTGTTTAACAAATCTTTATGAAGTTGGGCCCGCGTTAAATTTTCGCTTCCTTTCGGCAGGTTCACTGAAAAGAACATAAGTGTCATGGCGCAGGTAAAGATGCCGTCTACAAGCGAAACGATGTGATCCCGGGTGATATGAAAACGATCCTGTTGCATGCTATGACTCCTTCTTCGTAAAAAATCGGGTTAGCGCCGTCAATTAGTGGACGGCGTTTGCTTATATACTGACCCCGGGTGTTGGATCGAACAGGTTTCCGACTTTTTCCTTTGTTCTAATCATTCAATCAACACTATGCCGTAATAATTTCCTTTGCAACCTTGCGTCTTTAGCACTTTAATCGGAAATCCGTTAGACCTTACGGTGGTATATACGTCTATCCCGCATGCTTCTAAGGATGGCCTTGTCTTGTCCGGATGGCGGCAGAATTTAGCGCATTTACCGCAAAGATTACAAGGCCCCGCCCCCATTCCAAACGCCTTGAAGTACCCGTCCAGAAATATCTCCCGTTCTAAAATCGGGATAATGCCATGGATATCCGTGTATTCATTACCATGGACAAGGAGCGCGCGCTTGTAACATCCCAGGGCGCGGCGGGTTTCATCCGGAGCGGGTGAATGCGGCGGACAGGTCAAACACCGCCCGTATCCGTCGCAGGCAAACTTGCATTTCAGCCTTACCCATTCAGCTGCTACGATAGTCTTTGCCGAAATAACTTTGGCTTCTTTTGCGCCTAATTCTTTCGCCCGTTTTACATACTTTAGATAAGCCATATGCGTTTGTCGCAAATTTTCGAGGGACGGTCTTGCCTTTACTTACAACTTACAGCTGACTTAAGTCCCCTATTTGCGCCTGATTCTGGTCCGCGCCGGCCTGCACGTTCTTCTTATCCAGTTTCCTTTGCAGCTTTTCTTCTCTTTTCTTTTTCCTTGCTAATTCCTTCTGATACTTTTTATACGAATAATTATCTCTTGCCAATATACCCTCCTTTTTATCTTGGTTTATTCCGCATAGCGACACTCTCGAATTAAGTATTGTGTCCCCCGAATTAACTTAGGGGAACAGAGCCAACTTGTCAATTTAAGCTGATTCTGTTACCTACTTATATTCAGTCCCCTAGGAAAAATCGGGACTCGATGTCCCGATTTTTCCTCACATCCCTAAACAAGTGGCCTTCAACTCCAACCTAGCAGCTTGGTTTGTTTTGAGCGCGGCGTCTTGAGAATCCGCGCCGCACGGTCGTCCAAAGCGCGGATTCGAAAGCGAGCCAATTTTTCCTCGCTGGGGAAAAATTGGCGTCCGCGCGAGAAACAAACCAAGCTGCTAGAATATTTAGAAAGACTCGGGCCCCTTGACTCCCCTTCAGCGAGAATTGATAACCAGGAGGGTCGCATCATCAGCGGCACCGGCCTTACCCACAAATGTCGCGAATCCTTTCTCGATCGCCTTCCCCACCGCGTCCGCGCCTGCCGATACAGGAGGCAGCTTTGAAAAGACGGCGGGGATAAAAGTATTTCCTTCTGTATCGTTCGCCTCCAGAAATCCGTCGGTAAAAAACGCTACTGCCTCTCCCTCCTTAAGACGAATCGTAGTATTGAGATATGCCGCCCCCTCCATTATTCCTGCCACGATACCGTTCTCTAACGCGATATTCTCCCATTGCCCCTTTTTATACAGATAGGGCGCCGGGTGGCCCGCGCTGGCCGCTATAATCTTCTTCTCTTCGGGGAAGAATATACCGTAAATAAGGGTGGCAAACATCACCGCCGTGTTCCCAGCCTTCCTCGGCAATAAAGTCGCATTGAGCTCCTTGAGAATCAACGAAGGATCGTTGGCATCGGCGTATCTCTGGGAGATTGCATTCACACGGGCGAGCGTCTTGGCCATAAAAAGAGCGGCAGGTATGCCCTTTCCCGAGACGTCGCCGATCATAAACTCAATCCTTTTCTCATCGAGGCGCGATACATCGTAGAAATCCCCGCCCACCGTCCTCGCGGGAGACATCGACGCGTAAATAGAGAAATTACCGCCCTCGGGAAATTCCTGGGGAAGAAAGTTCCGCTGAATCGTCCAGGCAAATTCCAGTTCGGTCTCCATGCGTTTCTTATAGGCGATCCTTTTGGTATAGTTATATAAAAAGGACATTACATAACTTGCGAGGCACATTGCGGCGATAGGGAGAACCGGTATCACCAGATTCCGCTTAAGGAAGAGACCGTAAAAGACAGCGGCGGAAACGAGCAAGGTTGCTGCCACGCCTACGGCGCCTTTTGTATCGGAAGAAAAAGTAAGGGCGCTTATAATTACGCTCAGGATCAATAAGACAAGAAAGGAAGCCGCGGGCGGTAGCCTATAGATGAAATTTTTCTCGAGCACCGTATCGATTGCCTCTTTCCACAGCTCCACCCCCTGGAGAGGCACGGTCTCAAATATCTTACCGGAAGTTACGGGGGTATTTATAAAATCCTTGGAGGCGAGATCTGTCCTGCCCAGAAGAACTACCTTTCCTTCGAAGAAGAAGGCGGGATCGAAAGATGACTCCATAACATCGCCGGCGGAAAACTTACCGATCTTGGCGCACTTGTAATTGATGAGGGCGCGCGAATGGTAAACAGGGACACTGTATCCGCCGAAATCAACGGATGATCGCTTTACCCTTACATCATCCGGCCCCATGCCGAGGTATTCCAGACATACGGCCAAGGGATAAGATAATCTTCTGCCGTTGTAGAGAGGCCTAAAGTCCCTTGTGGTCTTATCGACAGGATCGGAGGAAATATTCGTTACGCCCACCCTTGTATAACCGGCCAGGAATATATCGAGGGGCTTTAACAATATATCTTCGCGGCCTTTCGCACCGTCCTCTCTTACGACCATCGGGAGGACTGCCGCCGGAGGAACGCTAAACGCCTCCGCGAGCTTTTCATCCTCTACGGCGGGTATATCAAGCAAGAGATCGACCCCTATAACCTTGGGCTTACCTTTCTTGATAATCTCGATAAGTTTTGCCAGGCGCTCCCGCGGCCACGGCCAGTTTCCGACTTTTTTCATGCTCTCTTCGTCTATCGCCACTATAACAACGTTATTGTCCTTATCCGCCAGAGGTTGTCTGAAATAGAAAAGAGAGTCGTAGGCCTTATTTTCGAGTGACTTAAAGAAAGCGCTCTGCGACAAGACGAGGGTAAAGAGGAGGGCAATACAGAATATGAGCAGAATCCTTTGAAACGGTGTCAGGCGCGAGGTCGGTTTCATTTAATAATAATATCGGCTGAAATGACGGGTTGGGCCGTGTCGCTCTTAAGCCGCAGGCTCTTGATGAACCAAAATGAATAAGCCCTGCCTTTATAGTTAACCGAGGTTGATTCCAGCGATCTGTAGACCGTATCGCTAAAGGGCACGCAGGCGGATACCGACGCGCTATCGGGTTTCGGCGCGATAAAGAAATTGAATGAGAAAGTCATGGCTTCTCCGGAAATACCGGCGATACCCAGCTTAATCTCGGCGTTATATTCTTTTCCGCTATCCAGTTTCTCGCAAGTATACGCATAAGGGACTCCGAGCTTGAGGTCATCCAGCGTTTTAGAACTAATCACCTTCTTGCCTTCCGAGACCTGCACCGCCACCTTACCGATTTTTAAATCGCCGTCGGAACCGTCTAATATAGCCAACTCAATCGCGGGCTCGGAAGCAAGAATCAGATTTTCCTGAGGATAGAAAAGCGTCAGGGCACCAACGGCCGCATTCGCATGAGTAACACTCCTCGTTGTCCCAAAGGCGACAGCGGTATTCTGATACGCCTCCCTCTTCGGCACGAGATCCCCCACCTTGCAGGTAAGCAGCCCTTCCTGGGCCTTCAGGTTTTTCTTACCGCCGTCTTTAAAATATAAACCGACCGCGGCGCCATTTTCGAAGATCAGAAGATCGTCGCTGCCTAACAAAACCCCTTGCTCTACCTTTGTCTTATTTCCTTCAGACAGTCTTTGAACCACGACATCGCCCTGGACCTCGTATACCTGCGCTATGGGTTTTGCTTTTACGTCTGTCGCGGCATATGCCCTATGCGCCGGAATCATAAACATCGCACAGCTAAAAACCAGAAAAGCCATTATCAGCGTACCATATTTTTTAACCATGGCTGCTCCTCCTTATCGGCGCATCACAAGATTATTCTTTGGAAGGGACAACGAATACCACCTCTCCCTCTCCGTCGAGGCGGCCGTACTGCGGTGTCTGCGCATTGCCCGAGGCGCGCGAGACCTGGGGCACGATGTAGGCGCCAAGCTCTGAGGCGGTTACCACCTTGTCGTTGTCCCGGTCCGCTTCCCCGTCAAGCCCCCGCAGAAAATATTGCGTGAAGAGACCATGTCCCTCGACTTCGACGGCCTGCTCTTTTTTACCGCCCGCGGTGATCATCTGCACTGAACGCAACGAGGTGATCTTATGGATGTAGCCGTCGATCGCCGGCTCCACGCCGATGGCCCGGGTGAACCCCTGGCCCGAGTAACAAGCGTCCATCACGTATAGGATATGTTTGGCCTGAATCCGCTCGGAGATCTCACGCACCTGCTGCATGGAGATGGCCGTCGTGAAATAGTTGCTGATGTCTCCGTCGACCGGAATGAGGTAGCCCTGTTCCCTCCCGTCGGGGAGGGATTCGGTCTGCCCGTGGCCGGCAAAGAAGATCAGCACGCGATCCTCCGGCCCGACCTCTTTGGGAAGCTCGGACCCAAGCACGGTCAAAATGCGTTGCCGAGTCGCTTCTTTGTCCATTATTTCGATGACTTCATCGAAACCGATCTCCCGAAGTTTCTTGGCGACGGCCTCGGCGTCGCTCGTCGCATACTCAAGCGGCGGACAGACATCGTATTTATCGATCCCGATCACAACCGCCCAGCTTTTGTGGTAGAAACTCCCGGGTTGAAGCTCGGCAGGTTTCGCGGACGGCTCCGCTGTTTCAGCAGGAGCAACAGCAGCCGGTACACTACGCCGTTCGGCAAAGGCGATGATCGGGGAAGACTTATCCACGCCGTTCGTAAACTGCTCTAACGCCGTATTCAGAGACGCGCCGAAGCCGTAGGTGAAGGAAACATACTGCGGCGTAGAAAGCCCCCTCCCTTTGATAACGTCGATAATGCGCTCCTGCCGATTCATAAAGGTGCCGACCACGTCCACGGTAGTGTCCTCCCCGGGTCTTTGCGCGACCGTACAGCGATAATCAAACGCAAGGATCATATCCACGTCGGAATTGACCGCGTCGTCAAGGTTATTGAAGGGCGTCACGCGTTTGAAACGCGTCTGAACGATTTTGTTCAAACCCTCCTTCACCCGTTCCGGATCGACCTTTTCAAGGAACGGAACTAGCACTCTGTGCCCGTGATGCATATGTGTTTTCATGTATTGGAAAGCCACTTTTGTATTCTCAGTGTACACCAAGCCAAGATGGAGAGTAGCCAAGGGACTACCCTGCCCGTAAACCTCCCCGGGTACGGTGGCACGCTCGACATAGCTTGGCGCTGTGAGACATCCCGAGAGGGACAAACAGACAATGCCAATAAGCCAATAAAATTTTCGCATGCTCATAAGTTTCGCCTCCTTATGCGCCGGTAAACTCGGCACCTGCAGCAACGCCTCCGCATTATTCCGAGGCGAAGCATTCTATCACTCAACGACTCGCTATTAGTTGGCTTGGTTTATTTCTCGCGCGGACGCCAATTTTTCCCCAGCGAGGAAAAATCGGCTCGCTTTCGAATCCGCGCCTGCCTGCCGGCAGGCTCTGGATGACCGTGCGGCGCGGATTCTCAAGACGCCGCGCTCAAAACAAACCAAGCCAGCTGTTCTTTTAAAGATGAAGGAAAAATCGGGACATCGAGTCCCGATTTTTCCTAGGAAGAACGATGTCTTTAGGCTATCGACTCATTGACTTACTACTTAAAACTTAAAACTTATAACTTACAACTGCTTTTCTTAAGTTGACAAGTGGGCTTCGCCCCCTATTACGGCCGTATCTTTTGCGCCGGATACAGGCTTGTCGGCCTCCATTACAATAATGCGCCATTCCGTGCCATACAAGGAAGCGGTATCCCAGACCGCGTATTTTTTTACTATTGTTTTGTCTTCCAGGCCCTTGGCGTAGAAATCGTATGAACCCGCCCCGTCCTTTGCCATGGCCACGGTTCCGCAAAACGCGACCAGGTCCTGAAAAGGCTTGAATAATTCATCCGTAAAAACGTTCTTCCCTATTTGATCCGGGTCGGGATCATAGATGACGAGACCGTCTTTCTGCATGATCCATATCTTACACGGCACATCCTTGACGAGCGGTGTAACGATATCATCGCACAGCGCATCCTGCTTTACGAGCATGCTGATTGAACCAAGAAACTCGTTTTTATCGGAGAATATTGGATATTCAAAATCTATGGACTCTACGCCTTCCACGGAACGAAAAACATTGCTAAAGACAGGTTTCTTGTCCCGGTGGAGGGCAATGATATGGGCCTGATTACTTATGTCGGAGCCTTCGTATTTACGGTATTCCTCCGGCTCGACTGCTATCATTTTGCCGGCCGTATCTACAATGGCGCAATCGATCATATATGGCCGATCCTTGCATAGCCCGCTTAGTATGCCGCGCGCTTTTTCCCTTTTTAGATCAACGGCCGACAGCTCTCTGGCCGCCGCCGAAAGCGCTCCGTCTATAGAGGCAAAGGTTTCTTTTATATTTTTCTTTGCTTTCTCAAGAAGCGGCACCATAGCATCGATGTCTACGCAAAAAGCATCCGTCGCGATTAACGCAGCGATTACGGCAGCCAGAATAAATATTTTCTTCATAGCTTTTCCTTTCTACATTTGGAAACCAGTAGCCTTAATCTAGATTATTTGAGTTGTAAATTGCATTAATTATTACATTAAATACGTGTTTATATCAATGGTATAAATTCCGCAAAAAATATCTTTTGCTTAAGAATAAGGATTCCAAATACTTAGGATGGAATTAATCTAGATTGAGGTTACGGGTTTACTCCTCGGAATCACTGGGCTCGTCGCCCCCTCAAGTTTCTCTTCATAAAAGGCATGCTGTAAATCGGGGGTCTCGGTGAACGTGCCAAATGCTTCCATCTTTATCTTACATTTATCAGATGACGACTTAACTTTCCACTCTGCTCGCCGAGGAGTCTGGCTAGCCGCATCTGCGTCTCCTAGCCCTTGTATCAGATCACCCGCAACAATGCTTCCGCCCTCAACAGTTAATCTTACCTGCACATTCCTGGCTGTCTCTCCTGCAACATTTTTAACCCTGCCTGTGACAATGTAGGCGCCATCCTTACTTACCGAGTTAATAACTGGCTTAAGCGCCGAAAAAGAAGCACGCCACATTGTGTAGATACTCTGGATAGATTTATTGACGGCGGGGCCTGCGTTTTTATAATAGATATCGAAATTTGAAACAGTATCATTTGCAGCGGCAAGCGCCGCGTTTTTGGCTGCTTCAGACAACTTAGCATAGATCTGTTCCAAAGAATCATTAGGACCGATCGATGGATTCTTCCAATTAGGATCATATCCCATAAGGGGATACTTCTTGTGATTAAGGAGCTTTACCTCCCAAATAATGTGGCTTGAAGTCTCATACCCTTCTCCGATATTCCCGTTCCAATACCAGGGATCAAACCAGTCTATCTTTGCGCCGGGTTTATCCGCTGCCTTTAAATACGCCTTGATACTATGCCTGAAATTATAAGTCGGTTTTACATCAGAAAATCCCGAGCCGTAAATACTCGCATCCAGCATAATCGGCTCTGTATCTTTGGCATGCTCTTCGTAGATCTGTTTGATATATTCGAACGTACAGCCAATGACATGATAAGGAACGTGCATATCTGCCATAAAGTGGCTTGACCAAGCAGCGCATTTTGCCGCAGCCTGTCTTTTCCCCTCCATAAAAGCCTGACTCAGCTCTTTATATTCCTCTCCGACAGAATCCGGGCCCTTACCCTGATTAAGCTTTGGGTTAAAATAATGCCGGGAGTAAAGCGTCAGGCCTTCTGTATCGGGGCCTCGAGGGGTGCCTTCGTAATTAAGGATATCTTTTATTGAGGGAAATTTGTCTCTATCAAAAGCAGGGTCTTTCTCAAGAAGCGAATACGCCTGCTTTGTGATGAACTGGTGTGTTTCAAAGCTTATTCCTAAAATAGTTACAGATCCCCACGGATAGGCCTTGGCAGAAAATGAAGCCGTGAAAAATAAAACAATTACTGTAATGATACATAACGTCCACGCACTCGGGCGTTCTTCGCTATTCATCATCTCATCGCCGCCTTCAACATTCCCTGTCCCTGCCTTTTTAAGAACGCCCTGCTGCGGAACAAACCAAGCCAGCTAATGCTGAGCTATTGTATCACCGATTTTTGTGGAAATTAAGAGCCTTCTTTGTTTTGAGGAGGGTGTCTGCAGAACCGTAGGGTCGTTTCGGGATTTTGAATTTTAACGCAGGGAGTCTACGACGAGGGCGATGGTGCCGAGGTCGCCCACTTTATCGCCGAGCTTGGTCTTCTCTATGCGGCAGGCCTTGAAAGGAATGGGCCACGCCTCTTTCTTGGCGGCCTCGAGCATCGATTTCCAGAAACAGGCCGGCCCTTTGAGCACGCTGCCGCCTATAAAGATACGCTCCGGATTCAGGATATTGATGATATTCGCGATGCCGATTCCGAGGAAATGCCCCGCGTTCTGGAAAATATCGAGAGAGAGGCGGTCGCCTTTTTCCGCCGCGACACTGACCGTTTCGCAGGTAATCTTGGAAGGATCGTAAATTTTGGTAAGAGACGTAGGCTTCCCCATTTTAATCATGGCCCGTGCCCTCTTCGCTATGGCGGTGCCGCTGGCGTAAGCCTCGAGACAGCCGCGTTTGCCGCAATTGCACTTGTTGCCGCCGGGGATAATGGTCATGTGGCCCATCTCGCCCGTATTGCCGCTCGCACCGCGCACAATCTCACCGTTGCAAACTATGCCGGAACCTATACCTGTACTGACCGTGATATAGACGAAATCGCGGAAACCCTTACCGCCGCCGAAAATTTTCTCGCCGATAGCCGCGGCATTCGCGTCGTTATCCCAAAATACAGGCCGCTTGAACCTTGACTGGATCGAACTCCTGAGAGGCAGGCCTTCCCAACCGGGCAGATTGGGGGACGAGGTTATAATGCCGCGCTTGGGATCGGTCTGGCCGGGAACGCCGAAGCCTATCCCGAGCAAATTGGAAATGCTAACTTTATTCTGGTGGAGGACGAGGGTAATCGTGTTCTTAAGCTCGGTAATAGACTGTCTGGCTTCTTCTCTTAAACGCGGGGTAATGATCTTTTTGTCATAGATCTTCCCTCTTTCATCACCGAGGACGACCGAGATCTTCGTACCGCCTATGTCAATACCGATTATATAGCTCATAAATCCTTATCCTGAAAGGTTTTAGGTGGGTTTGCGCTGGATTACAGATATTAGTCTACTCCCAATTAGCGGAAAAAGCAAGGGAAAAGCCGTCGTTAGTCGATAGTCGTTAGCGAATAGTGGATGCGGATACTTCGAAACAGTGGACAGCCGTTTGCTTTTTACTATTCCCTATCAACTAACGACTATTCACTGCCTTTAGGAAAGTGGCCGGAGACGGAGTTGAACCGCCGACGCAGGGATTTTCAGTCCCTCGCTCTACCGCCTGAGCTATCCGGCCATTATTTACCAGATTATGCAGATTATGTACCTGGTACCGGTTCACGGGTCTGATACCAGGTACACAGATAAGGTACATAATTTAGGTATTTTGGTGAAATTTGAAGACGGGTGGGATGATAACAGAATGAACTTTGCCTTGTCAAGAAGGTTATTACGGTAGGTTAAGTGATTTCTTCCAGATTCCAGGAAAAGGCCTTGATTCCCTCCTGGCCGAACCGCTTACGCAACTCACGGACACTGCCCAAGAGCTGCCTCGCCTCGTTTTCGCCGCACGCAACATAAAGCACGTTATTCAGTCCCGGCCAGACGTCGTCGCCAAAATGGGTGCCTGAGGTCGTTCCCTTGCCGAAGGCTTTCGGAAGTTTTGTATAATTTTTTAACGAGCAACTCCTTAGGGTATCCATCAACTCTCCGTCCATAGCCTCGTTGTAAGCGATCATCACCATTTTCATTCCGTCAGACATAACCTTTCTCCTTACTTCGCTAACTCATGTTGAGCCGTAGACTTTAGACGCGATTCAAAGACGGCGTAAAGCGTGGGAACGAAAAACATCGTAATCAGCGTCGAAACGCTCAGGCCTCCCAGCATCGTTATGCCGAGCGGCTGCCATATCTCGGAGCCTTCTCCCGTCGATATGGCGAGCGGAAAAAGGCCGGCCAATGTCGTAATCGTCGTCATAAGCACCGGCCTCAGCCTGTCCCTGCCGCCTGTCGTAACGGCATCAAGCATAGTAAATCCGCGGGCGCGAAGGATGTTGATATAACTGATCAAAACTATGGCGTTATTAACCACTATACCCATCAGCATCACGATACCGAGAAACGTAACGGAGCTTAAGGTGGTTCCGGTCAATAAAAACCCCAGAATGACACCCGTAAACGTGAAAGGTATCGCGAACATGACGATAAACGGATCGAGCAGCGATTCAAACTGCGCCGCCATAACCATATAAACAAGCGATATGCCGAGTATTAATAATAGTGTTAGGTCCCTGAACGCCTTCGCCTGTTCCTCCGCCTGGCCTCCGAAATTTATCGTGACGTCGGCAGGCAGGACAATGCCTTCGACGTCCTTCTTGATATCTTCGATAACCTTGCCCATAGCGCGCTTATAAGTATTGCCCTCCACTTTAACCACCCTCTCGCGATTTAGGCGCTCTATTTCGAGGGGACCGGCCATCTCGTAAACCTTCGCTATATTGCCCAGCCTGATTTGCTTTCCGGTAAACGGCGACACTACGGATAAAGTCTCGATATCCTCAGGTCTCGAACGCGAGGTCTCTTCGAGCCTTACGTATATGTCGTAGGTCTCGCCCTTCTCACGGTATTTGGTGGCCGTGGAGCCCTCTATAAAAGTTTTCACGCTGTTCGCTATGGTGTTCATATTAAGCCCCAGGGCGGACGCCTTTTCCCTGTCAACTTCGATCCTGAGTTCGGGCCGGCTTATATCCCGCGAAATGGCCACATCGACGGCGCCCGGAGTTTTATCCATAATTTCCTTAACTTTGGCGGCAACCGCGTCGGTATCCTCGAACGAATTTCCTATAATCTCAACTTGTATATCCTTGCCGCCGCCTCCGGTAATAAGCCTCCC
>JAQTRP010000050.1 GCA_028711765.1 Candidatus Omnitrophota bacterium | reverse complement strand
TTCACAAAAAAATGTCAAGGGTAAGTTGCTTCGCGTCTTAGCATCACTTTACACTTGCTAAGTTGCGGCCTCGCTTAGAACTTGACTCCCTGTTTTCTTAATGCCTCCGCGAAAACCTGTACGCGATCATGATATTTATACCCGCCGCGGTCAAAAGTAATCTGGCTTAAAGTTTTGGATTTCAGTTTATCGGCCAAGAGTTGCGCCATAGCCTCGGCTCCTTTCTTATTTCCGCCGCTTAGCTTCTTCTCCTTGAACGATTTATCGAGCGTGGAGAAAGAAAGCAGTGTCTTCCCGGCTATATCGTCTACGAGCTGAGCATACAGATGCTTTCCCGAGCGAAAAACCGACAATCTCGGCCGCTCGGCCGTGCCGATGACTTTTCGCCGAATGCGGCGATGACGCTTTACCCTATTTATTTCTTTCTCGTTCATCCTACTGTCTTCCCCTGCTTGCGGCGTACATATTCGCCTACGTAGCGGATTCCCTTGCCTTTATACGGCTCGGGCTCGAAATAATGTCTTATATCCGCGGCAACCTGCCCGACGAGCGCTTTGTCGGGGCCGCTTACGACAATCTGGGTCGGCTTAGGCGTCTTGATCTCGATACCGGCCGGTATCGGAAACTCTATCGTATGGGAGAAACCGAGCGCGAGCGAAAGCTCCTTCCCCTTAAGCTGCGCGCGAAAACCAACGCCTTCTATCGCTAGCTCCTTTGTGAAACCTTCGGAGACGCCGCGGACCATATTTTGTATGATGCTCCGCACCATACCGTGCATCGCGCGTTCCGTCTTATCGTCGCCGGAGCGCGAAACGCTCACGCCTTCATCCTTCAGCTCGACTTTAATCAAGCTAGGAATAGCGAACGACAACTTACCCTTGGGGCCTTCCACAAGAATACTTTGCCCTTCTATCTTCGCCTTCACATTTTTAGGCAGCTGAACAGGTCTTTTCCCGACTCGAGACATATAATCACCAAATATTACAAAGCACTTCGCCGCCAACTTTTTGCTTGCGGGCTTCGCTATCCGTCATAACTCCGTGGGAAGTGGATAAAACCGAAATTCCCATACCGCCGAGGACGCGGCGCACCTCATCGGCCGCAACATAACAGCGCCGCCCCGGTTTAGAAACGCGTACGATACCGCGAAACGCCGGCTTCTTGTCCCTGAAATACCGCAGCTCTACACGTGCCAAGCGTTTCACGCCTTCTTCCATCAGTTTAAAATTCTCTACAAAACGCTCATCCTTCATAATCTCGAGGATTCGCAGAGTAAGGCCCGATACAGGAATTGTCACCCGTTCTTGCCGGGCGCGTGAGGCGTTCCTCAAGCGTGTTAAAAAAGATGCGATCGGATCCGTAGCTGACATAAAAGATTAAACTCCTCTTTCTACCAACTAGATTTAGTTACGCCGGGAATCATTCCCTGAGCGGCCAGCTCTCTGAAGCAAATACGGCAGAGGCCGAAACGCCTCAGATAACCGCCTGAGCGGCCGCAGAGCTTGCAACGGTTATACTTTCTAACCTTGAACTTCGGCGTCCTTCTCTGCTTTACAACCAAACATGTCTTTGCCACGATTCTGTACCTTTCATTTGCGGAATGGAAAACCCAGCAACTCCAACAGTCTCTTTGATTGTTCCTTTTCTCCGCCGCTAATTACAAACGTAATATCCATACCTTGAACTTTCTTCACCTGGTCATATTCGATCTCGGGAAATATAATCTGTTCCTGAAGACCAAGGGTGTAATTTCCGTTCGCATCAAAACTGCGCAGCGAAAAACCGTGGAAGTCCTTAATTCTGGGCATAGCCACGTTGAAAAAGCGGTCCATAAATTCATACATCCGCCTTTTCCTTAGCGTCACCATCAAGCCGATAGGCGCGCCTTCTCTCAGTTTAAAATTGGAGATCGACTTTTTCGCCCTCGTAATCACCGGCCGCTGGCCCGCGATCATAGTAAGTTCCTCGCGCGCCTGGTCAATAAGTTTTATATCCACGGCGCCTTCCTTGATACCCATATTGACAACGACCTTCTGGACGCGTGGGACAGCAAGGGCATTCTTCAGGCCAAACTCCTTAATCATCGCCGGAACAACCTGTTTTTCGTACCGCTCCTGGAGGCGCGGTTTCTTAATTATAGTGGCGGTCTTTTCGCTCATTTTCTTATTTACTCTATAATCTCTTTGCACTTTTTGCACATCCGCTTCCGTGTACCGTCGGCAAGAACGGTAATACCCACCCTTGTAGGCTTGGAACAACGCGGGCAAACGAGTTTCAAATTCGAGATATGAATAGTCCCTTCCATCTGCATAATCCCGCCGCGCGGATTATCGCGGTTCGGACGAACGTGACGCTTAATAATATTGACTCCCTGGACAATGGCCCTTCCTTCAGTCGGCACAAGGCGCACCACCTTACCACGCTTGCCTCGATCCTTGCCGGAATTTACGATAATGTCGTCGTTCTTTTTAATTTTGAGCATCACACTACCTCCGGCGCAAGCGAAAGTATCTTTGTGAAATCCTTCTCGCGCAACTCACGCGCCACAGGGCCGAAAATACGTGTCCCGCGGGGGTTGTTCTGGTTGTCGATAAGGACAACGGCATTCGAATTAAACCGCACGAGGGAACCGTCTTTTCTGCGTATGGGGTTGCGGGTACGAACGACTACCGCCTTCACGACCTCGCCTTTCTTTATGCTGCCCTCGGGTATTATCTCTTTCACGTTAGCCGTGATGATATCGCCGACAGAGGCATACTTCCGCCCCGCGCGTCCGATAACTTTAATGCATGCGGCGCGCTTAGCACCACTGTTGTCGGCAATTTCAAGTATTGTCCGCATCCTAATCATTACTTCAATACCTCCACCAAACGCCAGCGCTTCGTCTTGGAAAGCGGCCGTGTCTCGACTATGCGGACACGATCGCCCACTTTCGCGGTGTTTTTCTCGTCGTGCGCCTTAAACACCGCCTTGCGGCTGATCACCTTTTTATAAACCGGATGAGGAAAACGCCGCGTAACTTCGACAGCGATTGTCTTGTCCATCTTGTCGCTTATGACAACGCCTATACGCTGGCGGTGGTTCCTGTGCTCCTCCGTAAACGTTTCTTTCTTGGCATTCATGCGTTATTTCCCTTTTTTTGTATTTTCCTCGCGCTCTAGTGCGTTACGAACTGTAAGAACCCTCGCGATATTGCGTCGGACCTGTTTTAATTTCGACTGCTGTTCTAATTTGCCCGTCCGCTTTTGAAATCTCAGATCAAAATATTCTTTCTTCAATGCGGTGCACTTTTCGTCAAGCTCATCCACCGTCAATTCGCGGAGTTCTTTAGCCTTCAAAGCCATGACTATATTCCTCCCCGGCGCACAAACATTGTCCTAAAAGGCAATTTATAAGCGCAAAGCCGCATAGCCTGGCGCGCGAGCGATTCAGGGACACCGTCCATCTCAAACAATACCCTGCCCGGTTTTATGACGGTCACATAATACTCAGGCTCGCCCTTGCCTTTTCCCATACGTGTTTCCGCGGGCTTTTTTGTAAACGGCTTATCCGGAAAGACGCGGATCCACACCTTCCCGCCGCGTTTTACGGAGCGCGAAAGCGCAACGCGGGCAGCCTCGATCTGCTGGGCGGTCATCCAACTGCACTCAAGGGCCTTGAGGCCGAAGGCGCCGAATGAAACGGACGAGCCGCGGGTTGCGACACCCGTTCTGCGCCCCCTGTGTGCCTTTCTGAACTTAACCCTCTTAGGCATTAGGCCCATTGACAGGTTCTCCTTTATCTTCAGGTGAAGGTTTTGAAACCGCCTTTTCCTCTAAGGCAGGTGCTTTCTCGGTAGGCTCTGTCTGCGCCTCGGTTTCAGGAACAACCTTCTTCTTTGCTTCCTTTCCAACCAAAATATCGCCGGTATAAATCCACACCTTAACGCCTATAGCGCCGTACGTCGTCCTCGCTTCCGTAAAACCATAGTCGACATCAGCCCTGAATGTGCCGAGCGGAACGCTTCCTTGTTTTGAGCTTTCCTGTCTTGCGATTTCGGATCCGCCCAAGCGGCCCTTAATGACAATACGGATACCTTTCGCTGCCTTCTGCATGGCAAGCTGCATTGCCCGCTTCATCGCCTTTCGGAATGAAACGCGCTTCTCGAGCTGCTGGGCAATGCTCTCCGCGACCAATTGCGCGTTCACCTGCGGAATCTTTACCTCTTTTATATCAACGGTGACCTCGGCCTTGGTGATATCCGCAAGGCCGTCCTTGACCTTTTCGATTTCCTGGCCGCGCCTTCCTATAATAATGCCCGGGCGGGCCGTATAAATGATTATGCGTACCTTACCGCTGGAGCGCTCGATCTCAATCATTGAGATTCCGGCAAAGCCGAGTTTTTCCTTGATGAACTTCCTAAGCTTCATATCCTCAATCAGGAAATTGCTGTAATCCTTCCGGCTGAACCACCTTGAATGCCATGTCCGGATATAACCGAGCCGCAGTGAGTACGGATGAGATTTCTGTCCCAAAATCAAGCTCCTTTCGATTTCAATAATTTCTTGCCGGTGCGCTTACCTGAATGCTCTTCGGTCTTTAGCTTTGCCTCAGCCGGCGGGGCCTTCGGCTTTTCCTTAAGGCTAGCGGGCTTCGCTTCCCGCTCCTTCAATTTAACGGTAATATGGGTCGTCCTACGGAGCAGCTTGTCCGCCCGGCCCATCGAACGCGCCATAAAACGTTTGAAAGTCGGACCCGTATCCGACCTTGTCTCCGACACATAAAGCAGGGCCTCGTCCATCTTCTTAAATTTCGCGTTGGCGATGGCGCTCTTAAGCGTCTTCTCCACAAACCGCGCGCCACGATTCTTGAGAGACGCAAGGATATAAAGCGCCTGCTTCGCGTTTTTGTAGCGAATGGCGTCGATGACGAGCCGCACCTTACGCGGCGCTATGCGAACATATTTTGTGAATGCCTGCGCTTCCATTCCCTATTCCTTTTTGTGCCTCAAGTTTTACCGGCCTCAGCCATTTGCTTCGCTTTATCCTGCGCCGTACTGTGTTTCTTGAATATACGCGTCGGAACAAACTCGCCGAGCTTGTGGCCGACCATATTTTCCGTAACAAAAACGGCCAGAAACTTCCTGCCGTTATAGACCGAAAAATTAAGCCCCACAAACTCAGGGGTTATCGTGGAACGGCGCGACCATGTCTTAATCGGTTTACGGTCCCGCGTTGACTGCGCCTTCGAAACCTTCAGAAGCAGGTGCTCGTCAACGAAAGCCCCCTTTTTACGTGAACGTCCCATGATTACAGGACCTCCTTCCTTCTGTCCTTGATGATTAATCTGCTCGAAGCCTTCTTGCCTTTGCGGGTCTTGAAACCCTTTGCCGGCATTCCCTGCGGCGAGCACGGATGCCTTCCACCTGAAGACTTGCCTTCGCCGCCGCCTAAAGGATGATCCACCGGGTTCATAGCGACACCGCGCACGTGCGGGCGTTTTCCAAGCCAGCGTTTGCGGCCCGCCTTGCCCAACGAAATATTTTCATGATCGATATTCGAGCACTGCCCCACGGTCGCGTAACAATCGAGCCTCACCATACGAACCTCGCCTGAATGAAGTTTTATGTGGGCGAACTCATTCTCCTTCGACAGGATCTGGGCAAGACCGCCTGCGGTGCGCACCATCTGGCCCCCCTCGCCGTGCTTCAGTTCGATATTATGAATCGGTGTGCCTGGCGGGATGAGCCTGAGCGGAAGGTGGTTCCCGGCCTTAATTTCGGACTCCTCGCCGCTCATAACCTTATCTCCCGTCTTCAAGCCGTCGGGCGCAAGCATATAGCGCTTTGTCCCGTCTTTATATTCAATGAGCGCGATCCACGCGCTGCGGTTCGGATCGTATTCGACAGTCCGTACCTCCGCTTCCATATTATGTTTCTCGCGTTTGAAATCAACTATGCGGATGCGCCTCTTGTGCCCGCCGCCGCGGTGGAGCGAGGTCGCATGCCCGTGGTTGTTCCTGCCGCCGGTCCCTTTCTTAGTAAAAGTCAGAGGCCTATAGGGCTTGTTTGTCGTAAGCTCTTCAAAAGTGAGCGAGCTACCGAATCTCCTTGTCGGCGTTACAGGTTTAAATTTAATTAGACCCATATTTTTGCCTCTATACTAAATTTATGACTTGCCCGGCTTTCAGAGTAACGATCGCTTTCTTCCAGTCCGCCGTCAAGCCGGGTTCTTGGCGCACGCGTTTGGGCTTGCCCTTGACAACCAATGTGCGGACGCTTATTACTTTAACGTTAAATATCTTCTCAACGGCCTCTTTGATCTCCTGCTTATTGGAGGCGCGGTGCACCTTAAACAAATACTTCCCCGCAGAGTTCTGGGCCGTGCCCTTTTCTGTAATCCAAGGTTCTATAATGATGTCGTATATGCTCTTTCCCATGACGATATCCTACTTCTGCGCCGCCGCGGGCTTCTCGTACGGCAGGATTTTCTCTCTTAAGACACGCGCCTTTAATAGAGGCAGGGCGTCTTTCTCGACGAGCACTTTTTTGCGCCTCAGTACATGATAGGCATTCACATCGCCCACCGTCCTGACGGCTAACACTTCTTTTAAGTTTGACGAGGCGCGCTTAAGGTTTTCATCGACGTTATTAACCACAAAGAGGGTATTCTCGCCCAAAAGTTTTAACGCCTTAAGTATAGCGGCCAATTCCTTAGTCTTCGGCTTGTCTAACTTTCTGTCATCTATAAAAAGCAGTTTATCTTCCTTGTGCGCGAGGCTTAAAGCGGATGCAAGGGCCTTTTGTCTCATCTTCTGAGGCAGATCGGCGCCGTATTCGCGGGGGTGCGGCCCAAAGGTTGTCCCACCGCCGCGCCAAATCGGCGAACGTGTGGAACTTGCTCTCGCGCGGCCGGTTCCTTTTTGTTTCCACGGTTTGCGTCCGCCGCCCCTGACTTCCTGGCGTTCCTTGGTAGAGGCCGTCCCCTTCCTCTGCTTGCCGGCATAGGCGGAGATGACAACATTCATAAAACGCTGATTGTACGGAACTCCAAAAACTTCCGGAGGAAGTTCCACGCTTCCGAGCTTTTTGCCGGCCTTAGAGTATAGCGGCGCCTCTAATTTATTTTCTTTTTGCTTAGCCGCTTTCTTTGTCTTTATAGCTTTTGTAACCATTATTCGGACTTCCCGCTTTTATCTTCAGGCTTAGGACTTTCTTTCTTTTCTTCGGTCTTGGCTTCGGTCTTGGCTTCGGTCTTGGCTTCGGTCTTAGCTTCTTCTTTCTTGGCTTCGGGTTTTTCCTTCTTCGCCTCGGTCTTTGGTTCTTCTTTCTTTGTACCGGCTTTGGGCTCGGCCTTGGCCTTTTCCTTCTTTCCATCGGCTTTAACCTTAGCCTCAGGTTTTTCTTTTTTCGCCTCGGCCTTCGGCTCCTCCTTCTTTTCCTCGACCTTAGGTTCGGCCCTATACTCCGGTGGCCTCCAGTCGCGCTCCTTGCCCCGCTTAAGGGCCATTTTAATAATGAGCAGCTGGTCCTTGGGACCCGGAACCGCTCCGTTTATAAGTAGAAGCCCGTTGTCGGGGTCAACCTCAACGACTTTTATATTTTGCACCGTAACGCGATCCGCCCCCAGATGGCCGGGTGCCCTCATTCCCTTAATTACTCTCGAAGGAAACGACGAGGCGCCGATCGAGCCCGGCACGCGCCCGAACATGGAACCGTGGCTCTTTACGCCCCCCTTAAAATGCCACCGTTTCACCACACCCTGAAAGCCCTTGCCGATCGAGACGCCCGTAACGTCAACGTAATCACCAGCTTCAAAGTTATTAACGCAAAGCTTCATCCCGGGTTTGAGGGTGTTAATCCTCGAGGTGCGAATTTCCCTCACATAACGCTGGGGGGAAATGCCGCGCTTCTTAAAATAACCCTTTTGAGACAACGTCAATTTCCGCTCTTTTCTGTCTTCAAAACCCAACTGGACTGCCTCATAACCATCTTTGGCCTTTGTCCTGACATCGATGACAAAACAGGGACCGACCTTAAGGACGGTAACCGGGACACTTTCACCGTCTTCCTTGAATATTTGCGTCATTCCGATTTTTTTACCAAGTAAACCTATCATCTTTATACCTTACGGTCATTGCGAGCCGCAAACCCAACGTGGTTCACGGTAAACCTCGCACGGCGTTCACGATGAACTCTGCGTGACGTTTACGGTAAACCTTACGTGCTTCAAGCGCTTAGCGGTGAACTCTACGTGGTTCAGGCGCTTAACGGTGAACCCAACGTGGTTCACTGTTTACAGTTTTATCTCGACGTCGACTCCCGCCGGCAGATCAAGTTTCATAAGTGCGTCTACCGTCCGGGCGGTCGGCTCAACAATGTCGAGCACCCGCTTGTGCGTGCGGATCTCAAACTGCTCACGGGCCTTCTTGTCGATTGTGGGCCCCTTCAGAACCGTAAACTTCTCGATCCTGGTAGGCAAAGGGATAGGCCCTAACACCTTAGCGCCTGTGCGCTTCGCCGTGTTCACAATCTCCTGGCACGACTGATCTAGCACCCTGTGATCGTACGCCCGCAGCTTAATTCTTATTCTTTCCTTAACCTCTGTCATAGATCGATTATTATTCCCCTCCACACGCTTCCGCGTGTGGTATCCTTACTGCGTTTTTCCTATTCCCCACGCCTGCCTGCCGGCAGGCAGGCGGAAGTGTGGGGTATTACCTTCTTGGTTTATCTTTAGCTCCCTCAACAGCAAGAATTTTTTCGGCAATCTGCACCGGAACCTGTTCATAACTATGCGGCTCCATCGTATAAGTAGCACGCCCCTGCGATAGAGAGCGTATCGCCGTCGCGTAACCGAACATTTCGGCGAGCGGAACAAGGCCTTTTACAAAACGGAGATTACCTCGCTCTCCGACCATTTCGATTTTGCAGCGCCGCGAATTAAGATCTCCGATGATATCGCCCATATATTCCTCGGGCACAACCGCCTCAACCAACATAATCGGCTCGAGCAAAATAGGCTCTGCGTGCCGGACGGCGTCTTTGAACCCTATAGAGGCCGCCATTTTAAAAGCTATATCGGAGGAATCGACCTCGTGATACGAACCGTCATAAACTATAGCCTGAATATCCACAACGGGATAGCCCGCCAGGATACCGTTCGCGCATGCCCCTTCGATTCCGCTCTCAATGGAGGAAATATATTCGCGTGGGATCGCGCCGCCTACAACTTTATTAACAAACTCAAAACCTTTCCCGCGCTCAAGGGGCTGGACCTCGAGATAACAGTGGCCATACTGGCCGCGGCCGCCTGTCTGCCTTATAAACTTGCCTTCCGCCTTCGCCGCCTTAGTTATGGTCTCCTTATATGCAACCTGCGGTTTGCCGACATTGGCCTGCACGCCAAACTCGCGAAGCATACGGTCTTTGATAATGTCAAGATGGAGCTCTCCCATTCCCGAAATAATCGTCTGGCCGGTTTCCTCGTTGGTCTTAATCTGAAAAGTCGGATCTTCATCTGAAAGCCTCTGCAGCGTAGTGGACAATTTATCGCGATCCGCTTTTGTCTTGGGCTCGATTGCCATAGAAATAACCGGCTCCGGAAAGTGCATCTTCTCAAGTACGATCGGCTTGTCTTCCGAAGAGAGGGTATCGCCGGTCTTCGACTCTTTAAGCCCTACCACGGCGGCGATATTTCCGGCAGTCGCCCGCTCAATCTCCTCGCGCTTATTCGCGTGCATATGGAGAAGCCGTCCGATCCGCTCTTTTCTGTCGCGGGTTGAATTGAGGACGTACGAACCGTTTTCAAGAACGCCTGAATACACCCGGACATACGAGAGCTTCCCGACGAAGGGGTCGCTCGCAATTTTGAAAACAAGCGCCGACAAAGGCTCCTTTTCGTCAGGGCGGCGCTCAATCGGCTCACCCGTTTTCGGATCCTGACCTTTTATCGTGGGAATGTCGCTCGGGGCCGGCAGGTAATCGCAAATGGCATCCAAGAGCTGCTGCACTCCCTTATTTTTAAGGGCGCTGCCGCAGATAACGGGCGTTATCTCCGTCGTAAGCGTCGCCTTTCTGATTGTGGAACGAACCTCTGTCTCGCTCGGCATTCTACCCTCGACAAATTTTTCCATCAAAGTATCGTCATGCTCTGAAACCATCTCTACCATATAATCCCTTGCGTCTTCGGCGGCCTGCATCATATCGGCCGGTATATCCGTTTCTTCAAACTCAACCCCTAAGGCCTCTTCCTTAAACAATATCGCCTTCATTTTTACAAGATCAATTAAGCCCTTAAAACCCGCTTCCTTACCCCATGGGATCTGGAGCGGCACCGGATTCGCGCCTAAACGCGACCTCATCTGCTCGACGGCTGCGTCAAAATCGGCACCCACCCTATCCATCTTGTTAATAAACGCCAAACGCGGCACGTTATACCGTGTCGCCTGGCGCCAAACGGTTTCGGACTGGGGTTGCACTCCGCCGACACCGCAAAAGACAGCGACGCATCCGTCCAGCACCCTCAGCGAGCGCTCCACCTCCATGGTAAAATCCACGTGGCCGGGCGTATCAATCAAATTTATACGGCAATCACGCCAGAAACAGGTTGTCGCGGCTGCAGTAATTGTAATTCCGCGTTCCTGCTCCTGTTCCATCCAGTCCATAACGGCTGTGCCGTCGTGAACCTCTCCCATCTTATGAGTCTTGCCTGTATAGTATAGAATGCGCTCTGAGACAGTAGTTTTTCCTGCGTCAATATGCGCCGCGACACCGATATTCCGAACCTTATCAAGCGGATAACTTTTACCAATACCATATTCTTCCATAAACGCGCTGCCTCGCTCTTACACTTTACCAGCGATAGTGAGCGAAGGCGCGGTTCGACTCAGCCATTTTGTGGACATCCTCGCGCTTCTTGATAACCGCGCCTTCCTTTTTGAAGGCATCGAGGATTTCCTGCGCCAACTTCACCTGCATGGGTTGCCCTTTCTTCTCACGAGCCGCAGTGCGTATCCATCGCATAGCAAGTACGTTCCCGCGATCAGCCTTGACCTCGACGGGGACCTGATAAGTCGCGCCGCCGACGCGGCGGGACTTGGTTTCAAGCAGGGGCCGGGCATTGTCAATGGCCTGCTTAAAAACCTCTAGCGGGCTTTTCTGCGTCTTTTCCTTAATAATATCGAAGGCTGAATAGACAATGCCTTCCGCCGTCGACTTTTTGCCCTGGCTCATTATGACATTTACCATCTTCGCCACAAGAAGGTTCTTGAAGCGCGCATCCGGTAAAATCTTCCTTTTTGGAGCTGCTCTGCGTCTCATTTTTTACTCCCCTAATGTAAAATCCAAATGTCAAAATTCAAATGACAAATGAAATCCAAATTTCAAATTACAAAATTCAAGAACTCCTTTTTGCTCATATTTGACATTTGGATTTTGGAATTATTTTGGATTTTGAAATTTGTCATTTGGATTTTATCCACCTTATTTGGGTGTCTTCGACCCATACTTAGAACGGGACTTCGTCCTGTTGGTTACTCCCGTCGCGTCAAGTTTTCCACGGACAATATGGTAGCGGACACCCGGCAAATCCTTAACGCGGCCGCCGCGCACCAAAACAATCGAGTGCTCCTGAAGATTATGCCCGACACCCGGAATGTAAGCAGTCACCTCATAGCCGCTAGTAAGCCTCACGCGTGCGATCTTTCTCAGTGCCGAATTCGGCTTCTTGGGCGTCATGGTTTTAACGATAAGACAAACGCCTTTGCGCTGCGGGCATCCGGCGAGCGCGGGAGATTTTGTTTTTCTTTTTTTGCTTGAGCGGCCCATCCGCACCAACTGGTTAATTGTCGGCATAATTATATTTCCTATTCCTTCTCTTTCTTCGCTCCGGTTTCGGATTCAGCGGACTTCTTTTCGAACTTCAGTTCCTCGCCGCTCTCCGCAAAAATTTTCACGCGGCGGTTTGTATCAAACCCCGTCCCGGCCGGAATGAGGTGCCCCATAATCACGTTTTCCTTAAGACCAAGAAGGTCGTCTATTCTGCCGGTGGAGGCCGCCTCCGTAAGCACCCGCGTTGTCTCCTGGAAGCTTGCCGCCGATATGAAACTGTCGGTCGTGAGAGAGGCCTTGGTAATCCCTAAGAGAATGGGCGTCGCCGTCGCTAGTTTCTTGTCCTTCTTCCTCATCTTCTCGTTCTCTTCTTTAAATTTATTGCGCTCGATCTGGGCACCGATAAGAAATTCGGTATCACCCGGGTCGTCAATTCTGACCCTCCTCAACATCTGGCGTACAATAGTTTCAATATGCTTATCGTTAATATGAACTCCCTGGAGACGGTATACCTCCTGGACCTCGTTGACGAGATATTCCTGGAGTTTACGCTCTCCGCTTACGCGCAGGATATCCTGAAGGACTACGGGGCCGTCCACAAGCTGTTGTCCCGTAGTAACGCGGTCGCCCTTATACACGTTAAGGTGCTTCCCGTGAGGTATAAGATATTCTTTCGTCATCCCCGTCGGACTCTTTACTATAATTTTCCGCTGCCCCTTGACGACTTCGCCGAATTCCACGATGCCGTCGATCTCGCTTATAACGGCGGGGTTCTTCGGCTTCCTCGCCTCAAAAAGCTCGGCCCCGCGCGGGAGGCCTCCCGTGGTGTCTTTTGTCTTTGCGATCTTGCGCGGCGTCTTGGCGATAAGGCTTCCCTCTGTTACATGCTGTCCCTCTTTCACCATAATATGCGCACGGGCGGGAATCGGATAAAAGGCTATGACCTCGTCATTCGAGCCCATGATGATAATCTGGGGATGCAGGTCTTCCTTGTGCTCGATAATGACGCGCTCGATAAGGCCGGTTGTAGCGTCCATTTCCTCCTGCATGGTAACGCCTTCCACTATATCCTCATAACGGACACGGCCGCCCATTTCTGTAAGAATCGGAACTGTATACGGATCCCACTTTATGAAAATCTCGTCCTTTTCGGTAGTCTGGCCGTCTTTGTAGTGGATTATCGCGCCCGAGGGAACGGTGTAACGCTCGAGTTCCCTGCCACGCTCATCATGGATTGAGACCTCGCCGTTCCGGTTAAGAACTATGATCTCTCCCGTTTTTGTCGTGACTGTGCGCAGGTTGTGATATTTGATCACGCCGCGGTTACGCGCTTTATAATAGGACTGCTCAACTACTCTCGAGGCGGTTCCCCCGATGTGGAATGTCCTCATCGTAAGTTGTGTGCCGGGTTCTCCGATTGACTGGGCCGCGATAATGCCCGTCGCGGTACCCTTTTCAACCATGGCGCCCGTCGCGAGATCGCGTCCGTAGCACAACTTGCAGATCCCACGCTTCGCCTCGCATGTGAGGACTGAGCGAATTCTTATCTTTTCAATACCAACTGTCTCTATCCTGGCCGCTTTTTCCTCTGTAACCTCCTCGCCGGCTTTTACAATAATCTCGTCGGTCACGACGTCTACGACGTTATCGAGGACGACGCGCCCTATGATCCGCTCTTTCAAAGATGCGACCTCATCTTCGCCTTCGTATACCGGCTCAACGAAAATGCCGTTCAGGGTGCCGCAGTCATCTTCGGTAATGATGACATCCTGCGCCACGTCGACAAGCCGCCTCGTGAGATATCCTGAATCGGCTGTTTTGAGGGCCGTATCCGCGAGACCTTTGCGGGCGCCGTGGGTCGATATGAAATATTCAAGCACCGTGAGGCCCTCGCGGAAATTCGCCGTGATTGGGCTCTCGATAATCTCGCCTGAGGGCTTCGCCATAAGTCCGCGCATACCTGCGAGCTGACGGATCTGTTGCTTCGAGCCTCTCGCACCCGAATCGGCCATCATAAATATAGGATTAAAAGGATCCAGCTCCTCAAACATGCGGTCGCTGACACGGTCTGTGATATGCGTCCAGATGTCGATGACCTTGTTGTAACGCTCGCCGTTTGTAATGAGACCGTTCTGGAATTGTTCTTCGATCGATTCAACGTCGCGGCGCGCCTCCTTAAGAAGAGTGTCTTTATCTTTGGGGATCTG
>JAQTRP010000049.1 GCA_028711765.1 Candidatus Omnitrophota bacterium | reverse complement strand
TGAAATCAGCGCCGCGCTCAAGGCCTTGTGCGAGTATAACGACGTTCCTTTAATCGATACGGAGGCAGTCCTTAAATCCCAGTCCAAAGGCGGGATATTGAGCGAGCCCGTGATCGAGGATAACTGCCATCCTTCGCTCGAGGGCCAGCGCCTCATGGCGCTCGCGGTAGCGCGGGTAATGGCGGAAAAGGGATGGCTTGCGCCCTTTGCGGAGTGGCAGTGGAAGGACGAGAAAACGCCCGCTGAATATCTTAAGGCCTTGGGGATAGACGATCATTTCCTTGCCGAGGCGAATCTTACGCTTACATTTTACCTCCTCAATTTGGGCGAGAATAATTATGACCGCGCCATTTTTTACGCACTGCGCGGACTTCAGTATGAGCCCGATTCAGCCGATCTTACAAGGCGCCTGGCGTGGCTTTATTGGCTTAAGGGAGATACTGACGAGGCTAAGAAATGGTATCGCAAATTAGGCGAGCTTAGTCCGAACGATTTGATGGAGGTTTGCGCGAAGCATCCTGAAATATTTAAAGAGATAGGTGAGAATTAAATTATGTACTTGGCGTTGCTTTCATAAGTAGCCGCGAGCGCCCAAAGGTAAATCCAAATGTCAAATCTCAAAATCCAAATGAAATTCCAAATCCAAATGGCAAATAGACATCTTGCCTAGATCTATTTTGTTATTTGCCTGCCGGCAGGCAGAGGATTTGGATTTCATTTGTCATTTGGATTTTGTCATTTGTCATTTTATTTTAAGAAAAGAGAGGAAAAATATGGATCCAAAAACGATCGAAGAAGAAGTACTGCGCGAGAAACACTGGATCGGGAAATTAGTCCTGCGTATAAGGCATCTTGAAGAGCGCGTTGCCGAGCTTGAGAGGAAATCCGGAAAGCAGTGACTCGTGGCACGTGACTCGTAAAAGAAGCTGTGCTTTTGCCTTTACGGGTCACGAGTTACAGGTGACGAGTCACGGTTTTTATTCTTCTTCTCCGCCCTGCAGTTTGGCGTCTTTGCCGGTGCCGCCCGCGGCGATACCCCGCTCAGAGGATTCGATGAATTTTAAAAGGTAAGCGATTTCTTCGGAGTGAAGCTCTTCTTCTATTTTCGCGCAAGCGTTTGAGACGTTTAATCCCGACCGGTAAAGAATCTTGAAGGCCTGTTTTATCTCGCTTCTCGCCGCCGGTTTTATTCCGGCGCGCCGTAATCCCACGGAGTTTATACCGTAACACACCGCCGGTCTTCCGCCGCACATCATATACGGCGGGATGTCTTTATTGACGGCCGAGAGGGCGCTTATCATCGCGAAACGCCCCACGCGGCTAAATTGATGCAGCCCTACCATTCCCGAAAGAAACGCCCCATCCTCGATTATGCAGTGACCGCTAAGACCCGCGAAGGGGACGAATATGACGTTATTTCCGATGTGGCAATTGTGCGCTATATGCCCCTGGGTCATTATGAAATTGTTGTCTCCGATTATCGTGGATGATCCCTCTTTCGTCCCGCGGTGAATCGTGACGTATTCGCGGATTTTATTGCCGTTGCCTATCTTAGTGAAGCTCGGAAGGTTTCTGAAAGCCACATCCTGCGGTACGCCCCCCACGATAGCCCCCATGTGTATCTCGTTCCGGTCGCCTATCGTCGAGCCCTTGAAAATGCAAGCGTTAGGGCCGATCCAATTGTTATCTCCGATGACGACGCCTTCTTCGATATAGACGTTAGGACCGATAACATTGTCTTTCCCTAATTTGGCTTTCGGGTGAATGATTGCCGTTTGATGTATTGCCATAAGGTTCTCCTTTTGGAGGCGGTATTATAACATAGTCGATAGTGAATAGTGAATAGGGAATAGTCAGATAAAAATTGGGTAGCCGGTACCCCAAATCAAAGATGCTTTATTTGCAATGGGTTACAAAAGTGTACCTGGTACAGTACCAGGTACACAATTTAGTAACTTGTTTGCGATAGAATCAACCAACGTTTACTGCTATAATCCGCGGAAATGACAACTCAGCATAAATCGAACGGTTTTCCGCCCCTTTTTACCGATCGCGTCTGCCGTATCTTCAAGCCGGAACTCGCGAGCGAGATCCTGCGGCATCTTTCGGAGCCGCGCGTTGTTACAATCCGCGTAAACACCCTAAAATCCGACGCAGCCTCGGCTAGCGAGGTCTTAAAGCACGATGGCTTTTCCCTCGATCCAGTCGAGTGGTATCCCGGCGCTTTTATTGTCCGCGGATCGACCGCGAGGCAAATCACCGAGACTACAATTTACAAAGAAGGCAAAATTTATATCCAGAGTTTATCAAGCCTAATTCCGGCCCTTCTCCTTGATCCGAGGCCCGGTGAGACCGTGTGCGATCTCTGCGCTGCGCCCGGCAGCAAGACAACCCAGATCGCCTGCCTCATGAAAAATGAAGGCCGTATTATCGCGATCGACAATAGCAAGGGGCGTTTTTACAAATTGAGAGCGAACCTTTCCGGTCAGGGCGTGAAAAATACGGAGACCTTAAAGATCGACGGCGAGATAGCGGGGAGGAAGTATCCCGAATTTTTTGACCGCGTGCTGTTGGACGCGTCCTGCAGCGTGGAAGGCCGTTTTAACCTCGGCGACCCGAAGAGTTTTCACTACTGGTCGCCCAAGAAAATCAAGGATATGGCGCGAAAGCAAAAGAGGCTCTTGATTTCCGCTTATAGGGCGCTTAAGCCGGGCGGGGTTCTCGTTTATTCAACCTGCACCTTCGCGCCGGAGGAAAATGAGGCGTCACTCACGTGGCTCATTGAAAGAACGGAAGAGGCAATATTGCCCGAGGCCGTTCTGTCGCCGGTAAAGAATGTTACCCCAGGCTTGGAAAGATGGGAAGACAAGGTTTTTCATCCGTCCCTGAAGCATGCCCTCCGCATTCTTCCGACCGATACGATGGAAGGTTTTTTCGTATCGCGTCTTAGAAGAATTTGAGCGCAAAATTGTGTACCTAAAGTTACGTACCTGGTACCGGATTAACTGAATGCGGTACCAGGTACGTAATTTTGCACTCCGAATTTATTAAAGTTCTTGATAATAGGACTGATTCAAATTATATTGGAATTATTTTGAAAGGATGGTTTTGGAATCATGACGCAAAATTTAGTCGATAGGCTTAAAGAGGCGGCAGCTTCACATCCGGAGGCGATCGCGATCCAATACAAGGCGGGCGACGGCTGGGCGAGCGTAACTTACGGCGAGCTCGAGAAAGAGATCGAGGCCGTTTCCGCCTATATCATAAAAGAGGGCGTGAGGAAGGATGATAAGGTAGCGATTCTGCTGGAGAACAGGTTCGAGTGGCCTTTGATATTTTTTGCCGTGCTTTTCGCCGGCGGCGTTATGATCCCCATAAATCCGGAGGCGACTTTCGATGAGGCCGAAAACATCCTCAAGGATTGCGGCGCGAAGATTTTGTTCCTAAGCGGCAGTTCCGGCGTTTTTCACAGCAGCCTGCTCGCCAAATTTCATTTCGGCAGGAAGGTCATCAGCGTGGATTCCGATCATTTCAAAAAGGCGCTGGAGACGGAAAAACACGGCAAAGAGATAAAAATCGAGCCTTCGGATCTTGCGTGTATTTTATACACATCGGGCACTACCGACCGGCCTAAGGGCGTGATGCTTACTCACGAAAACTTTGTCGCGAACTGCGATTCCATAAAGGGATCGGATTTCACCCGGCCCGGCGACAGCGGCCTTTCCGTGCTTCCTTTGCACCACGCCTATCCGCTCACGATTAATATGTTATATCCGCTTCTCTACGGCTATAGAGTCATTTATCCCGGCGGCATGCGGCCGGAGCTCATTATGCGCGCGGCGGCGGAGCTTAAGCCGACTGTCATGATCGGCGTCCCGCAGCTTTTCTCTTCGCTCCACGCAAAAATTAACGAGGGCTTAAACAAAATCCCGTTTTCTCTCCGTGTCTTTCTCGATCTTACGCTCGAGGCTTTGTATGAAATCCGGAAGCGTACAGGAACAAATCTCGCGCCGTATCTTTTAAAGAAGCTTTACGCTAAATTCGGAGGTTCCTTGCGATTGTTTATAAGCGGCGGGGCGAAGCTCGATGAACGCACAGAGAAAGACCTTTTTAAATACGGGTTCACCGTGATCGAGGGATACGGTCTGACGGAAACCTCGCCGCTCTTGGCTCTTAATCCTCCGCGGCGGCCCAAGATAGGCTCTGTTGGCCCTCCTGTGCCGGGCGTGGAGCTTAAGATCGTGAATAAGGACGAAAAGGGAGTGGGCGAGGTCATAGCGCGCGGCCTGAACGTCATGAAGGGCTACTATAAGAGGGACGACCTCACCCGCGAGGCGATAAAAGACGGATGGTTTTACACGGGCGACCTCGGCTATTTGGACGAAGACGGCTATCTATTTTTAACCGGCCGCTCGAAAGACGTGATTGTTCTAAGCTCGGGCCTCAATATATATCCGGACGAGATAGAGGAGGTGTATTCCAAGCGTGCGCCGGTCAAGCAAATGTGCGTTTTCGAAGTTCCTTCCGCGAGGGGCGACCTCGTCCTCTGGGCGGTTGTGGTGCCCGACGTCAAATATTTCAGGGATCGCGGCGAGGTGAACCTACGGGGCGTGATTAAGGAGCGCTTTGACAATGTTTCGAAATCGCTCCCGCCCCATAAAAGGTTGATGGGTTTCTTTGTGACGCTGGAGGAGCTCCCTCACACGCTCTTGGGAAAGGTAAAGAGATTCCTCGTTAAGGAGATGTATACCTCAAAAATAATCGCCCAGCGGGAGCGGGATTCCGAGCCGAGGGTGCTTACAGAGGAAGACAACCGCCTCCTCGAGTCGGAGGCCGGCAAAAAGGTGATAAAGTATATCAGGAAGCAGACCGGTTTGAAGAGGCCGATATCTCCGCAGGATTCCCTGGAGCTCGACCTCGGCATAGATTCCCTGGGAAGGATCGAGCTCGCGTCGGTGCTCGAGAGGATGTTCGGCGCCGAGATAAAGGACGAGCTTATCGGGAGCACGTTTACCGTCAAGGACCTGATTACGGCCGTGGAGCCGCTCTTAACAGGCGGTGGCGCCGGGATTTCCGAAAAGGCCGAGGAGGAAATAACTACGACGGCGCCCGAAAGCTGGAAGGATCTCTTAAAGACCCTTCCCAAGAAAGAGAATCTGGCGAGGATCGATCTCAAGCCGGGCGTCGGGGCGTGGCTCGCGGCGCTCGTTTTTAATCTGTTCGCTTTCTTATTTTTTAAAATATTTTACGGCCTCAAGGTCGAGGGCAGGGAGAATTTTCCGAAGACGGGGCCCTGCATACTTTATGTGAACCATACGAGTTTCTTCGACGGTTTCCTCATCACGGCGTCTCTCCCGGGCCCCACAAGGCTCGATTTATTTTTCATCGGATTCAGGCCCTACTTCAATGTCCCGATCGTCCGGAGCCTTTTGAAAATAGGGAGGATCATCCCGATCGATTTCGCCACTCATTTTCTGGAAGGTTTGAGGAGTTGTTATTACGTCCTCGAAAACGGTAGGGTGCTGTGCATCTTTCCCGAAGGCCTGCGCACTCTTGACGGAAGCATAGGCGAGTTCCAGAAAGGTTTCGGAATACTGGCGAAGGAGGCGGGAGTAAAATTTCTGCCCGCCGTCCTTGAAGGCTCGTTCGAAGCATGGCCGAGGACGAATCAATTTCCTAAGCGCCATCCGATAAAAGTTAAATTCGGAAAGGTGCTGCATCCACGCGAGCTTGAGGAAGAAGGTCTCAAGATGGGTGCTAAGGATAGTTATGAGGCGATGTGTATCGCGGCGAGGAAAGCGCTCGTAGAGCTAAAGGAGGAAAAGTGACGATTATTTTATTTATTTTACTGATTATCGCGTTCCTTATTATTTTCACGCTCGGCGTCAGGTTCATCGAGACAAAGAGCCTCTTTTATTCAATAGAGGGTATTACCGCGACACCCGAGCTTTTCGGCCTGCGTTACGAGGAGGTTTATTTCGATACGGCGGACGGCGTCAGGCTTTACGCGTGGTTTATTCCCAGAGAAAACGCCCGTTTCACGGTTATTTTTTGCCACGGGAACGCCGGCAACATCAGCCAAAGGCTCAACAAGATTTCGATACTCGCCAACATGGGGCTTAACGTGTTTCCCTTTGAGTACCGCGGTTACCCGCCGAGCGGCGGGCACGCGACAGAGTGGGGGTTATACAAGGACACCGAGGCGGCTTATGATTACCTCACTACCGTTAAAAAACTTCCGCCCGCAAGTATTATCGTTTATGGAGAATCCTTGGGTGGCGGTCCCGCTGTCCATCTGGCCCAGCACCGTCCCGTCGGGGCGCTGATTACAGACGGCGCTTTTTCATCCGTGAAGGATATGATGGGTATAGCGTATCCTTTTTTTCCGTATTTTATTTTTTCATGCCGCTTCGATTCCGCGAGCAAAATCGGAAGCGTTACCTGCCCCAAACTTATTATACACAGCACAGACGATGAGATCGTCAATTTTCCTTTGGGGCAGAAGTTGTTTGAGGCCGCCAAGCCCCCGAAGGAATTCTTGAAAATAAGGGGCTCTCACACGACGCCGTTTTTCGGCACCGAAAAATTGTACGAAGACGGCCTTAAGAAATTCATCAACAACTTGGCCGGTTAAAATTGCGTACCTGGTACCGGTCCCGCGAATGCGGTACCAGGTACATAATTTATAATCTGTTTTGAATCAGGACTAATCTCGTAATCAGCCTTTTTAATCTGTGTAATCTAAGCCAAAGCTTTTATTGTTATGAAGGAAAAAGCGATAGTTGGACAATCTGGAGGATGCACGGCGGTAATCAACGCCTCGTTAGCCGGCATAATCGACGGTGTTAAGTCGGGCCGCTCCGTCGGTTCGCTCTATGGCGCTTGGCACGGCATCGAGGGCATTCTTGAGGAATCGTTCACGGATTTGCTTAAACAACCGGCCTCAATCGTAAAAGCCCTGCGCGCGACCCCATCATCGGCTTTAGGTTCCTGCCGCCATAAGTTGACTGAGCGGGAGGCCGATAAGGCGGTGAGTATTTTCAGGAAACACGGCGTTACGGTTCTTTTCCTAATCGGCGGAAACGACACGGCCGAGACGGCGCTTACGGTTTCAAGACACGCCAAATCGCGTAATTATTCCCTCCGCACGGTTGTGGTTCCAAAGACGATCGATAACGATCTTCCGGTCACCGACCATACGCCCGGCTACGGCAGTGCGGCGCGTTTCATCGCCCAGGCGACGCAGGAGGCGGGCCTAGATACCGAGGCGATGAGGCGCGTTGATCCCGTGAAGATCATAGAAGTTATGGGCCGCGATTCGGGATGGCTCGTCGCCTCATCCGTATTGGGGAAAAAATCGGATAGGGAGGCCCCGCACCTTCTTTATTTTCCGGAACGGCCGTTTGATAAGAGAAAATTTATCGGCGATACTGAGCGCGTCCTCGGAAAGAACGGTTTCGCGGTCATCGTCGTCTCGGAGACAATCCGTGACAGCTCGGGAAGGCGCGTCGGGGAAAAAGAGGAAGGCGTCCTGAAAGACGGCTTCGGCCATCCTTATATGGAGAGCGCGGCCGCGAAACTTGTCCGCTGGGTCGAGGAGAGCCTTAAGGTCCGCGCCCGTTACGATAAGCCCGGTACCATTCTGCGGATGTCGATCCCCTATATTTCTTCGGTCGATCAGTCGGAGGCTTATCGCGCCGGAAAAGAGGCCGTGCGGCTTGCCCTGCGCGGCGAGAATGAGATTATGGTTACCTTCGTGCGCGCCTCCGACAGGCCTTATTTCTGCCGTATGGGCAAGGTTCACGTAAGCGAAATCGCGGGCAAAGAAAAAAAACTGCCCGCTTCTTTTATTTCTCAATCCGGCACTTTTGTTACGGATAAATTCCGCAAGTATGCCATGCCTTTGATAGGCAAGCCCCTCGCTTCTTTCGCCAACCTAATCAGGTACCAGGTACCGGATCCATGAAACCGGTACCTGGAACTGGTTTCATAAGTACCTGTGAGCGCACCTTTACATACCTGGTACCGGTCCAATTAATCCGGTACCAGGTATGTAAAGGCAACCTTGACTTATGAAACCACTTCCTGGTACCTAATGTTATGAAATACGACATTATCATAATCGGCGCGGGCGTTGTAGGCTCGGCCGTAGCCCGCGAACTCAGCCGGTACAAATTCCGCGTTCTCGTCCTCGAAAAAGAGAATGACGTCGCCTACGGCTCGAGCGGCGCCAATAGCGGCGTCATACACGCGGGTTTTAACGTTCCGCCCGGCTCGCTCAAGGCAAAGTTCAACGTGGAAGGCAACCGCATTTTTCCGCGCCTCGCGCGCGAACTTTCCGTTCCTTTTAAGCGCATCGGGAAGCTTGTCGTCGCGAGAAATAAAACGGAGCGCTCAAGACTCGAAGAACTTAAAGATATCGGCGTGAAAAACGGCGTGCCGGGTTTGCGCGTAATAGGGAAAAAGGAACTTAGGCGTCTCGAGCCGCGCATTGAGGGCGAGGCGGCGCTTTATGTCCCCTCAGCCGGCGTCACCTCACCGTTTCTGTTTACTATCGCGCTTGCCGAATGCGCCCGCGAAAACGGAATCAAATTCCGTTTCGGCGAAAAAGTCATCGGTATTAAAAAAACCCAATGCGGTTTTATCGTGAGGACAAGCGCGGGTTTATTCCGGTCCCAGGTAGTCGTAAACAGCGCCGGAATCTGCGCCGATGAGATCGCCCGTATGGCCGGCATAAACCGGTATCGTCTCTATCCTAACCGCGGGGAATATCTCATCCTCGATAAAAGGTTCGGCAATCTCGTCGGGCGGATGATTTATCCCGTTCCTCTTAAAGGCGCGCCGGGCCTCGGGATTCACATAACGCCGACAGTGGACGGCAATATTCTGCTCGGACCCAGCGACGCTTTCATAAAAGACCGGAGCGATACGCGGACCACAGCCTCGGTTTTCTCGCGGCTCATTAAGGAAGCGGAGGAGATGCTACCGTCGCTTCCTCGCGAGGCGTTCATTCAGGGCTATGCCGGTATCCGCCCGAAGCGGGTAAGCGCCCGAATGAAAGGTTTTCGTGATTACGTGATTGAGGAGGACCCTAAGGTAAGCGGGTTTTTCAATCTTACCGGCATCGAATCTCCTGGCCTTACCGCCGCGCCCGCGATCGCGAAATATGTCACCTCTTTGATTTTAAAAAGCCTATCGGCCGGAAAGAAAGCCGCGTTCAAAGCCGCCCTTAAAAAAGAGACGCGTTTTGCCGAGCTTAGTTTACGTGACAAAAAGCGGCGCATTCGCAAACTGCCTCGCTGTGGCGAGATTGTCTGCCGTTGCGAACAGGTGACAAAAGAGGAGCTCCGTGATGCCGTTAAGGGTGCGTTCGGAATTCCCTCGCTTGCGGCGATCAAAATAAGAACGCGGGCTATGACGGGGCGCTGTCAGGGCGGGTTTTGTTCTCCCAAGATTATCGAAATGCTGGACAAGGAATTCGGGCTGAATAAGGAAAATTTGATTTTGAAGACCAAGGAATCGTACTTATTAGCTTGCAGGACAAAGGATTTGAGACGATGAAGGAGAAGAAAGTTGACGTCGCGATTATAGGAGGAGGGCCAGCCGGCCTTGCCGCCGCGGCAAAATTAGCCGGGGACGGCATCGGCAACATCCTCATCATCGAGAGAAACGAATGGCTTGGCGGAATTTTGGAGCAATGTATCCACGACGGATTCGGCCTCGAAATCTTCAAGAAGTCTTTAACGGGTCCCGAGTACGCCGATTATTATATCCGCAAGGTGAAGAAGCTCCGCGTCCCGTGCCTTTTAAGCAGCATGGTTATTAACCTCAGCCGCGACCGTGTGCTGACGGTCGCGCGGAAGGGGGAGCTTCTCGCGGTCCGTGCCAAGGCTGTCATACTCGCGATGGGCTGCCGCGAAAGGACCCGCGGCGCTTTGTGTATTCCAGGTACCCGGCCGAGCGGAATTTACACGGCCGGCGTCGCGCAGAATCTGATCAATCTTAAAAACTGGATGGTGGGAAAGCGGCTTGTTATTCTCGGCTCCGGCGATATCGGTCTTATTATGGCAAGACGTTTTACCCTCGAAGGGGCAAAGGTGCTCGCGGTTGTGGAAAAACTTCCCTTTGCGAGCGGCCTTGAGAGAAACGTTGTCCAGTGCCTGAATGATTTTGGTATCCCGTTACTTTTGGAGCGCACCGTTGTTGACGTTCACGGCCGGGCTCGGGTTTCTTCCGTGACGATTGCGAAGGTCGGTCCTTGCGGCCGCCCGATTCGCGGAACGGAAAGAAAGATCGCGTGCGACACCTTACTTATCTCGGCGGGACTTATTCCCGAGAATGAACTTTCAAGAGGGGCGGGCGTTATTTTGGACGAAAGAACCGTCGGCCCCCTCGTTAACGAATTTTACGAGACCTCGGCCAAGGGCATATTTACCTGCGGCAATGTTCTTCACGTCCACGATATCGTTGACTGGGTAAGCTTCGAGGCGGAGAGGCTTGCCTTTGGCGTTAAGGAATATCTTAAAAAGGGGTGTATCGCTCCTTCAAAAATCGATGTCAAGGCAGGCGGAGGCTTGAAATACGTTCTTCCGCAAAGGGTGAGCGGGGCTCGGACGGTCGAATTTGCAATGCGCGTCGATCAGCCGGGAAGGAATCGCGCCGTTGTTTTTAGAGATAACGGTCGTATTATACGCAGATTCACATTTAATCGCGTAAGCCCCCCGGAGATGATACGGGCGAAGTTGGAAGAAAGCGATTTTAAGGGTATTAAAATGTTAAGTGTGGACATCGAACGATGAAAAAGGAATATACCTGCATTATTTGTCCTGCAAGCTGCGTTATCACCGTTACATCGAGGGGCCGGAGAATAATTTCTCTGCGTGGCGCCAAGTGCCAAAAAGGGATCGCATATATAAAGGGTGAACTCATTCATCCCCGCCGTGTCCTTACGACGACAGTAGAGGTAAGGAAAGGGCGCATTGATCTTGTGAGCGTCAGGACCCGCTCAGCCATTCCGCGGAGTAAGCTTATCCCTGCGATGAATATATTGGCGCGCCGTGCGGTGACCGCGCCGGTCAAAATAGGCGACATAATCGTTAAAAACGTCGCAAATACCGGCGTCGACGTCATTGCGACAAAGAGCGTTTATAAAGCATAATAAGGCACCAGGCACCGGTTCTGTGAGACCGGTACCTTGCTTTTATGTACCTGGTACCGGTCTCATTAATCCGGTACCAGGTACATAACCACGTTGTACGGGCCTCTAAATCTTGTTGCCTTATGTATTTTTGGTGCTAAAATACTGCAACTTCTTTTGTTATATCAAACCCACTTTACCAACCACGGAAAGGCACATTTATGAGGGTCAGGATCGATTATTTAGGCGGGAAACGGTTTAAGGCTTATTGCAGGCAGCATTCCTTTAATATAGACCTTCCCGCCGTAAAGGGAGGCAGCGACAGCGCCCCTAATCCGGCCGAATATTTCCTAAGTTCTTTAGGCGCCTGCATGTCTTTATACGGCCTCAAGTATTGCGAGAATACCGGGATTATGTGCGAGAATTTGCGCGTTACGCTCACGGCTGAATTTGACGAGAGCGCGAGCTACATAACCAAGATTAATTGCGTTTTAACCGCCTCATCGCTGAATCTCGGCGACAAGAAGGAAGATTTTATCAACGCCATGAAGCAGTGTCTTGTAGGCCAGACAATCGCGATGAAGCCTCAAATTGTCGTGAATATTGAAGAAATTGCCGCGAAACCGGCCGAGGTAAGCGAGCCGCCTGAGAGCGAGCCTATGGTGGAAGAGCCGCCAAAAGAGAAGAAAATAATTATTAATGTTGCCAAAGACGAGGGCGTTCCCGAGGAAGAACCGTCACAGGCGGCCGAGGACCAGCCCGAAGATGCCGGTACCGAATCGGGCGGTGGTACAGATAAAGCCGATAATTCTTCGTCCGGCGCGCCGCCTCAAGATGATTCTGATGATGAGGGGGAGTAATCTAAGATAATTATCCGCCTTCGCCTTAATGTAGGGAACGGTTTCAAACCGTTCCCTGCTGGCTACGGCGCCTGCCGGCAGGCAGGGATTTAATTCGCCCCCGCCGCTTTGTTTCGCAAAGCGAAACAGCGGGGGCTCATTAAAGGAGGAAGAAGAAGATGAGAAAGTGGAGCATGATTTGCTTGATTTTGGTACTCACGCTCGTTAGTTTCCAGGCTGCAGCATGGGCGGAAGAAAAAGATTTGGCAAAGACCGAAGGGGCAGCCGAACAGGAAACAATGGCACCTGCGGCGGATATGCCGGTGACGGCAGTCCAAGAAGGAGCCGTTGCTGTGGAAAATGAGGAACTCGCCGGCGTAGAGGACGAAAGCCTTGAAGCTACAGGCAGCCTTGTTTCGGTTAATGCCGAGGCGAAATCCCTTGTCCTTTCCGACGGTAAGGCCGAGACAACCTATGCTGTAGATCCCGATGCCGTGATTTGGCTTGGCGAGAAAGAGGTAACGCTTGCCGATCTTAAGTCGGGTGATAAGGTCAGTCTTGATTACATTGCCGATGAAAAAGGCAACCGTACCACAGACTGGGTTGAAGCGGAAAGAGCGTAATAGTTTTTTAAAAGACAAGAGCCATTGCTGTGAAATAGCAATGGCTCTTTCTGTCTATAGTGTACAAAATTGTGTACCTGGTACCGTGCCCGTTAATCCGGTACCAGGTACACAATTTTGCAACCCGACCTATTAAAGCTAGGAACTATGACTTCAGATTCACATACGTTTGACGTAATCGTAATCGGCGGAGGACACGCGGGGTGCGAATCCGCTCTCGCGGCGGCCCGTATGGGCGTTTCAGTGCTTCTCGTTACGATGCGGATTGAAACAATCGGCTATATGTCCTGCAATCCCGCCATCGGAGGGCTTGCCAAAGGGCAACTTGTCAAAGAGATCGATGCCTTAGGGGGCGAGATGGCGCGCGCAGCCGACGCCGCCGGCATCCAGTTTCGCATGCTCAATACGAGCAAGGGACCGGCTGTCCGTTCTTCCCGTGTTCAGGCCGACCGCGGTCGCTATCGTGATTACATGCGGCGCGCCGTCGAGGGCGAGAGAAATCTCCGCATAAAGCAAGGCTGTGTTGAGAAGCTTATTGTGGAAGGCGCCGAGGTGCGTGGGGTGGAAACGCTTGACGGCGAGAAATTTTTCTCAAAGACAATTGTGGTGACGCCCGGCACATTCTTAAATGGCCTCATCCATATCGGTCTTCGTAATTTTGCGGGAGGGCGCCTCGGCGATTCGGCGTCCGTCGGGCTTGCCCGCTCTATCAGGGAGCTGGGATTTTCCACCAAACGTTTTAAGACCGGCACCTGCGCCCGGCTCGACGGCCGGACAATCGATTTCTCCAAGCTTACCGTGCAGGAAGGCGATAAGGAACCCCAACCTTTCTCGTTTTCGACAAGCCGCATCGAACGCGAGCAAAAACCCTGCTACATTACCCGTACAAATCCCAAGACTCACGAGATAATTCGCAAAAATTTAGACCGCTCACCACTTTTCACCGGAGTTATCAAAGGGACGGGTGTCAGATACTGCCCTTCGATCGAGGATAAAATCGTGAAATTCCCGGACAAAGAGGGCCATCAGATTTTCCTCGAGCCCGAAGGGCTGGATACCTGCGAGATTTATCCGAACGGTTTGTCCACGAGCCTTCCGCTCGATGTCCAGGAGGAGATGATCCATTCGATCGAAGGCCTCGAGCACGCGGAGATCGTGAAACCGGGTTACGGCATCGAGCATGACGTGGTCGATCCCACGCAGCTTACGCTTTCGCTTGAGACAAAAATTATCCGTAATCTCTATTTCGCGGGCCAGATTAACGGCACGACAGGTTATGAAGAAGCCGCCGCGCAGGGCCTTCTTGCGGGCATCAACGCTGCCCTCCGCGCAAAGGGTAAAGAACCTTTGGTACTCGATCGCTCACAGGCAGTTTTGGGCGTATTGATCGACGACCTCATCGTGAAAGGAACGGACGAGCCTTATCGGATGTTCACCTCGCGCTGCGAGCACAGGCTTGTTTTGC
>JAQTRP010000132.1 GCA_028711765.1 Candidatus Omnitrophota bacterium | reverse complement strand
GGCAATTTTATCCCGTATTATCTTGTCACCGCCGAGCGATTGCGTGATATTTATAACGTGAATATGGTTGGCAATCCTGACAAGTTGAAGTGCCGCGTCCAAAGCGGAGTTGCCGCCCCCGATAACCGCGACATCCTTGCCCTTAAACAAAGGTCCATCGCAGGTAGCGCAATAGGTAAGCCCCTTGTTCTTGAATTCCTTCTCGCCGGGCACGTTAAGCTCTTTTGTCCTTTTACCGGAGGCTACTATCGCGGTCTTCGAAACGTATGACCCTTTGCCGGTCCTAAGATGAACTTCGTCGCCCTCTTTCTTGAGCTCGATTGCCTCCTCATTTTCCTTCAAGTCGATATTGTATTTCCGCATATGCTCTTCAAACTTTGCCGCGAGCTCGGGGCCCGTAATAAATTGATAGCCGGTATAATTTTCTATGTCGCCGGACCACGCCGCCTGCCCGCCGATATCAAGCGTAATGACGATGAAATCCATCATCTTGCGGGCGGCATAGACACTCGCGGTTATGCCCGCGGGACCCGCGCCGATAATAATCAGGTCAAGCATATCACAATCCTAACGCTGCCCTTATCCCGTCTTTATCGAAACCTACTATAACCGTGCCGTCTATATCGATTACCGGAACGCTCATTTGACCTGACTTCCGGACCATTTCATCGGCCATTTCCTTATTGGCCGAGACATCGATATTCTCAAACTCAACATTGCTGTCCTTCAAAAACTGCTTAGTCCTTATACAATAGGGGCAGGTCGGCGTGCTGTAGACTATAACTTTCTTAGGCATGCTAAAGCTCTTCCTCATTTATCCAAGCGCCGTGCAGGTTGCAAAGCTCTATGGCCGTGAGCGTGCCGCTTGGCGTTTTAAGATGAAGCGCCGCTGCCGGATTGAGTTTGTCGGGAGTGAGTATCACCCTCGATATAAACTCCTTATCGATATAAAAATCGATATGCACAATGTAATGATCCGCCTGCATCGGGTGCTGAATCTCGCCCACCTTAACATGGACATCCTGGCAGCCCTCAGGGATAAGGCCGCATTTTTTAACAACCGTAATAGCCGGTATGTGCTTCTTTTCGAAATCACTCGGATTATTCGGATCCTTCGGAGTTTTTATCGCGTCCCCTTTTTCTTCAAAAGCCTTTTGGGGCGCGCCGCACACGGGACATTTCTCCGGCGCGCTGCCGTTAATCGAAATAAAGCTACACATCTTGCAGACGTAAGCTTTCATAACAACTCCTTTCTTCAATGAGCGCACAATTTACACGACCGTAGGGAGCGTAAATTGTATGCGCGAATTGAATCCGCCGTAGCTATGTAGTAGGGAACGGTTTCAAACCGTTCCCTACATTAGGCGAAGGCGGATAACCCTTGTGACTTGCCTGCCCTCCGCAGCTCGAAGAGCGAAGGAGGGTGACTATGTACTTGTGACCTTCGTTAACCCAGCACCACGTCGGGTGCTGGGTTGATTCGCACAGCAACTTACGTTCATTGCCGCTTAGCGGCATTCCGTAAGTTGTGTGCTCATTAATAATTTTCGCAAATCAGCTCGTAATACGCCTGAGGATGGGCGCAGGTCGGGCACAATTCGGGCGCTTCCTTCCCTTCATAAACGCGACCGCAATTACGGCACTTCCATCTCGTTACCACGTCTTTCTTAAATACTTTGCCTTCTCTTATATTTTTAAGCAGTTTGCGGTATCTTTTCTCGTGCTCCTTTTCCACCTCAAGTATCTCTCTAAATTGTACGGCCACTTCCGGAAACCCTTCTTTTTCGGCTGTGCCGGCTGCTTCTTTGTAAAGCTTTGTCCATTCAAGATTTTCACCCGCCGCGGCGGCCTCGAGATTTGACGGCGTATCGCCGATAATCCCGGCAGGATAAGAAGCCGTAATCTCCAGATCGCCGCCTTCCAGAAGCTTAAAAAATCTCTTGGCGTGTTCCTTCTCGTTATCCGCGGTTTCAAGAAAGATCGCAGAGATCTGCTCAAAACCGGCCTTCTTTGCGACAGACGCAAAGTAGGTGTAGCGGTTTCTCGCCTGCGACTCTCCCGCAAACGACGCAAGAAGATTCTTCTCCGTCTTTGTACCCTTTATGCTTTTCATCACTATGCCCCCTTTTTTAATGAGCGCATCACTTAGCGAACCTGCCTACCGGCAGGCAGGCGAAGTGAAGCTAAGTGATATGCGCGAATTAAATCCACCGAAGCCTGCTTCACGGGTCCGCCTAATTTAGGCGAAGGCGGACATTACCTCGCTTTGTTAGCAAACTCTTTGCCGAATTCATAACAAAGCTTAAGCTCATCCTCATCAGGAACCCATTTAAAAGAAATCGGCGGCTGATTAACTTCCAAACCGGCTTCCTTAATATTTTTCTCGATAGCATTGAGCGCGCCGCCCGCCCATCCGTATGAACCGAAGGTTGAAACAACTCTGTTTTTGGGCTTAAGCCCCCTGAAAAATGTGAGAAAGCCTCCGATCGAAGGAAGCATATCGTTATCGTGGGTCGAAGATCCGAATAGATAACCTTTCGCGTCAAGCATATCCTTAATCACTTCTGTCCGGCTGGACTGCGTGACATCATGCAGCCTGACCGAAACGCCGGAGGCCGCTACGCCGTCGGCTATTTTTCTCGCCATCTTCTCGGTAGAACCCCACATCGTCTCATAGGCGATCACGACCTTGCACTTTGTCTCGTTCTTCGCCCACGATAAATAGGCGTTAATAATCTTAGACGGATCTTTCCGCCATATAATGCCATGGCTCGGCGCGATCATTTTTATGGGAATACCGAGCTTTACCACCTCTTCAATCTTTTTCACGACAAGCGCGCTCAACGGCCAGAGTATATTGGCGTAATAGGCCGCCGCCTCATCCATAAGCCCGGACTGATCGACCTCGTCATCATATCTTTCGGAACTCGCGTAATGCTGGCCGAAGGCGTCGTTGGGAAGAAGAAGTGCGTCTTCGATCACATAAGTAAACATGCTGTCGGGCCAGTGAAGCATAGGCGCCTCAAGAAAAGTCAGGGTCTTCTTACCTAGCTTCAATTTATCGCCCGTCTTGACAACCTGGAAATCCCACTTCTCGAAATAATGCTTAGCGAGCCCCTCTTTGCACTTCGCGGTGCCCAAAACCTTCGCGCGGGGGCACAATTTCATAACTTGGGGAATGGCGCCGGAGTGGTCTGTCTCGACGTGGTTAGCAATGACATAATCGATTTTCTCGGGCGGGATAACCTGTCTTATATTCTCGAGGAGCTCGGAGGCGAAAGCTCCGTACACCGAATCCACCAGCGCGATTTTCTCATCCACGATCAAATAGGCGTTGTAGGTAGTCCCCCGATCGGTCGTGTAGGTATGGCCGTGAAAATTCCTCAGGTTCCAATCCACGGCCCCAACCCAATAAATTCCTTTCAGAATTTCAATCGCCGACATCACCGCACCTCTCTTTTTAGTACCCT
>JAQTRP010000048.1 GCA_028711765.1 Candidatus Omnitrophota bacterium | reverse complement strand
CTATGTGGCCGTGGGCGTCCTGAATGTGGATTAAGAAGGATTTTTCCTTCTTGTCTTGAGGCTTAAAGACGTCACGGATCATGCCATACTCTGCAGGGACATTAATAAGCGGCATGCCCACCGAGCCTGAAGGTGAAACACCGGATGTTAATACTTGCGGTAATGCCGGCGCCGACCATGCTACTGTGGTGATGGTGAATGCGAAGACTGTGACGGCAGATATGGTTCGTAGAAGACGATTGAAGGTGCTCCCCCTTTGAATATTCATTTCTGTTTTCTCCAGTTTTGAATGTTTTCTCATTTTATGCTCGAAAACTTAATTAAGGCTGAACCTTTTTAGAGTAAAAAAATTTCTGACTTCGGGGTAGATACAGAGACGGTTACCCGAAGTCTAGAAAATGCCTTACTTTTTTACCGTGTTTTAATAAGTATGACCTGTAAAGGAATTATACCCTACTATCCTCAGACTGTCAAATCAAAATTTTAAAAAAGTCTGGTATGCAACAGGTTGGAAATAAATGACTTATATTGTTGGTAGGAAAGACTTTATAATGTTAGTGAATTAAGTAACTATTGTGTACCAGGTACATTGTACCGGGTACACAGGTTTATGGCTGGGAATCAACGAGTTCGTCGGGCTTTCCAAGCATGTAGTGGTGGTAACTAGACCACGGATACTCGCTAAGGTCATCAACAACGCCTGCGCGTAAGGGGTTCGTCTCTATATATCTTCCGCACTTAAGCAAATAATCTTCCTTCTCAATTATCCGGCATTTGTACCGGCCTCGCCAGACATGCCCCTTGTATCCCGTTTGCTTGCCATACCAACGGCTGTATTCAAGAAGAAGATAGCGCATCAGACATGGAAGATCTTCCCCTCTTAACACTTGCGCAAGAAGGTGAACATGGTTTGACATAATGCAGTAATGATACAGCCTCCAGGCAAACTTTTCCTTCGCGGCTTTAAGCAGGATACGAAAACGCTCAAAACGATCTTTCCTGTCAAACAGAAACAGATCATTATTGCCCTTGGCGGTGAGATGATAGTATCCACCATCGATAAGGGTGCGTAGCTCGCGTGACATAGAAAGACACTCCTTTAGAGGGGTGGTCTGGGGTTATTTTGGGGATGGGAGTACTATTCTAGCGGTTTATGACCTTTTGTCAATGTCTAAGTCTTGGATTTTCTAAACTCCGCGTTGTACCTGGTACAATGTACCTGGTACTTTGTACCGCGTACCTTGTACCTGGTACAGGGTTAAAAGATTAGTCGCGGGGGATGCCAATAGTGTTGAGTATGCGGTCGAGGTCGTCTAAGCTGAAGTAGCGTATCTCGATACGGCCCTGATTGTTCTTATTGGCGAAGATCTTGACTTGTGTCCCGAATTTCTCCTCGAGCTTTCTCTCGAGGTCGATTATCTGGCCGTCGAGCTTGCGGGCCTGCTTGGCGCGGCGCTTGCCGCGGTTCACCTTCTGAATCAGGTCCTCAACCTGGCGGACGGAGAGGTTTTCCTTCGCTATGCGCTCGGCAAAGCGCTTCTGGTATTCTTCGGTGGGCAGCGCGAGAAGGGCCCTTGCGTGCCCCATCGTAATCAGCTCCTGCGAAATAAATTCCAAAATCTGGGTGGGAAGTCTGAGGAGGCGCATCACATTGGTGACGGTGGATCTGTCCTTGCCGACTTTGGCGGCGATTTCATCCTGAGACAAACCGCGCTCCTCGTATAATTTTTGATAAGCGCGCGCCTCTTCTGTGGGATTCAGGTCCTCACGTTGAAGGTTCTCGACGAGGGCCGTCTCGAGCATTTCGCTGTCGACAACCTCTTTAACTACCGCGGGAATTAAAGATATACCCGCCTTCTGGGCGGCGCGCCATCTGCGCTCGCCGCATACGATTTCATACTTATCGCCGCGCCGGGCAACGACTATCGGTTGTATCACTCCCTTTTCTTTCAGCGAATTAGCGAGGGCGTCTAGTGAATCTTCCCGCCAGATAGCGCGCGGCTGGTCGTGGTTCGGCACGATACTGTCGACCGGTATATTGTCGACCCCGCCCGAGACAGCGCTCTGCGGCGTTGTAACTTTATCGATACTTGCCGGAACTTCGAGCACCGCGATCCCTTGAGGTTTCTCATCCTTAACGATTCCGGGATCCACATAAGTCGGAATCAACGCACTCAATCCTTTTCCCAATCCGCCTTTTTTGATCGTCATATTGTTCCTCCTGCGTTTTGCGTATCAACGGTTGCCACTGCAGCGACAATTTCTTCCTTAATTTCGACTGCCTTCTCTGCTTGATCAATATTCTTCACCGCTGCACCTTCGCGGGCAACGAGCTCCTTCGCGACGTCGACGTAGGCCTTCGAGCCCCGGCCGTCCGGATCGTAAACAAGCGCGGGCTTTCCGTAACTCGGCGCTTCGCTTAAGCGCACCGATCTCGGCACAATCGAGCCGAAAACTTTCTCGCCGAAAAATTTTTTTACCTCGTCGATTACCTGCTCAGTTAAATTTGTCCTGAAATCGGCCATCGTCAATATCACGCCGCCAATTTCGAGGCCGCGGTTCAAATTTGCTTTTATCAGATTAAAAGTGTTGATGAGTTGGCCGAGCCCTTCGAGCGCGTAATACTCGCACTGAAGCGGGATTATCAGCTTGTCGGCCGCCGTCAGCGCGTTCAGGGTCAAGAGGCCGAGCGAAGGCGGGCAATCAAGCAATATAAAATCGAAATCTTCGCCGACTAAGGCGACCGCGTTCCGCAAGATAAACTCTCTGCCGACCGCGCTCACGAGCTCTATCTCGGCACCGGTCAGCTGTGCGTTCGAGGGAATAATCGTCAGAAGCTCGATGTCGGTGTTGTGAAGGGCCTCTTTTGGGTTCGCCCGGCCGATCATAACGTCGTAAGTCGTTAATTTCAGATAGTTTTTATCGATGCCAAGACCGCTTGTGGCATTGCCCTGCGGATCCATATCGATTATCAACACCTTATAACCTAGATTCGCAATCGCGCAACCCACGTTCAAACACGAAGTTGTCTTTCCGACTCCGCCTTTCTGATTACAAAATGTCAGTACTTTTGCCATAGTGTTCGGCTCCTTTAATGTCATTGCGATGAGCAAAGCAACGAAGCAATCTAAGCTCTGAGATTACTTCGCCTACGGCTCGCAATGACGATGGTGTTTTCCCATCGTTATATCAATTATCGATATTCTTGCCAATAACTTTAGCGAAAAGTTTCACGTGGAACTTGAGTTGTTAGCCAGTTAGCGAGTTGGCCGGTGAGCCGGTGTGACAATCTGGTAGATTAACTGACTGACAGGCTAACTGACGCACCGGTTCACCACAAAAGTTCCACGTGGAACCTGAATTGTTAGCGAGTTAGCAAGTGATCCGGTGCAGCAATTGGGTAGATTAACTGGCTAACCGGCACACTGGCTTACCGGCTAACCGATGACTACGCGGTGGCGAGCGCTGTGGTATTGCGCTTGAATAGAAGCTGGTGTCCGATGGTAAGCATATTATTCACAAACCAGTAAAGCACCAGTCCTGATGGCAGGTTGTAGAAGACAATGCCGAATACGACCGGCATGATCAGCATCATTGTCTGCTGTTCTTTCGAGGTCGAAACGGTGGGGGTGAGTTTCTGCTGCCACACCATCGAGACGATCATCAAAAGAGGCAGAACATTCACGCTGTTTCCTATAAACGGAATGCTGAACGGCAAAGTGTAGATTTTATCCGGTTCTGATAAGTCCTTTATCCACCAGATAAACGGCGCGCCCTTTAACTCGATGGCTTGCGAAAGGGCCTGATATAACGCTATAAATATGGGCATTTGAAGCAGCATGGGAAGGCAGCCGCCCATGGGGTTTACCTTGTGTTTACGGTAAAGCTCCATGATTTCCTTGTTCATCCGCTGGGGATCTTTCTTAAGCTCTTCCTGCAGGGCCTTGATCTTCGGCTGGAGTTCCTGCATTTTCCGCATCGATTTAAAACTGATGTGGGTGAGCGGCGCAAAGAGTATTTTCATCAGGACCGACAGGGCAATAATGGCGAGGCCGTAATTCTTGAGAATGCGATGGAAGAAAAACAGGACCTGTAAGATGTAAACCCAAAGGTTTCCTAGTACCTTCGTATACATTAACTTCTCAAAGCCAAATGACTTGAGCTCGTCGTAACGCTTCGGCCCGCAATAGATTAAATATCTCGCAGAGATAGTTTCGCCGGGTTTTATATCTGTATCCTCTATTAAAATCCGATTAACCAGATCTTTGCTCCCGACAAAACTGGTGTTAGCGCTTAGAATTTCTCTCTCCGGTTTTATCACCATCGTGAAATATTTTTCCTCGAGGCCGATCCATTTGAGTGCGGTTTTATTTATATATGGCTCTTTCCGCATCGCGTTCCCGTTTTTCTTTGAAACCTTATCGCCGTTAAAATAAGCCGCCTCAATCGTTGGGTTTCCATAGTGCGCTTCTCCGGCAAAGAACCTGCTTATAAAACTATAACTTAACTTCAGGGGCCCACTTGTTTTGTTAGTAAAAGATGCCTCGAGTTCGATCGCATGCCTGCCACTTAAAAGAGAAAATTTCTTTCTTAAAATCAATCCGGATAGGATCTCTCCCTCGAGCTCTATCGAATCGCTCGTCTTGTTAACTACTTTAAAATGAATAGGTTGCGTGCACAGTGGTTCGGTAAACCTTATCACAAAAGAACCTTTAGAGCTATTCTCGGCATCAACTATTCTGCCACTCGGGGCCGATTCAACATTGCTCTCGATTGAAGTCAGCTTTATGACCGAGCCATCGACATTCGAGAAGACCGCTTTAAGTTTTCCGGTCGCGAGCTCATAGAATTCTTCCTTGAAGGCAGGAGCGGCCTCTTCAATTTTCTCTTCGGCTTTCCTCTGCGCCGCGCCGGCTTCGGGCGGAACTTGCGGGGCCCCTTGGGGCGTCACGACATGCGTTATGGAGGCCTTCTGGGGAAAGAAATGATTGAGGATGTGCGGATAGAAAACGATGACCAAGAAACAAAGCCCGAGGGCAACAATAAAGCGTTTTTCCATTGTAGTCCTTTTTTAAAAGTGTTAGTCGGTTAGTTTGCCTTTGGGTGCCTGGAGCTGATTTTATAAGTACCTGCAAGCACCTAAAGGTAAATCCAAATGTCAAAATCCAAATTACAAATGGCAAAACGAATCTAAAACAAAATGTCTATTTGGTATTTGCCCGCCTGCCGGCAAGGCAGGGATTTGGGATTTTATTTGGATTCTGGATTTTGTCATTTGAATTTTAACCCGCTATTTATCTCCAACGGGGTCGTACCCTCCCGGATGAAACGGGTGGCACCGCAAAAGCCGGGCGAGGCCGGCGATGAAACCTCTCGCGAAACCTTTCTTTGTAATCGCTCCGATCATATATTCGGAACAGGAGGGCGCGAAGCGACAGCCCACACCCAAATACGGCGACAAACAAACCTTGTAGGAACGGATAAGGAATATGGCGAGACGGCTCAGACGACCAACTCGCATCGCTTCATAAGGCTCAGGCATTCCGACTCTATCTCTTTATATTGCAATGATTTAGGTTTACTTATAAATCTAAAAATCAGGCTGGATGGATACTTGAAGTTTCTCCGGTTTTTCCTGAAGATCTCGCGCAGAAGGCGCTTGGCACGGACCCTGTCGTGGGCATCCCTAAAAACCTTCTTGCCCACTATAACCCCCAACCGCGAAGCGCGGGCGACATCCGCGCCAGCCTCGCTGAGGCAATAAATCGTCAAAAACGCCCCGTTGCGCCGCTTGCCGCGTGACATAACCGCCCGAAAATGCGGCGGCTTTTTCAATCTAGACTGCCGACTTAGGGTTTCTCCCGGCACACTAATTTCCCGTCGTTTTCCGGAACTGCGGATTTCCTATCCAGCGAGGCTTCAAACCGTAAGGCGCTTGCGGCCCTTTTTCCTGCGGCGCCTGATTACAGCCCGCCCGCCGCGGGTACTCCTGCGTGCAAGGAATCCGTGTTTGCGCTTCCTCTTTAATTTTTTAGGCTGCCAAGTTCTTTTCGGCATAAGCTCTGGATTATAACAGATGAATCGGGCAAGTCAAGTAAACACAGATGATCGCAGATGGGCGCTTTGAGCCTCGACTACACAGATTAGCGCAGATTAAATGAAAAACCCGAGCTTTAAACAAACTCGCTTGAACGTCCGGGTTTAGGTTTCGTATTTTATCTGTGCTAATCTGTGTAACCCAAATCTGTGACTATCTGTGTATCTTTTCACGAATACCGCTTGTTTCAAGAGCAACGTTCTGTTATAATCCGACCACTTTGGCGTCGCCGATCTTGCTTAAGTAATATCCATATACTTTCTGTCCCCTATCTGTATGACTACTCAAATTCAGGACAATACTTGCGCCGCCGGCATTTGGCAAAAGGTGCTTCAGCGCATTAAATCCGAGCTAAGCGAGCAGAGTTACAATATCTGGCTCGAGCCCGTCCGCTTAGTCGAGGCAAAAAATAATCTTCTCGTCCTCAGCGTGCCCGATCAGTTTTACACCGACTGGATCAAAGATCACTACGAAGACCTGATTAAAAACTTGTGGTTCGAGACATGCGGAGGCGAACCCGCCATAGAATTCAGCGTCCGCGAAGAGGCGGCTAAATCACATAAATACTCGGCGCGCCACCTCTCGCCGGTAAAGCCGAAGGAAGATCCTCTTCTCAACAAGCGATTCCGTTTCGAAAATTTTATCGTCGGCTCAAGCAACCAATTCGCGTTCGCGGCGATGCAGGCAATCGCGACCGCGCCCGCGAAATCATATAACCCCTTTTTCCTCTACGGGCCGGTCGGGCTCGGCAAAACCCACTTGCTCCAGGCGCTGGCGCAGGAGGCCGCGGCGAAGCATCCGAGCTCAAAGATCGTTTACACATCGAGCGAGCGCTTCACAAACCAACTCATAGCCGCGATTCAAAACCGCCAGACGGCGGCGTTTCGCTCGACCTACAGGGCGGTCGACATCCTTTTAATCGACGACATCCATTTCATAGCCGGCAAGGAATCCACGCAGGAGGAGTTTTTCCACACGTTCAATACTCTATACGACGCCCATAAACAGATTATAGTCTCGAGCGACAGGCCCCCGAAAGAGATCCCCGCCCTGGAGGAGAGGCTTGTTTCGCGCTTCGGCTGGGGTCTGATCGCGGACATACAGCCGCCGGACCTTGAGACGCGCATCGCCATACTGAGAAAAAAACTCGCCGACGAGAATAAAACGGTTTCCGACGACGTCATCTCCTTCATCGCGAGCAAGATAAAATCGAACATACGCGAACTCGAGGGCGCGATGATCAGGGTCGTCGCCTACAGTGCCTTAGTCGGGGAAACGTTAAATCTCCAATTGGCCGAGAAGGTGCTGAAAGACACGGTGAGGGAGGAAGAAAATAAGATTTCGATAGAATCGATTCAGGAAGCCGTCGCAAGGCACTTTGACATAAAGGTTGCCGACCTGCGTGCAAAGACAAGAAACCAGCGCATAGTACGGCCGAGGCAGATCGCGATGTATCTGGTAAGGAAGCTCACAAAGTCGTCCCTCTTAGAGATAGGAGAATATTTCGGCGGGCGCGATCACTCAACCGTTATTCATTCCTGTAGTAAGGTGGAAAACGCCCTGAGTAAAGACGAGGGCGAGAAGCAGATTGTCGGGGAGATCGAGTCACATTTTAAAAGTGTTTAAGTTGTGGAAGGCGCGTGGCTTTTCCACATAAATTCTCTAAACAGTGCTCTTTGTCGCGAAGTGGTTTGGGCGACCGCGCAACGCCGCGTTCGCTCGGTTATTTTTCCACAAGTTCTAAACATTATAACTTTATTTAACACAGTAAGTTACACTGGTTACTAACAATTTCAACACCAATACTCCTACGGCGGTTTTTGAAGTATAATATCTATACCAAAAGTAGAAAAGCGCGAAAGGCCTGGTGATCCAAATGAAGATTAACACAAACAAGGAGGAATTCTTAAAAGCCATAGGCTTAGTTGGTAGTGTTGTCAGCGCGAAGGCGACACTGCCAATTTTATCTAATATATTAGTCGAAACCTCAGGGATGGATGAGATAAAAGTTGTCGGCACAGATTTAGAGATAGGCATCTCTGGCACTTTTCCGGTGAAGGTGGTTGAAGAAGGGAGTGTAACAATCCCAGGGAGGAAGATTAACGATATAGTTAGGGAACTCCCAACCGGCATACCGATCGAGATAAGCGTCAGTAAGAATAGTGCGGTCAGTATAAAAACAAAAAGCGGGTTTTTTAGGATAATGGGACTGCCGAAGGACGATTTTCCAAAGACGCCGGAGTTTTCACTTGAAAACGCCATCGAGATAGACCAAAAGGCCTTAAAAGAGTGTTTGGTGTTGACCTCTTTTGCTATGTCGAGGGATGAAGCCCGCTATGTCTTGAACGGCGCACTCTTTGTTATAAAAGAGCAGTCTCTTATTGTGGTCACGACCGACGGAAGACGGCTTGCTATGTTTCAAAAACCGGTGTCGGTGCCGCCAGATGTTAGTATAGAAGCCATAGTGCCCGCGAAGGCCGTTGGTGAACTTGTGAAGCTCCTTTCGGACGAAGGTTCTGTGAAGATTGTCCTCACAAAAAATCAGATTGTGTTTGTTCTTAAGAATCTATTTTTAATATCAAGGCTTATCGAAGGCGCTTTCCCTAACTATACCCAGGTGGTTCCCAAAGACGAGAAGACGACCTCAAAACTGAAGCGGGAGGAATTTCTCTCCGCCCTAAGAAGGGCCGCCCTGCTTACAACGCCCGAAGCACAGGCAGTTAAGCTGGACTTTCTGAAAGGAAAACTGTTAATATCGTCACGCTCACCGAATTTGGGAGAGTCCAAAGAAGAGATAGGGGCCGAGCATGACGGCGAAGATGTAGTAATCGGTTTTAATCCTTATTATCTGATCGACGTGCTGAAGAGCCTTGATGTGGACGACATAACGATGTCGCTGACGGTATCCGACCGCCCGGGCGTGATCAAGGGCAAGGAAGGCTATACTTACGTCGTCATGCCGATGCAGCTGGCATAAACCCAGTCGTAAGTCACAAGTCAAAAGTCACAAGTAAAACCGGTTTTGTCTTGTGGCTTATCGCTTTTAGGTACCTGGTACCGGATTAATGGGATCGGTACCAGGTACCTAAAAGCGGTGTAAACTCGATTCACGAACAGCACATTTGCCTTGTGACTTAAAAATGACCGAAAAGCAGTTCGACCCAATTAAGGAAATACTGGAAAGGGTCGTTAATAATTTAGATAAAGGCGGCGCGAAAGAAAAGGGAGCCATCCTCGATTTTTGGCCGTTAATGGCAGGCCCAAAAATTGCAGAACATACAAAGGCCTACGCGATAAGAAATAAAAAGCTTTACGTTCGTGTGGACGATTCCACTTGGGCGTATGAATTGAGCCAGAAATATAAAGTCACATTCCTAAAGAGGTTACAGCACGAGTTTGGAGAGGAAAAAATTCAAGATATAAGGTTCAGGGTAGGTGAGATCTAATGGCGAAAAAGTCCGCAAAGAAAACAGCAAAACCCGAAAAGGCCCCGAAGAAGGTCGCGGAAAAAGAACCCACGAAGGCACCCAAAGGCGAACCACCCGCGTCTAAGAAAGCCGGTGCGGTTTCAGCGACGGCTACGGTGCCGGGAACGAAATACGACGCCACCAAAATTCAGGTCCTCGAAGGTGTTGACGCCGTCCGCCGGCGCCCCGCGATGTATATCGGGGACACAACAGCGCGCGGCCTGCATCACCTCGTCTATGAGGTCGTCGATAACTCCGTCGATGAGGCCCTCGCCGGCTACTGCGACAACATAGTCGTCGAGATTCACTCCGACAACAGCGTCACCGTGACCGACAACGGGCGCGGTATCCCCGTCGATATGCACGAGACACAGAAAAAGTCCGCCCTCGAAGTCGTGATGACCACACTGCACGCCGGCGGCAAGTTCGACAACAAGGCGTACCGTGTGAGCGGCGGCCTTCACGGCGTGGGCGTTTCGGTGACGAACGCACTCTCCGAGTGGTGCGAAGTCGAAGTTCGTCGCGACGGTCAGGTTTATCATCAGCGCTACGCGCGCGGCAGGGCGAAGTCCGCAGTCACCGTTATCGGAAAGTCTAAGGCGGCTGGCACGACCGTCACATTCAAACCGGATAAAGAAATCTTCGAGAAAATAGAGTTTAGCTTCGATATCCTTGCCAACCGCCTGCGCGAGTTGGCCTTCCTCAATAAAGGTCTTGAGATTACAATCAAAGACGAACGCACGAACAAAGAGCACGCCTTTAATTATAAAGGCGGCATATCCGAGTTTGTCCAATACCTCAACAGGAACAAGAACCTGCTCCACAAAAAGATCTTTTACTTTGAGACAGAAAAGGACAGCGTCTCTGTCGAGGTGGCCCTCCAGTACAACGACGGATTCGCGGAGAATATCTTCTCCTTTGCGAACAACATCAACACGATAGAAGGCGGCACCCACTTAAGCGGCTTTAGGACCGCGATGACAAGATGCGCCAATCAGTACGCGAAATCGAAAAACCTTTTCAAGGGGCTTGAGGCGAACCTGACGGGTGACGATATCCGCGAAGGTTTGACGGCGATTATTAGCGTCAAACTTCCGAATCCCCAATTTGAAGGTCAGACCAAGACCAAACTCGGGAACGGTGAAGTCGAAGGCATAGTTTATTCGGTTGTGAACGACCGCCTGAGCGCTTTCTTCGAGGAAAACCCGGCGATAGCCAATAAAGTTGTGGAGAAGTCGGTTCTGGCCCTACGCGCGCGCGAGGCGGCACGCAAAGCGAGAGAGCTTACCCGAAGAAAGGGGGCCCTCGACAGCGCGTCGCTCCCCGGCAAGCTTGCCGATTGTCAGGAGAAAGACCCGGCGCTCTGCGAACTTTACCTTGTTGAGGGTGATTCGGCGGGCGGCTCGGCGAAGCAAGGCCGCGACAGGCGCTTTCAGGCAATCCTTCCCTTGAGAGGCAAAATTATAAACGTTGAGAAGGCGCAGATCGATAAAGTCCTAAACAACGAGGAAATAAGGACAATCATAACCGCAATAGGCGCAGGGGTTAAGGACGAGTTCGATGTTGCAAAGGTGCGCTACAATAAAGTCATAATTATGACGGATGCAGACATCGACGGCGCGCACATAAGAACACTGCTCCTCACTTTCTTCTACCGCCAGATGCTGCCGCTAGTCGAGAAAGGTTACGTTTATATCGCCCAGCCGCCGCTTTATAAAATTAAAAAAGGAAAGCGCGAGGAATATGTTGACACCGAAGAGGCGATGAATTCCATCCTGATCGAACTCGGGGCCGAGGGGGCGGAGCTCGGCGAAGCGGGCAAGAAACACAAATTTTCGGATAAGGAACTCAAGGAAATCCTCGAGGTCGCCGGCGAACTTGAAAAGATCCGCTTCCAACTTCATAGAAAAGGCATAGATTTCATCAAGTACCTTGCCTCAAGCGACGCGAAGAAGAAACAGTTTCCGCTCTATCTTGTCCGCTCGCAGGGCGAGGACAAGTTTCTCTTCTCCGATTCCGAACTCGCGAAGTGGTCGAAGGAAAAAGAAAAAGAGCGCGGGAAAGAGCTGGATCTTAAAACGCACGAGGAAGAGAAAGCCAAAACCGATGGGGCGGAGAAAAAAGACACCCTCGCCGTCGTAGAAATATTCGAAGCGAACGAGCTTGAGAAACTTGCGAAGAGGCTTGAAAAGCAAGAGCTCTCCCTTAAGGATTATGAGGTGGAGGATGAAAAACCTATGTTTGTGCTTAAGGCCGGGAACGTCGCGCATGAGTTTGCGTCTATCCGCGAGCTTTTCGAGAAGGTGAAACATCTAGGAAAAGAAGGCATTCTAATCCAGCGCTATAAAGGTTTGGGGGAAATGAACCCCGAACAGCTTTGGGAAACCACAATGGATCCCGATCGCCGCACGGTTCTTAAAGTTACGCTTGAGGATGCAGTTGCGGCGGACGCGATGTTCACAGTATTAATGGGAGACGAAGTTGAGCCGAGGCGCGAGTTTATCGAGCGCCACGCGAAAGCCGTCCGCAACCTGGACATATAGAAAAATCAAAATTTAGAGGTCAAACCGCAAAATTAAAGCGCAAAAGTTAAAAATATTGCACCGCTAAAGTCAGAGGATTTAGTTTTGAATTTTAAACTTCAATTTTGCATTTTTCACTCTAATCTTTGATCTTATATTGCGAGAGAGCTAAATGTATACGCAGAATGAGAAAATAGTACCGGTTCCGATCGAAGATGAGATGAAGCACTCCTACATCGATTACGCGATGAGCGTAATCGTAGGGCGCGCTCTGCCGGATGTGAGGGACGGCCTCAAGCCGGTTCACAGGCGCATACTTTACGCGATGTCGGAACTCGGCCTCCCCCACAATAAACCCTATAAAAAATCCGCTCGTATAGTCGGAGAAGTCCTAGGTAAATATCATCCGCACGGCGACATGGCGGTCTATGATACTCTTGTCCGCATGGTTCAGGATTTCTCTCTGAGATATCCCTTGATAGACGGGCAGGGCAACTTTGGTTCCGTCGACGGCGACAACGCGGCCGCCATGCGTTACACGGAGGCGCGGCTTGCGAGAGTCTCGGACGAGCTCTTGGGTGATATCGAGAAGGATACAGTCAAGTTTGTTCCGAATTTCGACGAGTCTCTTACGGAACCGTCTCTATTGCCGGCGAAACTCCCCAATCTCCTTGTAAACGGCTCAAGCGGCATTGCCGTCGGTATGGCGACCAATATCCCCCCGCACAACCTTTCAGAAGTCGTAGATGCAATTGTAGCCTATATTAAAGACGAGAACATTTCCATTAAGGATATCTCTAAGATTATAAAAGGACCCGATTTCCCGACGGCCGGCCTCATCTGTGGCCGTGACGGCATTAAGCAGGCTTACGAGACAGGCCGCGGCCGGATCATAATGCGGGCGCGGGCGGCCATCGAAACGGGAAAAGGCGGCAAGGAAGCAATTATCATAACCGAGATTCCGTATCAGGTGAATAAGGCTATGATGATTGAAAAGATCGCGAGCCTTGTCGAGGACAAAAAAATCGAAGGCATTTCCGATATCCGCGATGAGTCTGACCGCGAGGGCATGAGGGTCGTAATAGAACTTAAGAGAGATGCCGTCGCTCAGATTGTGCTTAATCAGCTTTTCAAGCATACCCAGATGCAGGACACATTCGGGATCATAATGCTCGCCCTCGTTGACGGCGAGCCGAAGGTCCTTAACCTGAAGGAGATCCTTCAGTATTACGTGGAGCACCGCGTCGATGTCGTCACGAAGCGCACACAGTTTGAATTAGATAAGGCGGAGAAGCGGGCGCATATTCTGGAAGGGTTGAAGATCGCGCTCGCGAACCTCGACCGCATAATTAAGGTTATCAAGCAGTCGAAGAGCCCTGAGGCCGCCAAAGACGCCTTGATGTCGACCTTCAAGCTCTCGGCCGAGCAGGCGAAGGCGATACTCGAGATGCAACTACAGCGCCTTACGGCCTTGGAGCGCGACAAGATCGAAGCGGAATATCTCGAACTTATAAAGAAAATCGAATACTACAAGATGGTCCTGAAAAGCCGGAAGAAGATCCTTGAGATTATCGAAGAGGAGTGCATCGAGCTTAAAAAGCAGTACGGCGATGAGCGCCGCACGGAGATTGTGGCTGCGGAGACCGATATAGAAATAGAAGACCTCATCGCCAAGGAAGACGTCCTAATTACAATCAGCTACTCGGGTTACATAAAGCGTATGCCTGTGGCATCCTACAGAAAGCAGCAGCGCGGCGGCGTGGGTATAACAGGCGGAGGTGTCCGCGAAGAAGATTTTATAAAACACCTCTTCCTTGCCTCCACCCACGACTACATCCTCTTTTTCACCGATAAAGGAAAGGTTTACTGGAGGAAGGCGTTTGAGATTCCTCAGGCCTCCCGCCAGTCGCAGGGGAAGGCGATTGTAAATCTGCTCTCTGTCGAACCGGGCGAACACATAACAAGCTACCTCCAGGTCAAGGAATTCGACGATAAGCACTACATACTGATGGCCACGAAGCAGGGTCAGGTAAAGAAGACGAGACTTGACGCTTATTCGAATCCGCGCGCGAAGGGGATTGCCGCATAACTCTCAAGCAAGGCGATGTGCTCGGGGACTGCGTCATTACGGATGGCTCCAATGAGATATTCCTCGCCAAAAAGGAAGGT
>JAQTRP010000047.1 GCA_028711765.1 Candidatus Omnitrophota bacterium | reverse complement strand
CGCAAATGCAATTTTCTGGCGAGGCGCTTCTTTTTTGGCCTTAAGCCATCTGTCAATAACAACCAACCCCTTACCATAGAAAGACGGCTCACCGACATTCAGAAACATCGAGCGCTCGAAAAACGCGCACATAGTTTGCGCTAAATTTGCTATCCTCCCGAACTGAGTAGCTTTTTCGTACCTATTAGAAAAAGCTCGGGAAAGACCGGGAATACTCTTCGGGGCATCACCAAGCACCGCGATATGGGGCGTGCCAAAAGCCTGATATTCATTTGAGGGATGATCCATAATCTCGACGGCCTTTCTCACAGGATCATACATAGGATCCCTTTCCCGTGCCTCGCGGCGTATCAAATAGAACTCAATCAGTTTGTCACGATACTGGCCGGGAGGCTTACGCAACAAATTAAGCCGCTTTATCGCCTCTTCTTTAGCAAGCTCCTTCTTGGCTTCAACCTCTATTTCCTTATCGCTCCAAGTGCGGTGCTTCTCTTTAATGCTTTTGCATTTTTCATTAAACGCTTCGCTCAGTTTCTGCTTTGCGGTTTTAGTAACTTTCCTATCGCCCCAAGATGGATTTTCTCTCCTGACATCGGCCTCAAACCAACGAAACGCCTCGTTCACTTTGTTGATTTCACAGAGACACTCTTCTTCAAACAACTTGGCGAGCGAATTATTATCTCCTAAAATTTCTTCTCTCTTTTTCTGCATCTTCAATGCCACATCTTTATCGTACTTAAGCCAGGCGTTCTTAATTTGATCCTCTATCGCCTTGATTTCTTTCTTGTCCGCGTCGGTCTTCTCCTTCTTGTTCCCCAACGCCTTTTTCTCAGCTTCTAAACCCTTGATCCATTTTTTGATACTCTCCTGAACTTCTTCTCTGATTTTATTCTCTTCTATCCCGAGCTCCACAGAAAACATTTCAAGAACTATCTTGTTGTACTCATCTGTTTTCTGCACTGCAGGATCCTTCACGGAACCCAACAATGTGTCGGCCCAGTTCCCAGCAGCGACACGAGCTTGTTTCTCCTTCTCTTTTGCCTTAGCAATGACATCGGTTTGCGCTTCTTCGCTCAATCGGTTCAATTGATCCGTTTCGATTTCAATCCCTTCCCCTCTTAAGACACTTTCGACATACAATTTCCACGTCTTATCATCTTTCTTAAGCTCATAATAATCAGCGGCTGCTTCCTCAAAGAAATACTGTCTTGCTTCAGGGATACCCGCACCGTTCTTCTCGTCCAATAGAAAAGCAGCCCAAACTTTCTTATTGGGATCGAGCTTAATGCGATTGGCGCCTTCTTGGCCTTTTGCCCTAGAAGCAGCAATTATCTGACTGTAATTATGTGCATCATCTTTTTTAGGATCGCGGGCTGGTGCAATACCCATAAACCCTAGCTTCCTAAGATCACCGTTCACTCTGTCCATCACTAAGCCTTCCTTTATACGCTTGACTGTTTCAGCGCGCTTCTTGTCAAGTTTTGTCGCCACAAACGACGACACCGCGCCAAGCACAATAACAACGGCCGTGGCAGAAAAGAACATGCCTAACGAAAATAATGCGGAATAAAGGGGCCCTAAACCGGCCAACCAAGAACTCAGCGTTGCAACAAACGTCACGCAAGTTACAAGAAAGCTCCCAAACCCCACGAAGTAGTTCTTGTGAATAGGAGGAACATACCTTTGGTAATCCGTATCGGGACGAATCACGCCCTCGCCGAGGAAATTGAGAATATCGCAGAGACCGCTATATTTCTTGTCACGGTTAAATAACATATCGGCTTCGCCCGGATATTTGTCCATTCTTGCTGCCTTGCTGCGGACAAAATAGAATACCTCCGCGTTTCCGGTAAGAACACCCTCGTGACTAAGCCTCTCTCTCAATGCTTCGATTATTGCCGTTTGCCTGTCGAGTTCATCATCTTTATGCCCGCCTGTCTGGAAAATACCAATGCTAATATTGCCGTTCTTGCGGTCTCTGCAATTCCTGAAAGTCGCCTCAACAAGTTCGATAAAATCGTCAAACGTGCCGCCGTTAGCCATTGTTGTTAAGATGAACAGAGTAGAACGATCAGCAGGAATGCCGCCTTTCGTAGATGCGTTCTTCCCTTCCTGCTTTTTAGATTCTAAGGAATAATCTTTTCTGTCCGGCTTGGTTGGTGACTTGAGCTTTGTCGTCAGGCGGTCAATGGTTATCATTGCCGCACCAAAAAGCAGAAACGCAAATGGAAGCAGGTAAAAAGGCACTACAAAAACCGGTATAAGATTTGACCAGTCAAGGGCCGCATATGCAAGGAATCCTAACAGACCGGTCTCAAGAAGAATCAGGCCCAAATAATAGAAGAATTGTTTCGCTATAGGCGGATTTTCCTTAAAGAATTTCCAGCCAGCGCTCTTGCCGAGGCTTTTGCCGCTGGTTTTCCCGCCTTTTTCGCCTTGTTCTGATACCTCAGAACCTGCGGCATGGTCCTCACCATCGCCTTCGCCACCGCCTATCACTAAATATTTCGAAACATCTCTCTTCAACGTATTCTTCTGCCGGAAACAATGGAAGAGATGAGAGCTAACGGTCAGGTAGATAAGACCCAGAATCATCGAAAGAAGGACAGCGCTTGCGACTAAAGCCCCTTTAGCTTTAACGTCGCCGCGGATATCGTACTCACGGTCGTAGACAATCATACGCTGGTCTATTTTAATCTTCTTTTCCTTTGTAACAGTTTTGCCGTCGTTTCTTTTCCCATCGTATTTCTCGACCGCGTCAGCCCGCTGAAGCACCGTCTCTTCCTGCTGGGCTTGATTATCAAGCTGCCTGCCAAGCTGAATCATGCCGTCATAAGCCCACACGCGGCGTTTAATAATTTCTCGCTCTTCTTCCTTAGGCGGCATTTTCTCAATAGCGGGCGTCAATATTTCCAATCTCTCAAGACCATAACCCCCGACTGTCTCAACCATTCTAAGATACTCATCGAGTGTAGGTTCCTTCCCCAAATCAATGTTAGAAATATTTGCCTTGTTGTATTCGTCTCTGCATATTTTCACCTGTACAAAAATGTCTTTGATCCTTTCAAGGCTAATTCCGCCGTTCTTTACAACGCGGTTCCACTTAGAGGCCTCGGCCTTGGAAAGATCGAAACCGGCAATATTCTTAGCAATATTCACCGTGAAGACATCGATACCCCAATTTATCTCATCGCCTTCAAGTTTAACTTTATCTCTTTGGTAACTGCGAAGCCCAGATACCACATTGCCCTCAAAAGCCTTGAGTCTTTCTCTGGGGCATTTGCCCTCTCCTACAATTGTAAGCATACCGTTATTATCAAAGCTTACCCCGCGGGCACTCTGAATAAAATTTAACGTTCCTTTAGCATCAAGCCATTCGCTGCCCAGCACTTTTCTTGTAAAAGGAGATTTGACCAAGCTCTCCTTAATATCCCTCAAGAACATTTCGAGCCAGTCCGTGGCCCTACCGTCGCGGCGGTAGAGAGCCTTTACCTCGTTTGTAATTGTAAACAAATCATTAAATACGGCCTTGACTCTTTCGGCTTTATCAACATCAATCTTGCCGTCAGATTTTGTAATAGCCTTTGCCCACTTATCGACGTCTATTACCCCCTTAATTGACTCGAGCTTAGTAAGCTTTTGAATAAATTCCTTGGGCGGCATACTAACTTCGGCTACATCAAGGGTGCGCCGGGGCGATCTGCTCATTAACCAATCGTAGAGAAACTTATCGCGTTTTTCCTTAACCTCAATCATTGACGGATGAAAATCAATGGCGTTATTGAAGAGAAGCTTGTGAGAATCCTTAATAAGAGTGGATATATAAGCGGCGCGTTCTTCTTTGCGTTTCATTTGGTCGCGGGTATCGCCATCTCTAATATCTGCAAAAATCGCGCCCCTTTCATCCTTGCTAAAAACGCCGAGGCCATACTTACCGACGAGGTATTGCTCAAACCTTTCCGGCTCGGGAAGACCAACGGCGGTTAATCGATATTGAGCCTCTTTTGCCCGGTCAGGAACAATGTAGATACGGCCTCCTTGGACCTTTTTCCCCTCTTTAACATTTTCTTTTGGCTCGAATATAACCTTCAGAGGAGGATTTTTAAGATTAAATCTGAATGCCTCGCCGCGGTTAAAGGGAATTGTATTTCTGAACCGAGTAAACATCCTTAATGCCGCAAGTGCTTCCGAGGTATCCTCTTTAATATCAAACAAACCTTTACTGAGACGCTCTGTTTCGCTCCATATGGCTTCGGGATCCGCTTCTACTTCTTTCCCACTGGCGAGATAAACTGCCATAGCGGCGGACTTGTCCTTCAATAAATCCTTCACTTCCTTATTCACCGATTCTTTGACCTTTCCAATCGTCCAAGCAACCGGTCTAAGACCCAACACTTTGCTCAATTTCTCTATTAAAGTGGAGCGGTATATGCTGTTTCTGTCAAGCATGTAAAGACCGACATAATAGTTTATCTCATCAAAGAAAAGACCTCTTCCGAAAGTCTCGTAGCCTGCGCGTTGAACGAAGGCACAACGCTTGAAATACCAATCACAGTTCGCCTTAATACGGGCCTCTTCCTGCTCAACGCTTAGAGGTTTACCATGAAGGCCGGCTTCAAGCTTCTGCTGGTCTACAAGGTAGGAAATCTGGTCGCCGGTAACCCATGCATTCTCTTTCTCGAGATAATTCTTATAAGCCTCCCAGCAATAATACTTTACCCTGATCCTCCTCAAAACATCCTCTACCGCAAGCGGGTCCTTCCAAGTATTGGGATCGTACATAAGCGTCCTAAGAACCTGGTAAGAAGCCGTTCCCTTTGTAATAAGCATCCTGAATGCATTCTTAACACTTTCAGCATTTTTGGGATTTTTAGAATCTATAGCGCCAATGGCATTGAGCTCCTCTACAAAACGGCCGCGGGCCACACCGTGCCTATCGTCCTTTAACTCATACTCGTGGAACCTTTCCTGTAAAAGTTTCCTAATCTTTATATATCTGTCAAAATAATCCTTGAGAGATATTTCGCCTTTTGTGGGAGTGGTCGTTGGATCAAGGTGAACATGGATATCATACGATGGCCTTCTATTTATCGCCTTTATGCTTCTCAACTGCGCCGTTATTTCACCAAACACCATTCCCTGAACTTTAGTACGCTTCTGGAAATCTTGTTCGTACTGTTTGTTATACCTTTCTTCGTACTTTTCCCACGATTCTACCTTGCTGCCGCTAAGGATTTCTTGCGCCATTATACTTTCTATAACAAGGGCCTTGCGTATTTCAGGTTGCTTGAGGATCCAAGCTACTGTCTTGGTGTTTTCCGCTATACCTTCAGCCGTCATAATCTCTTCCTGAATAAACGCATTTGCAAGCGCAAGAACAGCACCCTGCAATTCAAGATTAGTAGACAAAGTATCCCAATCCAGTGCTTCACATTTCGCACCTTTTAAGACCGCTTCGCGTCTTTCCTCCACTGCGGAGAGCAAAGCCTTTCTCGTGTCTTCGTTGCAAAGAAGCCCGGCAATGGCCCCTGCTCTTCTGTTAGTAACTTTCCAACTGGTTCCGGAATCCCCCGGTATAGCAGATAATCTTGAGAGAATCCATGCGACTACAAAACCTTGCGCCTTCTCGTTCTTTGTAAAGATTCCATCGAGTTCCTTTTCTCTGCCGTCAAAATCATTCAGTTTGGGTATGTCTTTGCCTCTCTGCCACTTCATTACTTCTTTTAGCAATTCCGTTTCTTTAATTACTTCACCACGGGTTTCCTTATTGGTCAGAATATCCGCAATCATCTCGCTTTGTTTTATAATCTGGCCCGCCGACTTCATTTCGTCCTGCACGCAAGCACTCGCAAGACCGATAACGGCACCCCTGAACACGAGGTTTGAATCATTTGTAAAATTGTTCTCGCAAATTACAACATGGTTCTTATAATTCCTTTTGTTCTTTTTGAGCTCGGAAATCATCCTAACTGCGCCCTTGCCGTCCCAATTAACCGCTTCAAGACGAAGTTGGGCGGAAACAACCAAGGCTTCCCTTGTCTCCGGGTTGAGAAGGAGCCCGGCTATACCTTTTGCTCTGTTCTTCGTAAGCTCCCAACTTCCGGCAGGATTACCGGGAAGGACCTTTAGGCGCGCCTCAACCCATGCAAATACGGCACCCTGAGACTTTAGATCATCTCTAAATGCTCTATCGCGATCTGAAATTTCACTCTTTACCGCATCAACCGAAACCTCTCTACCTTTGACAGCACCGTCGAGTTGTTCCTTCTCGACAATGATTTCATCTCGGGTTTCTTTATTTGTGAGTTTCGACGCTATCGTTTCGTTTAACCTTCTGATTTCCAGCGCGGTCTTTATACCCACATTTTCACCGCCACCCTTTTCTTCTTCCATCAAACCTTCATGGAACCTGTCGCGCGCAGCACTGATCGCGACTGCGATAACCATTCCCCTGAATTCGCGTTCGCTATCGTTTCTAAATTGAGCATCAAGAACCGCGAAATCGAAATCTGTCCACTGAGGCACCTTGGTCTTTTCGTTCCAACCAATCGCTTCCTTGCGAAGCTTGGATGAAACAAGAATGGCTTCCCGGGTCTTCGCATTTGTTAACAGCTTGGCGACAGCTTCGGCCCAATATGCCGTATCTTCCCATATCTTTTCGTAATCACCCGGCCCGGTTACCGGTCTCGCCGTCAACCTTGCGGTAACCCAAGCAAAAACTTCGCCTTTTGACACCAAATTCTTTTTATCCTTAAACGCCTTATTAAGCTCCTCATAAGCAACCCTGCCATTCGCATCTTCAAGCACATCATCTTTTTTAACAAAAAACCTCTTCTCGAATACGGTGGCTCTTAACATCTCTGATTCGAGAATAATTTGTTTGCGCGTATCCAGATTAGTGAGTTTCTCCGCTATCGCGATATTAAGACTCTTAATTTCTTCCGCCGCACTACTAATCCTTGTGTGCATTTTGTCCTGAACACAGGCCGTGGCGAGAGCTATAACCTCACCTCTGAAGTCAGGGTTTTGTTTGAACTCTTCATCGAGCATTTCGTATCTACCCGCAAGGATTTCCCAACCCTCCTTAATTACCCCCTCTACAGCCTGCGAACGCAAGCGGGCCGCAATTATAAGACTTCTCCTCACGCTATCATTTGAAAGGAGAGCTGCTATCGAGTCAGCCCAACCAGCGCTAAGGTTCCAGCTGGCCGCGTAATCACCCGGGATAGCCTTAAGCCTCGTGATAACCCAAGAGAATACTTCGCCTTGCGACTTTCTGTCTTCGCTGAATTTTCTATTTAAGTTCTCGTAATCGGCTGCACTGCCCTTAAGCGTATCATTCTGAACGGCCCTGCGAAATTTTTCGGCACCAAGCACTATATTTTCGCGAGTATCGGGATCGGTGAGTTTATTGGCTATCTCTCTATTGAGAGCTTCTATCTCCCTGACTGCCTCTTTGACTTTATTATCCTTAACTTTCTTATGAATCTCGTCCTTAACGCAAGCGATAACCAAGGCGTCAACGTTGCCGCGGTATTTCAGATAATCGTCGATCTCTTCCTTGGTTTTGCCGACTTTGGGATCGCGATATACTTCTTCAAGCCGTTCGTAAGTCTCATCGACTGTTCCTTTGCCTTTAACGGCATTTTGCCTAAGCCTTGCCGCCATAAAGATTGCCTTCCGGACTTCCGGTTGCTCCAAAAGCGTAATGATATTCTCTACCATTTCGCTGTTGGCCTTAAAAATCTTCACAACCGTTTCCCCACTGAGATCTTCTGTGGCCGAAACCGGTTGGGCCAGTTCTTTGTCAAGACAAGTCTCGACCCACGATAATACAGCTCCCTGAACCTCGGGCTCATCCGTAAAGCCTTTTTCCGTAAAGTCGAATTTTCTTCCAAACTTCGCGCTTTGAATACGAGCGGCATCCTGAATAGCCTGCTGTCTCGTTTTTGCCTCATTGTCCCTTAGGATGACCGGGATATATCGAGCGTAATTCCTCATCCATACATCCCCCATTTCCACCCTACGACGCGCGAGGCTCGCCAAATAACCCATGTGTTTCGGGTTATACGAATTGAAGTTCAAATTATCGTCCCGCTCGATGGCCTTTATCATTTTTTCTGCGGCATTCTTAGTTGAATCGTGATTAAGCGCGTCGAAGAAGGCCTCAAGCTCTTTCCATGCGTCCTCTTCGCTCCCTCCTTGCGCAATTTTTTCTTTCTTCCCCTTTTCAATGGCCTCGAGCCAGTAGAAGGCAACGCCCATGTGATCGGGGTCGAGCCTTGAAAAACCGGGATAGAGCCCTTTGAAGTTCTTTAAACCCGTCAGGCGTTCGAGATCCGCGAAGAGTTTGCACAGACCATTATGAAGCGTTTTGACATCAGAATCGCTAAGAAGGTTGAATAGCTTATCGTCTTTAGCCCTCGAACGTATCTCATCAAGCTTGGCAAGTTTCGCGGCAACGCTCAACGACGAGTCTCTGATAACGGCTTGCGCCTCAGGAACAAAGAGATTTATGAACTCCTCGCCCGGTTTTCCGCCTTTTTCGAGGGCTACCATACCTTCGCCGTAGAGCTTCGCGCTCTTAAAGAGATGCGTCCTGATTTGGGGATTTTGCTCAAGTATATACGGCACCCAGTACCTTACGCTTCCGTCAAGACAGCTCTGCGTCTGCAAACGAAGCTCTTTTCTTATATTTTCCGCAAGGATCTCGTAAGGCTCGGTACCTTCTAAACTAGTGCTGCCGGCTTTTCTCTTGAGCTCTTCCCTCTGCCTTATGTAATCCCTAAGCACGGCCGACTCGCGAAGACCCGCGATATTCTTCTCATTCAATTCGCCGAGGAAGTGCTGGAGTCCGATGCTCCTGTCTTCATCCTTGACCATAGGCGCGATCAGCTTCCGTGTAAGCTCTTCTTCGAGAGCGAGTTGCTCATCCACCGAGCGAATCCTGCCGGTCAATGTACCGTCGTTTTCGGTAGTCCCTTCATAGGGCTGGAGATCGCGATTGTAGTAATGGGCCGAATCCACGGCGCCAAGCATTCCCTGCTCATACTGGTCTCCATATTGATAAAGAAGGGTGCCGTCAAGAATATGCTTCAGTATCTCACGAAGCCTCGAGTACTTATTATTTCTCTCGTCATCCGCGTTATGGCGGAAAAGTTCCGCATCCTCAAGTTCGAGGTCTATCGGATTTACCCACTTGCGGTAATATCCGTTATTTAGCATTGCCTGCTCGGCGTCTGTGTAGTCGATAACTTTCCCATTCCGGTTAACAATATCCTTAGCTCCAAGAACAATGACGGGCAGGGCCTCTGCCATATTGTATTTCATGGCTTCGACCGCTCCATCTTGTTGCCCTTTCGTCATGCCTGTCTCTCTGTTTGCGCCGCTTGATTTGATCTGTTGTAGCGCGAAAAAGCTTAGAATACCAAGCACATCGGGATCGACGGCATAATCTTTCGGCACATTGGCCGTCGTTTTCTTCCCTTCCACAACCCTTTCCGAAATAAGCGCCTGCTCCCTCGAGCCAAGGTAACCCAATATGTGACGGTTAAAACGCACGGCAAACGGCCGCGTAAGGCCCGATGAATCTTTAATCTTCATGATTGCTTGTAAATAGGTAAGCGTCTCGTCTTTTTCATTCTTTTCATTCGAACTCATCGAATTCAGCCACTTCGCGCCTTTTATCATAAGATCGAGCCTATCCAGCATCACGGCATCGGTGAAATCATGGCTTTTCTGATAAGGCACAAGGACATTGGCAACCCAGTCATCGGCATTCATAAAACAATAATCATCGCAACGCATATTAAGCGCAGCAAAGATTTCCTGCCACTTTGTCTTAAGTTGCGCTAGGTAGGGTTGCTTTTCATAATTGATCTTAACATGCGTATACTTCTCCAATTTTACGTCACGGCCGTAGCTTTCTATGCCCTTCTTGTGCATTTCGGTAGTAGTATAAGAGGGTTTAGCCGGGACCTCCTTCGCCTGTTTGGTCTCCGGTTCGGAAATAATCCTTTTTCTTATAGGCCTTTGCGTCAGGGTAGCATCATAAGTAAAATCATGGGATATACCTTCTCCGATCCGGCGCGGTTCGCTTACGCTCTCTTCAGGAACAAGGGTCTTCTCGATTGTTCTCTCCGGTATTTTGTAGAGTTTTGAATATTCCCTGAATCTCCATACGGCCTTTTCGTGCTCCGCAAGGGCATCGATACTGCTCAGCTCCGCGTCGTTACACCACTTCATCGTTTTATCAAGGTCTTCCCACGTGGCGCGCTCGTTGCCCTGCGGGCTTTGTCTCACGATATCTTTAAGAAGCGCCGTCTGCATGCTATCGCGCTCAAGTTCTCTTCCGCGAAGTTCGCTCTGTGTCTGGCGCACATCCCTGAAAATCTTATCCGCTTTGTGTTTAGCCGCCACACCGGCATCCTTTATGAACTGCTCCGCATTCTTGACCATAATCTCCGCGTCCTCGATAGCGGCGCGGTGTTTTCCGCCGTTATAAAGCGTCAGGCTGATTTTTATCTCCGCGGTCGAATCAGGAATGCCGATATTGGCCGTCACGGTAATTTTGGGGAGCCACCGGTCAAGGGTGGCGCGAGTCAGCTCAAGCTTCTGTATATCAAGTTGCTCAAGAGATATCTTGAGGCCCTTTTCCATATCAAAGTCATCGGCAAGGAGGATTTTCTCGAGGACTTCGACCGTGAAACCGGCCTGCTCGGCGATCCTCAGCTTTTCGGCTTTGGAAAGATTGGTGAATACCTTGCCCTTGGCTTCCGTCGTCCTTAACATAGTAAGAAATTCGCGGAGCCTGAACTCATAGTCTTTGAGGGAGTTCTTTTTCTGAACCATCGCCTGTTCGTGGGCCCTGTTGGCTCCGGAGAATTCCGGTTGGTACACTTTTTGGTCAATATTCTTAAATTTATCAAGGTTCTTTTGCGCGAGCGTCTCAAAAATCTGCGCCCATCTCAATCTTAGGAATGAAGCCTCCAGTTCCGTGGCCGACTCAGCAACTTCTCTGCGTCTTTCGTAATCGGCAAGGACACGCGCATCCTGCGCCTGGTCTACCACAAACTCCGCGGTTCGCACTTCCGAATTGCACAAAAGTTCCACAAGCGGGACTTCAAGAACAACCCTAACACCCGCTCCAAATTCCCAGCTGGAACCACCGCCCGAAGAGCTGCGTGCCCCACCGCCGGAACCTCCACCGCTACCCGGCTGAGGAGGATCATTCGGAAATGGCGGTTTTGTCGGACGAGTCGGCTGAGAAGGCGTTGCGCCGCCGCCACCGCCTCCGCCCCCGCCACTATTGCGAATCACATTCGCGTACAACGTTACGGTAAGCCTTTTTAACCAGAAATAGAATTTGGTAGCCTCAAGCATCTTATTAGCTTCTTTTACATTAACTTTTGCTTCCCAGTCTTCCTTTAAGATGCCTTTGGCTTCTTCGGTCGTAATCGGAGGATGCTTGACAACGCCGTAACGACGGCCTTCATCGGGCCTTATAATTACAGTCGAGGGATCGGGAAGCGTCCACTGCCCCGTCTTTTCAATAACGGCATCGTGGAAGTAACGCGATTCCTCGCGCAGCATATTTACAAGGTTCAGCCTCTGTTCGTTAATCTCTGTCTGCTTCGTAAGAAGGTCTTTTCCTTCTTTGTGCTTGTTCGAGTTTACGTATTGCAACGCGCTATCGGCTTCCGCAATAACTTTTGTGACTGTCTTATGAGGAGTTTTGCAATCGCCGCAGGAAAGAATAAGCCCATATTTCTCGCAAAAAGCCCTCTCGGCCTCTTTCGCGAGCGTGCCCCCGAAAATATCTCCCTTCGCAGTAACTACAAGCCTTTCCGCAAGCCTACCCCTAATTGTACGCCTGAAATCATCCCTTTTCTCTTCGCTCTGAAGTTGATACCAGCAGCCGTTCCAAATCTTATTCAATTCGGCCCTGACACCTTCTTCGTTTATCTCAACGTTAAGTTCTTTCGCGAGACCGCTTAATCCGCTGCTAAATTCTTCCTCGTTAATCTGGCTTCTCTTAAGCGCCTCAAAAAGACCAGCATATCTGATAACGATCGCCCCTTCGGCAAAGTTCAGAAGTTCCGCCGGGCTCGCGTTACATCCCCGGAAATCTCTTTCGAATTTCTTAAGGGCCTCAAATTCCGCCTTGCAGCCGTCTTCATTTATAAAAAGCGAAACGAGCACATCCCGGCGCGCGGCGCTGACGGCGGAAGCATTGTCCGCGCACACATTGTCGAGCTCCGCGCTTTTGGAGTCCAGTTTCTTACCCTCGTTATGGAACCATACACGGTTCATAAAATGGCTAAAGGCGAAGTTTTCCATCTGTCTATCCGCCATTATCTGCCTTACCTTTTGTTCCCATTTCTCCATACCCTGCCATATCGTAAGCTCGGCACCGAAGCCGCCCGAAAGGAGGCCGTAAACTCTCCACGGCAGACCTAGGTTGTCTCTTGACTCCGTTATGGCCGCGCGGGCCCCTAAGTAGGCAATATCATTAATAAGGAGCGGTATCTAGGTGTCGTAACCGTCGGCAGCGTCCTTATAAATACCCTCCACGGCCTTTGCGAATTCCTCATCGCCGGTCTTATCAAAAAGCGCCAAACTCCCGAGGCGTACGCCATCGTGAATGCCCGCTATATTAACGGCTTTATCTTTGCTGCCGGGCTCTTTTAGATACACAATTCCCTCAAAATAACCGTCGCTATCTTCGTATTTGGAAACATCCATCCCAAGCGCTTCCTTTAGGGCACGGAGCGCCCGCTCATAGTTCTGTCTTGCAATTTCGTGCTTCAGCCTTCGTTCCTCTAAATTAACCTTCTCGTTCTCAAGGCTCTTTTTGACGTTCTCGCGGTCCTTGTCTCCCACCTGGCCTTCTATCTGATCGTAGCGATTCTGGAAGTAATTAACCCGCCTCTCGCTTTCTTCTATCACAGGCTCTTGGCGCTTAACTCCGTGATACCATTTCTTGAAGTCTACAAGGGTGCGGACGGCACCGCTCATAACATTATTTGATGTCTGGGATAAGGCGAGACGCTGGGCAAAAAGCCTTTGCGCTTTAAGATCAAGAGCGCCCTTGTATTCTTTAAAGAGGCGCCCCTCAATGCCAAATGTGAAATTACCGTCAAAATCACCGCCTATCGTAAATTTATCGACTCTGATAAACCGCGTAAAATTAAAACCCGGGATTTCTTTTTTGAGGTCGAATTCCGAACACTGAATCACTCTCATTTCACGCCGCAGGCTCTTGCGCGCTTCCTTCGTCTTGCTCAATTCCGCCCGAATAGCCTTTTTTGTCGGCGACCACCAGCCATGCGTACTTTCATCTTCCGCGATAATTTTCTCAAGGATTCCGAGTTCACTGTCATAACCCTTTAGCGCGGCCTTCTCGTCGGCCAAACAAGCATTGAGCCTCTCTTGTTCCTCAAGAATCGGTTCCATCCCTTTAATCGTCTTGTCGAATTCAGAAGCCTTCCTAACTTTAACGCCTTTCCCCTCGGGGGCCTTCTGCGAACTAATGGCTTTGTACTCCTTTTCCAACTCCCTCGCCCTTGCCTCAAGGGTTTTGATTCTATCCTGCGACTCCAAAATATTATTGATTATCAATGCGCGGGCAACCATCGCACGCCTTACGGCAATATTGCCGTTAAGGGAAGCTTCTTGATTCATTAACGAATTCAGCTTTTCCTTCTTTGTCTTGGCAAACTCAACGGGATCTTCCTTCCCCCAGCCGAATATAGGAAACCCCTTTGAAGGCTGTTTTTCCAACCACTCCGTCATTTCCCCCTCAACCTTCTTCCTGCCATCGATAAGACGGGTGTATTCCGAATCGCCTTTCCACGCGTACACACCCTCGTCCATCTCTCTTTCGGCTCCGTTCATCGCGAGTTTCGCTATGGTAAGCTCAATCGAATTTTCCCTCGCGTGACGGACGAGGCCACGAAGACCTTCCTTGCTAAGGTCTTCCAAGGTAAACACATCGTCTCTCGCCCACATTCTGGGGCTACCTTCAACGGCTTTAGTAAACGCTTTCTCTGCCTCGGGAGTAAGCGGAAATTGCTTATCGACTTCCTCGAGGTCTTTACTGAGTTTAGCGTGTAAGTTTTCGTCTCTATTAAGAAGTTCTTCAAGAATAGCGCGGCGGGCGTTAATCTCTTCCTGCAGTTGCAGCACTTTCTCGCGCGCCCTCCTTACCGAACCGTAATCCTCGAGCCCGTTCTCGTAGCGGGCCGATACTTTATCGTAAACCTCAAGAGCGCCGGGGGTATCCTCGGCACCATTAAGTATCTTGCTTAAATTCTC
>JAQTRP010000131.1 GCA_028711765.1 Candidatus Omnitrophota bacterium | reverse complement strand
GTAACCCTCTACACCATGTTTTTTAATTAAAGCCTGTATTTTTGGATCTGTTCTGGCGTTGTGATCGTGAGGAAAATAGCGGATGTCTTTATCGTTCATACATACCCCATAAATTAAAAATCCCCCGGCAGACAAAAGACACGGGCCGCTAAGAACGGCTGTCCGCCGGAGGATAAACAAAAAAACCCCGAAAGATATTCTCGTCGAGGTATTGGTATCATTTTTATTATCCGTGTCATTCTTTTCATTCTTTCACCTTCTTAGTAGGTATTGTCACTATACCACACCCACCCCAAAAGTCAAGGGTTTTTTACGCTCCCTCTCCCCCGTTGCTATTTTAACCCCACAAACATATCCTGCACCGCGTTATCAATCCGGCGCTTTGCGATTTCAAAGTATTTCGGCTCGATGCGGATCAGTCAGCACCAAATCCACGCTCTTATCCGGGACCTTCTTCATTTCTTCAAGGCAATCTCCGAGGATTAGTTTGATGTCACTCATATCGTCACCGTCAAAGTCAACACTCCCGCCGCCATCCAATAAACCGCTCTGCGCCAATCACCATAACACCCGTAAACAACCGAGGCGGCAAGGTCTAAGATTATCAAAGTTATAGGGAATAAGGTTTTCAAAACAACCTCCTCTGCCCGTTCCTTTCGTCCTCCACATACTTATAGAACGAATGGACAACTCCCTCCACTCGTTCCGTCTTATTTATGATATTCATGGGTTTTCGGTGCGCTTCCGTGGGGTATTTAAGCTCATGGATTCGGGCATTATATTGCATGATATGAGTCTGAGCTATGATCTCCGGCAACGGTATCCATAATCCGGCCCGGCGTTCAAACAGGTTCCGCAACTTCTCAAGCTGTGTCGGTCTGGCTTGGCGTTCGTTGATCGCTTGCTCCTGTATCTCATTATTCCTTCGTATCGTGGATTCAATTTCTGTATCAGGCATAATCACCTCCTAAAATAATTTTGATTCCTGATTCCATTTTTCAAGAGCATCCTTTTGCTTAAAGAATAAATCAACCTCTCTGAGCCAACATTTATAGGGATGATATTTTCTTTCACCAAAGGGATATGCTTGAGAAATTAGCTTTCTTACTTCTGCGAGGGAAACTGTTTTATTCTGCTCCGCAACCTCTCGGATAATATTTCTTGCATGCAATCGCCAGCGGCTATCTGTTCTTAACATTTTTTAAAAGGTTAATTATTGCCGTATATCTATCAACCCATTCCTTGTGATGTTGTTGACTGCCAAGCCAACCCCTACACCAAGAAGGATGTTTTACATATCTCCAATGGATAATTCGGCAGTGATTGAGGTATTTTATTGCCTCTTTCTTGGTGCATTTTTGGGAATGATATTTACTCATTATTGAGTTCAAGTTTTTTACAACAAATACTTTCCGATTTTAATTGTGCAAGATAACACAACACTAATTCTCCCGGCATTACTTTTTCAGAATCCGCCAACTGTTCAAAAAATCTTTCCCAAAAAACTCTTGTTATTAAAATACAGTTTTCCATATTGCTGGATTTATAGCTTTCCATATTTACAGATTTGGCCATTTACTCTCCGTTTTCGGTATCCACTTGGCAAATTGCCTGCAAACAGGGCATGACCCTTTTACCGCATAACTACCGTCTTTTTTTAATACAACTTTCTGTTTTAATAATCTGGATGAAACTTTTTTCTTGCAGGTAGCACATACGATATAATCAGTTATCGGTATCCGTATGCTTATGTTTTTATACCATCCACCTGGGCGTATCTTACGAGGCTTCATTTACCATTCTCCCCGATTACATCTACCCATTTTCCAGTATAAGCACAGTCGTTTACTCCTATTTTTATCAACTTTGCCTTTAGAGAATTATCTTCTCCTATTTCATCAAACATATACCGGGAACAGTTTGACGTTAAATGCCATTTTAAATTATAAATAGCATCTTCAACATCTTCACCTAACACTCTAAAATCCCTTTCGCCCATATTGAAAACTTTATTTTCATATTCCCACTGGGCAAACGCTTTGATTAAGTATAGTTTTTTCATTTTCATCCTTTCTTGCACGTTTACAGTGTAAGCGTGCGTATCGTGGCTTCAAGGGCGGTGTCGGGCATGGTATCCTCCATCCCTCCCCACCTTTCGGCGGTGTTATCTTGATTTTACGATCACCTTCTTAGGTATGATCTTGACTCCCGGTATCTGCTTCATCCCTTTGGTTGACTTAACGAATTTGCTTATCGCCTGCACATCAGGTACAAGCCACTCGCGCGGAATAGCATTGGTGTTCGTGATCTCAATTTCCCAATCATCACGGGTTGTTATGCCTTCCACTTTAGGCGGTGTTGCGACAACCGGGGCAATCACTGTTTCAGCCTTCTCAGCCCATTCCTCGGCTTTCTTTTCGTTTCCCTTCTCAGCCCACTCTGCGGCCTTAGCTTCGGCAGCCTCGCGCTTCTTCCGGGCTTCCTCATCGAGTTTTCTTTGCTGTTCCTGCCTGATCCGCTCCTGTTCAGCAAGGTATCCGGAAAGCCCACGGTCAAATATCCGGTATGCTTCTTCAAGCCGCTCAACCGCCGGCCGGTACTTATCCATGATCTTCTTTTTGATCTCATCCAGTGGCCGGGTAAGCTCCTTCCGGTCATCATCAAGCTCTTTCAGTTTGGTCTTAATGCGATTGCGCCAGTCCCCGGCCCTCTGCGCCTGTTCCGGGGTCTTGATGATAACGCCCTTTGCGCTATTCAATACCTCGGTTGCCTCCGTAAATGCCGTATCCGCTTTCTCCGTGTTAATTGCGGGTATCTCGATTACGTTGTCCATAAAAATCCTCCTTAAAGGTTTTCCCTTTTCCATCTCCAGACATTTAAGCAACTTATAAAGATCGTTTCATCCGCCCTGCTTTCGTACGTGTATATCTGGTACGTTCCGTTGTCTTTTAACTGTACCGCCCACCGCTGTTTTACCGGGCCCAGGTTTTCTTTGATTGCGATAGCCTGCCCTGCCAACTGTATGCCGACCGCCTTTTGCATTGTTGAGGTTGACTTTATTTCCAGAACAGTGAGCTTATTGTTGATCGTCCAAACCCTGTCCGGGATAGTGCCGAAGCGGTGTTGATATGAGCATATCGGCCTCTCTATCCACTCGGTATTGACTACCGGTTGCATTTCACGGACAAACTTTTTCCAAGCGTCAAGGTACGGGACCAACGGCTTCGACAAAATGGATTCATCGAGCGTTGATTTATCCCATAACTCGCACGCCTTATGCACGGCACTACCAAAAAGCCGGGCCGCCTCCATGCTTGCCTCTGGTACGCCGATATAATCAAACAAGCCCTCGGCTGATAAAATCCCGGTGTTAGACGGGATAATATCCCCTCTCAGGCGGTAGATATGGTTTACTGCGTCGTATTTAAACTTAATCGCGGGGGTCATTTTCTGCCTCGGCTTTTTGGAGTATCTCTATTTCTTGGGCGAGATACTTTTTTTCGCCTTTATATTCGGAA